>CAYVSQ010000336.1:0-14090 GCA_964453815.1 uncultured Acidobacteriaceae bacterium | reverse complement strand
ACGCCCCGTCACCGCCCCGAACTCATGGCCCCGCGCCCGCAGCTTCTCGCCGGCTTCGTCATGCGACTCCGTCGGGAACGGACCCTCGCCCACCCGCGTCACATACGCCTTGGTCACGCCGATTACCGTCCCGATCGCCGTCGGACCCACCCCCGTACCCGTGATCGCCCCGCCTGCCGTTGCTGACGACGACGTCACAAACGGATATGTCCCGTGATCGATATCCAGCATCGTGCCCTGCGCGCCCTCGAACATCACGCTCTTCCCTGCCCGAATCGCCTTATTCAGCAGCGCCGCCGTGTCCGTCACAAACGGAGCCACCTGCTCCGCCGCCCGCGCATACTCTTCATACATCTGCGCTGGATCTAGCGGCTCCGTCCCGAACAGCGCATGCGCGATCGCGTTCTTCTCGTGGCAGGCATTCACGATGTGCGTCTTCAGCAGATTCGTATTCAGCATGTCCACCACGCGCAGCCCATTTCGCGCCATCTTGTCCTCATACGCCGGACCGATCCCGCGGCTGGTCGTCCCAATCTTCTGTCGCCCCGGAGCGCTCTCCGCCGCCAGCTCAATCATCCGGTGATAGGGCAGAATCACCTGGGCCCGATTCGAGACGAAGACCTGCCGGTCGACGGCCACGCCCAGGTCCCTCAGCTTGCCGACTTCTTTCAGAAACGCCACCGGATCCAGCACAACCCCGTTGCCGATCACCGCCTGGCAATCCGGCCGCAGAATCCCGCACGGAATGAGCTGCAGAATGAATTTCTGCCCACGAATGATGACCGTATGCCCGGCATTGTGCCCGCCCGCATACCGCGCGACGACACTAAACCGCTCCGAGAGGACATCAACGATCTTGCCCTTACCCTCATCGCCCCACTGGGCCCCGACTACGACTGCTGTTTTTGCTCGCATTTTTTCCCAGACTCCAAAACACAGAGCCTTGTTCTTTTTACCAGATTTGTCTTCGGATAACGGTCGCCCTTCAGGCGGGAGGTACTCTGTTTGATCCACACTCCCGCCCAAACAGTGGTCGGAAGGGTGGAACGGTTGTCTAGCGCGATTCGGCAGTGCGATGGTGGAGGGGAGAGAGGCCGTGAACCAAGGAACCGCCGCAAAACTGAGCTTATCCCCCGAGCCAGGCAGGACACCTCTCCGCATCCGCTCTTAACCGAGACCACTAAACCTCTGTTTTAGAGTCTTCGCGAAGCTCACCTTGAAGCAGCCGCAGCTTCTCTGTCAAATCTTTGTAGAGGGGCTTAGGCCGACTCTTCAGTGCCCTTTCGGAGTATTCGATTGCGCGTGTCAGAATGAAATTCTTGTCGAGTTCCGAGTCGTCGCCGTAGATAAGGCGCATGTATTCAAGATGGGCCTGCGTGTGCAGATACTCAGGATGATTCGTATCCCATTCTTTTTCTGGAATCGTCTGTGCAAGCAACTGCATGTACTTGTCCGCGCTAGCAAGCTTTTCCTCCCAGATCCCGTCTGCTTGCAGCGTGTAGTAGGCCACATTGTTAAAATTCATTGCAATGATGTCCTTCCAATAGTTGTCATCCACGATTCGCCAACTCTTTTCATCACGCGCGCGAACATATCCAGAAAGTGCCCTTTGCGCCGATAATAAGGCATCATTCCAGGTAAATCTGGTGCTCGATCTGAGCGAATCATCTTTGTTCGAGAGGAGACGGCTGATATATCCACTCCGCAGCTGGTGAAAACGCGGATCTTGTGGCCACCTATGGAGCCATCTTGGCAGTTCCCGCTCAATGGCCTCTGTATTAGAGGCCCTCACCTCCGAATATAGCCACAGATATGCAAACTCGGCTTCGGCGTCTGTCTCACGCCGAAGCATCCTATTGGCGTGACGAGAGGCGAGTCGCTCATCGCTCCCGGTTGTAGCGAGTGCATAGTACAGAAGTGTTCGGACGACCTCATGCTCGTCGTTCTTAGCCCTGTCGCGGCTGTCCAGACTTAAGAAGCCTCGACAGGCCTCAGCCAACAATCGCCGCTTTCTGCGCACGTCGGTCACATTGGAACGGAACGCCTCCATCACATTTCTTGCAATCTCACGATAAGTCTCAGACGACACTCGAAGTGCCAGAGGCATCGGCGTTGCAACCGTTGTTCGCGTCATGGCAACCGCATCCTGCTCTAGTGCTTCTACATCGAATCCAGCAGGTAAGGCGGCCCTGAATTCGCTCTCCCATAAGACCCAATCTTGAACTGTCTGTAAGCGTTTCAAGGCGAGATTCCCCAGGTCTTCGTCCCGGCAAATAGCTCTAAAATTTTCGATATACTCGCGTTGAGTGCGCTCGTTAACTTGGCTGTCCACGAATTTTTTGTAACGAACAACGTTTGCCAAGAGGCCGAGATTGTGGATGGCGGTCGTGCCTGGCTTGATCTCGCTATTGAACTGTCCGACTAGTCTGCACACTTCGACCCAACCACAATTCTTACCATCACCTTCTTTCAAAACACAATTGCTGCAGGTCGCGGGGCTCGACGGCCCATAGGCATTTTCAAATTCCATGATCTTACGGCACACCCTGCTGAACCGTTGCATATTCTCAATAAGGCCACGTAAGTCTTCAGGTGTGTCCTGATCGTCCTCTGAAACGCGCGGCTTCAGCGCTACGGTTGCAAATATTTGCGATTTGGTCACAAGCAGTTCTAGTCGCTTGTCATCGATCTTAGGTAGCGAGCTTTTTACAGCGCCCAAACGCATTACTCGTTCAGACCGAGTCGCTGATGACAGATACAGGTAAATGTGCCGGCAAGGCAAAGCCTTTTCTTTAAAGAGCCGCTCAGAACATAAATTTAAATAAAAAAGACGATCTATCGCTCTAGCGTCTGTTTGAGCAGCTCGATCTAGTCTTAGCTTCTCTGTTTCAATTTCGTTATCCGGAATCGACCGCGCAAGCTCCTCATAGATTGCCTTCTCGACGGGTGATGGCCTGTAGTCCAACATCGCCTCCGAGAGTTTCGGAGGTAGAGAGTCTTCAAACGACAAGCGCTCATCGTAGATATTCTGGAGGCGTTCCAGACCGAGAGAGTAAATTCCCATGGCTACTGCAAGAATGACATTGAAGTTCTTCTCAAGCGCTCCTATGGATTTGTCGAATGCGCCAGGCTCATGCGGGCCAAGGCGAATCAGCTCATTGACCATCTCCGTCTTCGAGTAGGCTTCTTTGGCAAGAATGTACAAATAGCGGATGTTACGCTGCAGTTCCAACTTGTACTCGGCCAGCAACAATGGGCGAGTACTCCTTCGAATCAAAATCTCATATAGAGCTGCCTGATCATCAGCAATTAGATCGATATCTTTCTCGCGCCAGCTATCCGGTTGAACAGGAAAGCAAAACTCAATGATCTCAAAGGGGTCGACTGCAAAGAACAGCTGAGCACCAGCCTCCCTCAACTTCAGCCATCGAATCGTCGCTTCAACACTATCAGGCGATATGGCAAATATCTGAGGGATGTCAGGCTTACTCATGCGTATCTCTTAGGGAGAGTGTCCGCGGGAAGGCTATTCCCAAGGAGCTTGATGATGGGCCATTGCGATGATGATACAAGAGCCTTCGCCTTATACCCTTTACGATCAGCGATCAAGTAATCCACACCACCTTTATATTGGCATGGATCAACGCGTTGTACTTCCCAGAGTGGCGTGCCGTGTGTCTTGAATGACCAGTCCTGAAATCTCCTTAATGTCTCAGGTACCGTAGATCCGAGGCGTCCTTCCATCTCAGCGATCTCAACTAAACGCTCGGGGTCGAGAGAACCAGTGCGTCTCATAGTTAGTTCGCTGAGCAGTAGAAGGGCGTTATCGTCCTTCGAGTTCACCCTTATTAAGACATCGTGCAAAAGCTTGTTCAATCTTTCCTGTATTTCCGTCGAGTACTCTGAGAGTCGATCGATGTGAGCGAGATACCACTCGCGGAGTCCCCTGCATCTCAGACGGTCTATCACCCCTAGCAGCTGTCGCGAGAGCTGAGCTGCCGCTGCTTCTGAATCGAGGTGCCTCACTAGAATGTCGAGCATTCCAAAGCATGTATTGTCCATTCGGTAGGAGAGACATCTGAAGCAAATAATCAATCGCGCAAAGTCGTGCGTGTCGCGTGCTTCTTTCCACAGAACATCAGTTAACCAGTCGTCCACAGGATACTTTGCTGTAACTACCAGCAATGTAGTCTGGAGAGAGCGCCCCGCGAATTCGTAAGTGCCGACGACTCCTTCGGCCAGAAGCCTCCTGAGCGTCGCATGGGCCTGAACCGGCTTAATAACTGCGATTGCCTGCAGCAGCCAGAAGAACTGGTCAGCATTGCTTTCAAGCTGAGGAATTGATCCTAGGAGAATACTAATGGCACTCTCCAGTTTGTAACGGTGCTCCACTGGCATCTCTCTGTAGAGTCGGATGATCCCCTCGTGCAATTCTTCGTCTCGAGAGAGACCCAAATCATGTCGCCCAACTCGACCTGCAAGGCAGGCCCCAAGCCATTCGGTCCAAAGTTCAGAGGACCCATCCAAAGGAGGTATCTTCACCTATCATTCCCTTCGACTCCATACACTCGGAAGAAATGAGATGTCGTAGTTTGATAAAGGGCATCTCGGTCTGAAACGACGGAGGACACAGGTCCAAGATACTGCCCGCGGTACTCCGACGAAAGACCGGTCTCATACGCTTTATGGATTCTTTCTTTCATTTTGCTCTTGTCCTTTTCCCCAGAGCAACTTTGAGTTCGTCCCCAACCATCTTCGTCCCAATAGGGGACGAAAAAATTCATGCTATCCCAATCTGCGTGTAGGCTGCGCGGCTGATAGGACTCTGAAGGATGCCCAAGTGGGTAGAGGATGGCAACGAGTTCAGGTATGTTACCTAGAGCATCCGATGTAAAGCCCAGGCCGAGGGCATCATTCAGAAATGATGCCGGGTCGTTCATGTTATTAACAACATCCTGAAATTGTTGGAATGAGCACACCCAAACAATGTCATATCGTCCGGACCAAGCCTTGGTAATATCTTCTAACGTAGTGTCGCTAGAGAAATAGAGTTGACGTACTTCTTTAAGATCGGCAGCATCAACAGTGTAACCGTAAAGAGGTCCTGCATAATAGTTGATAAAGGCCTGCAGGCGGAGGACTCGAACAAATGAATCTGAAGTTTCACTGCCCGTATGCTTCCTCATAATGGAGGTCATCAAGCTACATTTGCGATTGGCGTTTTCAACAGCGCGTGCAAACGCCAAGTTCGGATCGTGAACCAACTCTGGACTCATGTTCTCGAATACTTCGACCATCATAGAAATGAGTACGGGTTCCATATTCTCTAAGTGCAAATCGAATGCCATACACGTAGCTAATCGCATGGCTTCAGGGTTCTCAGGATCTGAAAACACTTGTGTTAGCCATGATTCGAAGGTTTTAGGGTCTTTAACCGCGGTAGAGAGTTTCCTTCTCAACGTATCTGCAACAAAGACCTTTGCTCTTTCGTCAAATTGCATTTTCCCTCCGGGAATTCGGAGACAGGATTTTATTGAGGGGTGCGAGCTGCCGTTAACAACTCGAACGGCATTATACGCTGATTTCCCTAGGGAAAATTACGCCGCGGGCTGGTGGCCATTTAAGGGCCGCACTCGCTTGAGTGAAGCACACTAGAGGCATGGGTATTAGCCAAAACCAATAGACTGAACCGATTACAAGATTGAGAGAGGAGGGGGCTAGACCCCCTGTCCCCCTTGCCTTCCCCTCAGTGCCGCTTGAAGTACTGCACTTCGCGCTCGTGCTGTTTCGCCTTCTTCAGACTGGAAAAAGTTCCCAGATTGCGCCGCTTGCCGGTCGCCTCATCTTTCTTGCGCGAGTAGAGCCGATATTCGCCGGATTTGAGTTTACAGATCATATCAAAATGAGATGCGGCAAAACGCACTTACAGACTCTGCGAAAATAGGGCTCAATGCCCCGAGGTCGAAACCATCGCCGGCAGCACCCAGAAAGGGAACAACAGTGATCCTGTATCGAACCACCGAACGATTGTTGGTTGAGCAAAATGGTAGCTACTATCCCATTGTCGAGACATCGCTCGATGTTCTCGTCGCCCACGATGATCTCCACGGATACCTTTCCTCCATTCCTTCCAGTAAAACGCCTATAGTTCAGATCGAACCTGCAAAACTGGAAGCGCCCATTGAGCACCAGGAGGTCTGGGCTGCCGGAGTGACCTACTTCCGCAGCCGCAGCGCCCGTATCGAGGAATCGAAAGACGCGGGCGGCGGCGACTTCTACGATCGTGTCTATTCCGCCGAGCGCCCGGAGCTGTTCTTCAAGGCCGTGGCCCACAAAGTCGCCGGCCCAAACAGCAAGGTCAGGATTCGGCGGGATGCGACGTGGTCCGTCCCGGAACCAGAGCTGGCTCTCCTCGTGAATCCTCGCGGCCAGATCATCGGCTATACCATCGGCAATGACATGAGCTCCCGCGATATCGAGGGGACCAACCCTTTATATCTGCCACAGGCGAAGGTCTACGACCGTAGTTGCGCTCTAGGACCGGGCATTCTCATCCAGCCGCATCCCATGCCGGCAACCACGCAGATACAGATGATGATCCTGCGCGCCGGGGGTACTGAATTTTCGGCTGCGGTCACCCTCACCGAGCTGAAACGGGACCCCCCGACCTTAGTGGAGTATCTTTTTCGCGATCAAACCTTTCCCCACGGATGCTTTCTGCTTACCGGCACGGGCATCGTTCCCCCAGACTCATTCACGCTGCAAAGCGGGGATGAGATTCAAATCAGTATCGATGGCCTCGGCACACTAGTAAACGACGTTGCCTGAGGCGGATTCGATTCAGCCTCATGTTTTACCAATCGAACAGCGTCCCATCCATCTTCCTGTTAATCGGGAGGTACGCTCGCTGATACGGATACTTGGCTGCCAGTGTTTCGTCGATCTCGACCCCAAGACCGGGAGCGTCTCCCGGATACATATAGCCCGCGTCGAAGGAGTACTGATGGGGGAATACAGCGTCAGTTTCCGCCGAGTGCGGCATGTGTTCCTGAATGCCGAAGTTATGGATCGCCAGACCAAAGTGCAGCGCGGCCCCCATGCTTATTGGCGAAAGGTCTGTCGCGCCGTGACAACCAGTGCGGACATGAAACAGAGCGGCAAAATCCGCAATCTTTTTAAGATGTGTGAACCCTCCGGCATGCACCAGGGTCATCCGGATGTAGTCGATCCACTGCTCACGAATCAGCTCTTGTGCGTCCCAGATTGTATTGAGAGCTTCGCCCGTTGCAATCGGAGTGGTTGTGTGTTGGCGAATGACTCTGAAGCCCTCCTGTAACTCTGCCGGCACAGGATCTTCGATCCAGAAAAGATGATACGGCTCCAGTTCTTTTCCCAGCCGCGCAGCTTCGATCGGTGTCAGCCGGTGATGACAGTCGTGTAGCAGGTGAATATCCTCGCCGAACTGCTGGCGTGCCCGCTCAAACAACTCAGGCACGTGACGCAGATATTTCTCCGTAGACCACAGGCTCTCCGAAGGCAGTCCCCTTTCGGCCGGCTCGTAGGGTTTGTTGCCCTTGGCGACACCGTAAGTCGAAGCCAGTCCCGGAATACCGCTCTGCGCCCTTACCGCCAGATATCCCAGATCGATCTGCCTGGCGACAGCATCGATTGTCTGTTCGATATCGGCTCCGTTGGCGTGCGCATAGACGAGAACGCCGTTGCGGCTCTTACCGCCCAGCAGGTTGTACGCCGGAGTATTCAGCGCCTTGCCTTTAATGTCCCACAACGCCATATCGACTGCGCCGATAGCGGACATTGTGACGGGGCCGCGCCGCCAGTAAGCTCCGCGATACAAATACTGCCAGATATCTTCGATCTGAAAAGGATCACGCCCGATCAGGCACGGGATAAGATGCTCTCTAAGATAACTTACAACCGCAAGCTCGCGCCCGTTGAGGGTTCCATCTCCAAGACCATAGATGCCCTCGTCGGTTTCTATCTTTAGGGTAGTGAAGTTTCTTCCTGGAGAACATACATTGACAGAAGCAGTTGTGATCTTCATGCAAGGATTCCTCGTTCAGGCGTGAACCTGTAACTACTTATGAGAACCGGCTTCCGCCATGGTGTTGCTAGATGCGGAAATCTCCACATAGTCCAGTGGCGCAGGCTCGCCGCCATCCGGATGACCCTCGATCCTTAATACGTCTCCTGGTTTCAGGGAAATTCCATGGAGCGTAATCCGTGTGGATGTGTCTCCGCTCATCTGGTCGCCGGGTAGTACATTATCTGCGCGCCACTCTTTGAGCAACTGATCATTGAGATACACGTTGTAAGTTGACACCCCATGCCGGAAATCGAAGTACTGAATCGCGATGTCATAGGTGCCGGCGGCCTGGTTCAGAACAACAATCGCAGTGCAACCACTTGGGTCCTCGCAAGCAATAGCTTTACCGTCCGAGGCTGTCTCCCAGGGCGTCACATCGATCGGCGTGTAGCCGCTTAACTGCATATTTTCTGCTTCGATGCGGCTGGGGTCATGTTCTACACGGTCTTTGTTATCGGCGATACCCGACATCTTGTAGAACCAGTTATTTACTGCGTCTCGCCATACAACAGCGTGACCAGCCTGATACTCCACGAGCGCCAGGACCTTCTCGTAACGCTCATCGTCGATGAGCCCTTTCAGTCGCTGCCACTCCGTCACCTGCTTTGCCGCGTCTACTGCTCCCTCATAGTGCGAGTCGTAAATGTGCTGGATCACCGTCTCGCCCGAACGCAGCTTGTAGGTGTAGGGCACATGATGCATGAACAACAGCAGCGTATCGGGACTGGTTGACAGCGATTCGAAGATGCGTGCAACCTCCGACGGATATTGCTCGATGTAGCCAGTGCCGGTCGCAACCGTTCGATCCATGCCAACGCCTTCATGGTCGGCCCGAATCCACTGTCCCCAGCCATTCCTCTCGGCCGACTCGATTCCGGGCCCGTAGTGCGAGCGCAGAATATCGGTCAGCGTTCCCAGTCCCAGTGGCCCCGTGTATCGCTCATAAGTTTTCCACGAAGAAAGCAGCATGTCGTCGATGGTACTCACCACGGTCGGGTTATTCCCAAAGGTCAAGCGAGTCCAGTCGTCAGCAATTTCCCGCGGAGACGTATCCGGATTCCACGCAAGCCGCCCGAACCCATAGAGATTTGCCATCGCCATGGGGTGGGCCAGCCAATTCGTATCCAGACCGACATTCGATACCCCGGCAAAGCCGCCGAGCGGACGATCGAAGGCCTTCCCCTCAACAATTTCCTTCACCGGAGTGTGCCGATTCTCCGCGCGCAAATCAAAGTCCAGAGCCTCTTTCCACATCGGAACCAGAAACACGAGATGCCTCTGCTGGCCGGCGTATTCCTGTGTCACCTGTAGCTCGATTGCTTCGTTGGTGTGGTGCAGCCCGGCAAACAATGGTGATACCGGTTCCCTTACCTGAAAATCGATTGGCCCATGCTTGATCTGTACGATCACGTTGTCGTCGAATTTTCCATCCAGGGGATGAAAGATGTCGTAAGCAGCGCGTGCCCGATCAGCCTTGAGATCTCTCCAATCGAGATGATGGTTGTAGACAAAGGCCCGATAGAGCAGCACCCCTCCATGCGGTCTGAGCGCGCGTGCCAGTACATTCGCTGCATCCACCGGAGTCCGGCCATATTGCAACGGACCCGCGCGTCCTTCCGAATCAGCCTTGACCACAAATCCGCCGAGATCGGGGATCTTCGCATATACTTCATCTACCTTTTTCTGCCACCACGCGATCACCCGCGGATCGAGTGGATCGAATGTATCGAGGCCGCCGACCACTTTCGGACTGCTGAGATCGACGGAGACCGCAAGCCGCACGCCCCACGGCCGCATTACGTCGGCAATGCGCGCGACTTGTGCAATCATCTCCGGCGTCAGCATCTTCAGGTCGGCGTTGACGTTGTTAATCGCGATGCCGTTTATGCCGACGGAAGCCAGTAGGCGCGCGTAGTCTCCAGCCCGCGTCAGGTCGACACCAACGCCGTCATTGTCAAAGAAAATGGAGCGGCCCGCGTATCCGCGCTCGATCGTGCCGTTCAGGTTGTCCCATTGATTTACCCACCGCACAGGAGCTGAAGGCGACTCACTGACAGACAGGGAGCTCAGGTCTTTCTCCTCACCGATCATCTCCAGCAAGCGAAACGTTCCGTAGAGAACTCCGCGCGCATCGGCTCCCGCAATCAGCCAGTAAATATGCCCGTACTTATGGATCGAGGTGATGGCATAGCCTTCTGGCCGCAGTTCGACCCCCGGGTTCCAGTGCGGAAAATGCGTCTGCAATTCTGTAACGGTTCCCAGCACAAATGCGCTTTTGTCCGGCAGGGCGGTCTCTACTTCGAGCTTCCGTCCCAGCATTCCGTCGATGCCGCGCACCAGCTCGCTCGCTGCGCTGCGCACGATCGGCGAATCATTGAGCGATAAAACACTGCCCGGCAGCGTGTGATACCGCTCGATCACTCTCGCATCCCCAATTGGAGCGTAGCGCAGCCATCCTTCCGCGCCCGTCTCAGCAAGCGACCATGTGCTCCCCAGTAAGAGCAATCCAGGCAACAAAAATCTCAACCGGAGCATGGCATCGCTCATTAACGCGGCAAAGATGCGCTTCCCTGAATCACTAACTGTTTAGCTTGCCCCTCGTCTGGCCTTGGTTGACGACCGCCTACGAAGACTCCATAGCTTCCGGGCCGCACGCTGCGCGTCCCGGCCGCATCTACCTGGCTCAGCTCTCGCGGATCTAACTCAAAGCGCACATGGCGCATCGCTCCAGGATCGAGATGAACCCGTTGAAACCCCTTGAGCTCATGAATAGCCGACACGTCGCTTGTCGGCGGCGTCAGGTATAGCTCCACAACTTCGTCTCCCGCCAGCTTGCCTGTGTTCTGTACATCGGCTTCGACCGAGAGTGATTGGCCAGCCTTCACCGTCTTTGATGAAAGCTGTAAGTTCGAGTAAGAGAAATTCGTATAACTCAAGCCATACCCAAATTCAAACAGAGGAGTTCCACGGAAATACCGATAGGTTCGCGCTTTCATTGAGTAGTCTTTGAAGTCAGGTAGCTGGTCGATTGACTTATAAAAAGTGACCGGCAATCTTCCCCCGGGATTATTTTTGCCGTCCAGCGTCTCCGCTATCGCTAGCCCGCCCCCTTCTCCGGGATACCAGGATTCAAGAACTGCTTGTGCATACTGCTCAGCCCAGTTCACAGCAAGTGCACTCCCATTCATCAGCACCACCACCAGAGGCTTGCCCGTCGCAGACAGCACTTCCAATAAATGCTGCTGTGCCTCCGGGAGCTGAATGTCGGTGCGGTCGCCACCTGAAAATCCCTGGACATGCACAGGCATCTCCTCGCCTTCAAGTTCGGGCGACAGGCCCACAAAGGCGAGAATGACATCCGCTTGCAGAGCAGCGGCAACGGCTTCCTGGCGCAGAGGCTCTACCGGAGGCACCCAGTTGAGTGTGAACCCGGCTCCGAACAACTCCGCATGATGCCCGTATTCGATGCGAAAGATATGGGGGTGTGTATCGGAAAAATGCAGGTGAAAGTCCGGCGTCGTACTCGAACGAAATTTCGACTTCTCATCGCTCGCATAACTCGCGACTTCTTTATCATCGAGATAAACCTTGTAGCTCTCGTGATCCTCGCAGGGATAACAGTGTGCCAGCGAGATGCCGAAGGTGTAGTCTCCTGTCGTTGGAGGCGTAATCGTACCGCTCCATCGCACGCCAAAATCATTTGCCGATAAGCCGGCTGCCGGGTTCGCTGAATTCCAATCGAAATCGATTTGTGGATCGACACGCGTCAGCATGGGTTGGCCGTTTAGCTCCGAGGAGGCGAAATACTCGGCTTTCACGCCTTCTTCCGTTGAAGCGGCAGAAGGATGCAATATCGTACGCGGCACCGGGACCGGCAATCCTTCCACATAAGGCGAACCCTGTGCGTACACTACTCTCGCATTGGGAAACTCATCGCGAATCCCGTCGAGCGGCAGCACAGGATGGGATGGCACAGCGTTGTAATTTCCTTCGAGCGCCGAGAGTACAGTTGCGTTTGGTCCCACGACTTCGATCGTTCTGATGTCGGGCTTCAAGGGCAGAAAATTTCGATCATTTTTCAGCAGAACCATCGATTCCCGCGCCGCCTTCAGAGCCAGCGCGCGGTGCTGCGCGGAATCGTCTTCGCTGAACGGAATCTGCGCGAACGGAACTTTGCCCTCGGGATCGAACATCCCCAAACGGAACCGCGCCGTGAAAAGCCGCTTCACTGCCGTATCGATGGCGTTCTGAGAAATCAATCCGTTCTTCACTGCCAGTATCAAGGCCGTATAAGTATCGCCGCAATTCGTATCTGTACCTGCAAGCACGGCGGCAGCGGCGGCATGTTCTGCGTCGGGAGAAAATCTGTGTCCCTCTTTATGAAAGAAGTCGTCGATTGCACCGCAATCCGATGTGACGTAGCCATTGAAGCTCCAGTCTCTGCGCAAGGTTCGCTCGAGCAGTTCCTTGTTGGCGCATGCCGGAGCACCGTCCACTGCGTTGTACGCACACATCACGGATGCGGCGTGTGCCTCCGTTACCGTAGCGCGAAAAGCTGGAAGGTAGGTGTCTTCGAGATCGTGCGGTGTGGGCTCGACATTAAAACGATGGCGCTCCGACTCCGGTCCGCTGTGAACCGCATAATGTTTCGGAGTCCCTACGGTCTTGAGAAAATGCGCGTCGTCCCCTTGGAGCCCATTTACAAATGCAACGCCAAGCCGGCTTGTGAGAAACGGATCTTCCCCATACGTTTCCTGTCCGCGTCCCCATCGCGGATCGCGAAAGATATTGATATTCGGCGACCAGATCGTCAACCCGTAGTAGATGCTGTGTACGTTATCGCGCATCGCCTGGTTGTATTTGGCACGCGCTTCTGTCGAAACAGTTGTGGCAATCTCTCCGACCAAGCCGGAGTCGAAGGTTGCCGCCATGCCGATCGCCTGCGGGAACACGGTCGCGTATCCCGACCGCGCGATACCGTGCAGCCCCTCGCTCCACCAGTCATACTTCGGGATGCCAAGTCGTGGAATCGCGCCCGCGTCATTCATCATCTGCGAAACTTTTTCCTCGAGCGTCATGCGAGAAACAAGGTCGTCGACTCTCTTCTCCACAGGCAGCGCCGGATTCTGATAGGGAGCGGTCGTCTGGCATACGCCATAGACGCTACTCAGGGCACACAAGGTTGCGACGAGAAAGAGCAGCCCAGGCCCCCTCCTCGACTGCACAGAACTCACGTTATTCCACACCATACCTCTAGCCTCTTTATTCACATCTAGCCGGATAGACACACTGATCTCTCGCCTGCTAGTCACGTTCATCTTTAATACGAGTCTCAAACTTTAGTCATTGCCGATAGATCATGTCAATTGTCATTCCTGCCGCCAATCGCGAAGACATTCGCGAAGAAGCCTCGCAATATCATGGCTCGAAATCGCTGTTATGGGATATCACCTATGTTTTTGATTGTGGCAGAGTCTGCCTCCTGCTCGCCATCTTTCCTTTAAAGGAACGGCGCTTGGTGGGCACTCCGCTCGATGGCTCACGGCTCGATTCATGGCTCGATCGCTGCTGTAATACCAGTGCCGCTGCGCCTCGAAGGCGTGCCACTTCGCCTTCATGTGTCGGCATCAACCGGGGCGACGACCCCGCCAACGTCAGCTCGGCGACCTGAGCTTCGATAATTGGTCCGAAGCGGTGCCACGCGGACGTAACATCACCTGCAACCAGGATTACCTCCGGCGAAAGCCCGGCTAAGATCAGCCGCAAGCCTCGTCCGATGTAATAGGCCTGCTTCGCCAGCGCTTCCACCGCATGCGGATGGCCGCCTTCCGCGGCGCTCAATAGTTGCTGATATGTAAGAGCCTTCGATGGATGCGACAGGTCGGCATAGTAATGCAACGCCGCGCGACAAGAGGCAAACGTCTCCCAGCAACCCTTCATCCCGCACGCGCAAACAGGACCGTTCGGGTCGAGGGGAGCATGCCCA
>CAYVSQ010000335.1:0-3589 GCA_964453815.1 uncultured Acidobacteriaceae bacterium | reverse complement strand
CTCGATTACGCCAACGGAACCACCGTGATATAGGGCCATTCGAATCTTTTTCGAATGCGATCAAGCCAGGAACGGTCAGATCCACTTCAGTTCCTGCGCCAATACGGCTCCGAAGTCTTAGATTAGCGCCAATCCTTTTGGAGCGCTCTCGGATGCCGGCCAGTCCCCAGTGCCCCTCAAGACCTGAATGCAGCACCTGAGGATCGATTCCACGGCCATCGTCGCGCACCAATACTCTAAGATGTCTGCTCGCATATTCTACTTCGACTTCGATGCGGTTCGCGTGCGCATGCATAAATGCATTCAATAGAGCCTCGCGGCCAATGCGGTAGACCTCGTCGCGGATCAGCGGCCGCAAAGGACGCGTAACACTGTCAACGATAACGCGGTAGTCAGTTTTGCCGTCGAGGGGGAACTCCTGTCTCAATCGCGAGAAGGCAGTCTCGAGGCTTTGGTTACCCGATTCTGTTGTGCGGAGCCCACGGAGCGCATTTCTACCTTCTTCAGTGACTGTACCCATCAATTGCAGAACCCGTTTCAAGAGAGGTTTCGCGGGCGAATCCTCTGGGAGTTGGTCTTCAGCTACATCAAGCTGGAGAGAGGCGCTCAGAACACCTTGCAGCAGCGTGTCGTGCAACTCCTGCGCAATCCGGGTACGCTCGGCGAGCCGCTCCTGGAAACCGACATTCAATCGTTTCGTCAAGTGATGAATACGCAAACGATAAATGGCAAGAATTATCAGGCAACATCCTGCAAGACAAGCAACTCGGAACCACCACGTTTGCCAGTACGCGGGCTCGATGACGAAAGGTACTGACGTCTCCGGGCCATTCCACAGGCCGACATTGTTCGAAGCAACAATACGGAAAAGATATGTGCCAGGGCCAAGATTTTTATAGACAACCTGCCTTGACGCAACGGAGTCGCTCCAACCTTGATCGGAACCATCGAGCTTATAGCGAAAACGGGTGCGTTCCGGCACAGCCAGGTTCGTGCTCCTGTAATTCAAGGTAATGCTCTGAACTCCAGAGGGAATCTTGATGGGGTTCTGCACCTTAACCGGACTTCCGCCGGCAGACATAGATTCGATTCGTACCGCGACCGGGGTCGAATTCTTGGAGATAACGATAGGATCGGCCATGGACAAGCCCGACTTACCTGAGATCCAGATGCGCCCTTCACGATCTGCCACTACAGAGCGGTCGCGACCCGCGCCTTCGACTCCGGGGAGGCCGTCGTCGATTCCGTAACTTTGAACATCTGCTTCAGAGAGCGAATCGCTCAGAAGTCGATCGTGGTTCACTCGAAGTACATGATCGGAGGTGATGAACCACAGCGAACCCATCCCATCTTCCGCAACTCCCAGAATTTGTTCCCGTAACGCCTCCGGCAGCCTTACTGGAACTCTGATCTTGCCAGAGGATAGGTACGCCAGACCGTTGGAGGTTACGATCCAGAGGACATGCTTTGTGTCTTCAAAAATTGTTCTTACGATTGACGAGGGTAAGCCGTCACTAGCTGTGCGATTTGTCCAATATCCATTCGCGAACGAAACTAAACCGCTTGGAGTAGCCACCCATGTTGTCCCATCGAAACCTTCGACTATGGAATTGACACCATTCGACGGGAGTCCGCTCGAGTCCGAATAATTAGTAAATTTCCCGCCATTCAATCTGCTTACGCCGGCGCTCACAGTCCCAGCCCAGATCGTCCCATCGCGATCACGGTGCACGGAATAAACGCTGTTTTGCGCAAGGCCATCCGCCTGTGTATAGGTGCGGGCAGTAAATGAATCGCCATTTCCGGTCAGCACTGTGAGACCGCCATGTTGCCGGCCAACGCAAACTTCACCGTTGCCCCCGCTGATGGAATACACAACATCGTGTTCCAGTCCATCGACAGTTATTTGGCCAACTTGCCCTTCCTTAATCCAGTAGAGACCACCGGAGAGCGGCGCAAACCAAATCCGATCCGTAGAGCCAGCATAGACTGATCCAATACCGCTTGAAGGAAGACCGTCAGAAGTCGAATACGTCGTGAGCGTTCCATTTCGCAGGCGCTCAATTCCTCGCGAGCCGCCGAACCAAATATCTCCGTCAAGGTCTTCATAGATTGCTGTTACCTCGAACCCAGGTTTTGGGTTGAGTTGGTCGAGCGAAACGGCGCCGGATCGAGTGATGCGCACGATGCCATGGTTTGTTCCAACCCAGATGTTCGCGGCATTGTCTCTGGCCATCGTAAGAATCTGGAGTTGCTTGAGTGAAGAAGGCAGATTGAGCGTCGCCACTACGCCGCCCTCCCACAAATGAATTCCATCGTCGCTTCCAATCCACAAGCCGCCCGTGTCCGCGGGCAAAAGAGCATTGATCTTAGAATCTTTGAGCTCTTGGGCAACTCTGGAAATGTGCCCTTGGCTCAGCCGAAAAAGACCGTTATCTTGTGTGCCGAGCCAAATACTCTGGTCTCGCGTTGCAGCAAGTGAGATAACGTTACCGGGATTTTGCTCTGCGCTGACTATTGTCTCCAGGTGTCCATTGTGGTATCGGAATGTTCGGTCCCCGAGCCCGGAGAGAATGACACGACCCTCGTAGTCGGAAACAGCCGCTGTGAAGGTAATGTCCTGGAGATCGAACCGTTCATATGGATCCTCGAACTTCCCGTCATGATAAAGAAGCATGCGGGGGCCCTCGAGACGAATCCAGATATTCCCGCTCGCGGCGGTAACAAGGCCGCGCACGCGATCAATCAAATGCGAGTTCGGAAGAGGTCGCTTAATCAGGGTGAAATTGGACCCGTCGAAACGGACCAGACCTCTTTCGGTTCCAATCCACAGATAACCATCGGCCGATTGGCAAATGGCGTAGATTTTTCCTCCAAGGAACCCTTTGTCCTCTCCCCATTTGTCATGTACATATTGTGAGATTCTTCGGGCAGGATCTAATCCAAAAGCAGCATTCACAAGACACAAGAGCGCGATTCCAGTTATGAGTTCCTTAAGTAGTCGACGCCTCTGCACCATGTTTTCACGGTAGGAATTCGAATTTTTCAATCACAACCTCGACCGGTTGTTGAGAAGAGCTCTTTGAGTGTCGATAACTGTACAAACCCATGTGAGCCGTTTCTTTGGCGGGAATCGGAATCCCTGTGGTGAAGATATGTTCACCGATGGTTGATGCTCCCGGGCCAATCATCGACCCGCGGACAGTCTTGAAGGAAGCACGCCCGGACTCCCAACGTAACACGTGCGTCAGCACTCCGGCGGGGGCCATGAATCGAGAGACGTTCTCAGGGATATAAAAAGGTTGGACAACATATTGCGCATTCTTACTGTCTGTGATTCCCCAGCGGCTCAATTCGATGTCAAGTTCACTGGGAACGTCATCCGCTCGAAAGTCATCATTGGTATATAGCCCCAGAGCAGCAGATGGGCCAAAGTGACCGATATCTGGAACGACAAAGATGTACGAACCATAACCCAGACTGCGGGTCAGACTCACCTCGGCACATGTCCATAGGCCATCATGCTCCTCCATGCGAAGATGCAGATAGCCGTTCTTATCGGTCCACACATTCGAGGGATCGTAGGAGT
>CAYVSQ010000334.1:0-2604 GCA_964453815.1 uncultured Acidobacteriaceae bacterium | reverse complement strand
GTTCATCGAGGTTCTATTGCCGGGGCAAATGGGAGAGGATGGGTCATTTCCGAAAGAGCTGACGAGAACAAAGCCGTACAGCTACTCCATCTTTAATTTCGACGTGATGACCATGCTGTGCGAATCACTCAAAGGCACCGGGCCGGACCTCCTGCAATTTGCGCTGCCGGACGGACGCGGGATCTGCAAGGGAGCTGCGTTTCTTTATCCCTACCTCAAGGACAAGAACGCTTGGCAGTACCGGAAAGATGTGGAACATTTTGACGCCCTGCCGGTGCGTTCTCCTGGTCTGCTGTTTGCGGGGCTGGTGTGCGACCGGCGAGAATATCTGGATTTGTGGAAGACGATGAACCCCGATCCGGCGGACGCGGAGGTCATTCGGAATTACCCGGTCCGGCAGCCACTATTATGGGTGTGAATCGGTAACCGAAGGCGTCTGCCGATGCTGTTGAAGAGGTTGACAAACAGTTGCGGTTGTCGACATAATTTGTGCGTTTCACAGATACAAATAAAATATTCCGTTTTTTCCCTTGATATCCAGAGCCGACCTGTGGCACTGTATCTGAAGCAGAGGAAGCTACAATGACTACCATCCTCCAATTCGGTCACCAGATGCAGCCGACGCGGGATCGCGTCATCGGCAGCTCCTGGCTTCTGCTCGCAACCGCTAGAAAATAACCAGCGCGTTGTTCCTCTGCTGAATCCAGACAACCGATCAAAAGCTGCAAACGCCTGCAATAGCGAGTGGTGAAGCACGCGGATACTTCGTCTGTGAAACGACTCTCTCCGCGAAAAGCGACCGTTCCCTTGCATCACAGGCAAAATGCGCCAGCGGCGTAGTGTGCGGATTCTTCTCGGTAACCCGCAAGGGAATACGGTTCGAATCCGCGCCGTCTCCAGTTTTCAAGGAAACGGGTATAAAGCCGCGTACGCTTTTTCCCTGGCGTGCATTTGTAACCGCGCCGGTGGCGTGTGAATGGGTTACTTCGGACCGAAAGGACGCAGGTTCGAGTCCTGCATCTGCGGAAACGCAGATAAGTTCAGGGGGTGGAACGTTCGGCATAATCCCGTTCCGGTTTGTTCCCCGGCGCTTAACCTCAACCGCTCGCAGCAGGAGTTGCTGCGCGCCTCAACCATGTGTCAGGAGACACGTTATGGCCATTCGTCTCGTTCGCAGTGTTACGGGAGTTGGGCAGGAGTCGCTCTGCCGCAGCTGTCGTTACGCGAGCATTCAGGCTGGCTACTCGGTGACGGAAGAAGAGATTCGTTGCAGCTATCTCCGCGAGGTGCGTCTTATTTCGTTTCCGGTGAAGGCTTGCACGGATTATCTGAGCAAGGAAACTCCGACTGTTTACGAGCTGGAGAAGATCGCTTTCATCATCGATCTCAACAAGTTCGTTGAGTCGAAGATCGAGGGTTTCGGCAGCGCGGTTCTCGCCGGAAAGGCAGACACCGATGAGTAGCCATCACAAGTGACTTTGTCCCGGTCCTAACAGGATGCCGACCGGCAGACAAAGCTGAGTTGACGGGGCATTCTACAGCAAAACCAGAGAAGGTCTGCCCTGTTCAGTTTCGCTCCAGGTCGCCGCTCAGTGATGATCGCGTCGACTTGAATGCGACGGCTTCGAGATAGAGCATCTCTGGTTTTGCGGTGAAAGGAAGGGTGTGTTGGCGCGCCTGAATGTATTGAAGCTTGGTCACCTCGAATTTGCGGACCCGGCCCTGCGCACTCATCAAGGTGCGCTTGCTGTCCCGGTCAGCGCCGAAGCGCAGCTACGGCGCTCGGTGTTGGCCTGCATGCTGTGGGAAGACCAGTTCTACGAGGACGGTGTCTCGATCGCTGACCGTGTTGCCGCGCTGGTCCCCCGCGTTGAGGCCGAGAAGGTGGCGGCTCTCGCCGTCGAAGCTCGCGAGCAGATGAAACTGCGCCACGCGCCGCTTTTGCTCGTACGCGAGATGGCACGCTACGCGACGCATCGCGGTGTGGTTGCGGAGACGCTGGCTCGAGTGATCCAGCGTGCCGATGAACTGGCGGAGTTCCTCGCCATTTACTGGAAGGATGGACGCCAGCCGCTCTCCGCGCAGGTGAAGAAGGGGCTGGCTGCCGCCTTTTGTAGGTTCGATGCTTACGCGCTCGCGAAGTACGATCGCGAGGGCGTGGTCAAGTTGCGAGACGTGCTCTTCCTCACGCACGCGAAGCCGCTGACGGCGGAGCAGGCGCTCACCTGGCGCCAGCTTATCAACGGGGAGCTGCCTTCGCCGGAGACGTGGGAGGTTCGCCTCTCGCGCGGTGAGCAGAAGCGAGAGGTCTGGGAATCGCTGCTGATAGAGAATCGCCTCGGTGCTCTGGCGCTGCTCCGTAACCTGCGCAACATGCACGCGGCGGGGGTAGAGCCGGTGCTGGTGCGGTACGCGCTGGAGACTATTCGCGTCGAGCGTGTCCTGCCTTTTCGCTTCATCGCTGCTGCGCGTCACGCGCCGCAGTGGGAGTCGTGGATCGAGGAGGCGATGTTCCTGAGCCTGCACGGTCAGTCTCGCCTGGCTGGTCGGACGGTGTTGCTCGTCGACGTGTCGGGCAGCATGGACGCGCGTCTCTCGGGACGG
>CAYVSQ010000333.1:0-4072 GCA_964453815.1 uncultured Acidobacteriaceae bacterium | reverse complement strand
TCGTCAGCGCGCCGTTCATCTGGAATTTCATGTTCCCTGTCCCCGAAGCCTCTTTGCCAGCCAGCGAAATCTGCTCCGAAAGATCAGCCGCCGGATACACCTTGTGCCCCAGCCGCACACTGAAGTTCGGCAGGAACACCACCTTCAGCCTGCCCGCCACGCGCGGGTCATGATTAATGGTTTCGCCGATCGAATGAATCAGCTTGATGATCAGCTTGGCCATCCGGTAACCCGGCGCCGCCTTTCCCCCAAACACAAACGTGCGCGGAACCACCTGCACGCCGGGATCGCGCAGGATGCGCTGATACAGCGTCAGAATGTGAAGCACCTGCAGATGCTGGCGCTTATACTCATGCATCCGTTTCACCAGCATGTCGAACATGGATCGCGGATCGGCCTCGATCCCCAACGTCTCGCGAACGTACACCGCCAGCCTGAGCTTGTTGTGCTGCTTGATCGCTCTCCACTCCGCCTGCAGCTCTGGATCATCGGCTAGCGGTTCCAACCGCCGCAGCTTGTCCAGATCGTGAATCCATCCCGTCCCCAAACGCGCCGTTAGCAGCGCCGCCAAACCGGGATTGCTCAGCACCATCCATCGCCGCGGCGTCACGCCGTTCGTCTTGTTGCTGAACTTCTGCGGCGTCAACTCGTAGAAATCATGCAGCACATCACTCTTCAGCAGCTCCGTATGCAGCTCGGCAACCCCATTGATCGCGTGGCTTCCCAACGACGCCAGGTGCGCCATCCGAACATACCGTTCGCCATCTTCATCGATCAACGAGATGCGTCTCACCAGCTCCTCGTCGCCCGGAAATCTCTTCCGCACATCCTCGAGATGGTGATAGTTGATCTCGTCGATAATCTCCAGGTGCCGCGGCAACAACTGACCGAATAAGCTCCGCGGCCACCGCTCCAGCGCCTCCGGCAGCAGCGTGTGGTTGGTGTACGAGAGCGTATGCTGTGTCACAAACCACGCTGTCCCCCACTCCATCCTGTGCTCATCCACCAGCAGCCGCATCAGCTCCGCCACCGAGATCGCCGGATGCGTGTCATTCATCTGGATCGCAAAACTGCGGTGCAGTTCCGACAGCGGCCGCTTCTCCCGCATCTGGATCGTCAGAATATGTTGCAGCGAGCACGACACAAAAAAATATTGCTGCTCCAGCCGCAGCGTCTTGCCCATCGGCCCTTCATCATTGGGATAAAGAATCTTGGAAATATTCTCCGACAGCACCTTGTCGGCAACCGCTCCTAGGAAGTCACCCGTGTTGAACGTTCCCAGGTTGAACGATTCCACCGCCTGCGCCGCCCACAGCCGCATCGTATTTACCGTATTCGTCTGGTACCCGGAGATGGGCGTGTCATGAGGGATCCCGCGCACCATCCTCGCCGGCACCCACAATACCCGCAGCTGTCCATGGTCATCGGTGTGCATCTCCGTATGGCCACCCAGCTTCACCTCGAACACATCTTCCGGCCGCTCCAGCGACCATGGATTGCCGAACCGCAGCCATTTGTCCGTGGTTTCCACCTGCCAGCCATCGACGATCACCTGGTCGAAGATCCCGTACTCATACCGAATCCCATACCCAATCGCGGGAATATCCAGCGTCGCCAGCGAGTCCATAAAGCAGGCCGCCAGGCGTCCCAGTCCACCATTGCCCAGCCCCGGCTCCTCCTCCTGCTCGATCAGCATATTTAGATCGAGCCCCAGCCGCCCCATGGCTTCCTCAGCCTGTTGATAGATGTCCAGGTTAATCAAGTTGTTCGCCAAATGCGGCCCGGTAAGAAACTCCGCTGATAGATAACACACCACCCGCGCATCCTCTGCCCGGTAGTTCGCCACCGTCGACATCCACCGTTCCACCAACCGATCCCGCACCGTATGCGCCAGCGCCATATACAGGTCGTTGACCGTCGCCCTCGACGGCGACCGCCCCTGCACAAACAGCAGATTCTCCAGGAACGACTCAGCCAGCGCGTCCGCGCTCAGCGCCGCCCTCTGGCTCTTCTGTATCCCTGAGTTCGCAAGCATTCTCTCGGCGATATCGGACATCGTATCCCTCGCTTGGTGTAGGAACCTAACCTACGACCTGCTTCGTCAGAATCTGCCCTGACGACCAGCATCTACCGTCCAAACCCTCAAAGCCACAAATAAGTTTGAATAAATGGCCAAAACTCAAGCTTCCGCCCAGCCGGTAAACTGGAGTCTATGACCCTCACGCTCCCCGAAGGCGACTTCAAGGCCTACCTCTTCGACTGCGACGGCACCATCGCGGATTCCATGCCCATCCACTTCATCGCCTGGACCCAGGCCCTGAACGAGTACGGCTGTACCTCCTTCACCGAGGAGCTCTTCTACGCCTGGGGCGGCCGCCCCGTCGACGCCGTCGTCACCGAGCTCAACCGCCGCGACGGCCTCGCCATCCCCATCGAGGAGTTCGCCCACCGCAAGGAGAGCCTCTACTACGGCCTCATCGATCAGCTTCGCCCCGTCCCCGAGGTACTCGAACAGATCCACCTCCAGCACGGCAACATCCCCTTCGCCGTAGTCTCCGGCAGCACTCGCGAGTCCGTCGTCCGCTCGCTGGAAACTTTGGGCATCCTTCACCTCTTCGACACACTGGTCTGCGCCGGC
This sequence comes from uncultured Acidobacteriaceae bacterium, assembly GCA_964453815.1. Classification (GTDB taxonomy): domain Bacteria; phylum Acidobacteriota; class Terriglobia; order Terriglobales; family Acidobacteriaceae; genus Silvibacterium. The sequence continues at coordinate 1,434 of CAYVSQ010000333.1, read as the reverse complement.
GACTACGTCCACCCCAAGCCCGCCCCCGACCCCTTCCTCCTGGCCGCCGAGTGTCTCGGCGTCGACCCGAAAGACTGCCTCGTCTTCGAGGACGCCGACATCGGCATTCAGGCAGCCACCGCCGCCGGCATGGCCTCCGTCCGGATCGCCCAGCCTCACGAGCGGGCGGCGGCGACCATTTGACGGTTGCGTTACCCGAAACCTAGGTCAAGACGTCGATTTGTAACCCGAAACCCACCTCAGTCGCGCATAAAACGCACGGATTTTGCCCGAAACATGCTATTCTGAATGACGTTGTTCAATAGTACGTTTCCATCAGGAATCACCATGCCAAAGCTAAAAACCCACTCGGGCGCAGCCAAGCGCTTCAAGAAGACCGCCTCCGGTAAGTTCAAGCGCGGTCAGACGAAGATGCGCCACATCCTCACTTCGAAAACCAACCAGACCAAGTCCAAACTTGGCCGTATCGTGTTGGTTTCAAAGCAGGATACCCCGAAGGTCGCACGCATGTTGCCCTACGCGTAGAGCGTAGCCAGCAAGCAAGTTTTTCGAGTCAAGCCGCTGAAATAGCAACGGGCCGCAAAGCGTAAAGGCCCCTGGATTTACGAAGTAAATCCACAGAGATTCGAAGTAGCAAGCGAGTGAAGAGGCTCCCTTACCTCCAGCCGCTAAACGATTCACGCAAAAGGAGTTAGACCATGCCCCGTGTCAAACGGAGTACAAAACGCAACGACCGCCGCAAGAAGATCCTCAAGCGCGCCAGCGGTTATTTCCTCACAAAATCAAAGCTTTACCAGGCAGCCCAGGAAGCCGTCGAGCGCGGACTCAAGTTCGCCTACATCGGCCGCAAGCAGAAGAAGCGCCAGTTCCGTTCGCTCTGGATCGTGCGCATCAATGCCGCCTGTAAGCTCAATGGAATGAGCTACTCCACGTTCATCAACGGCCTCAAGAAGGCGGGCATCGGCCTCGATCGCAAGATCCTTTCCGACATCGCCACCAACGACGCCGCCGGCTTTGCCGCTCTGGCCGTCTCGGCGAAGAGCGCGCTCGGAGCCGCGAAGAAGGCTCGCGCCGCCGCGTAAGTTGTTTCCTGAAATTCCGAAAAGCGCGGCATTTGCCGCGCTTTTCGTGTTTGTGGCGTCGTTTGAGCTCGGTTTCGGGTTACGAATCGACTGCTTGAGGTGGGTTTCGGGTAGCTCGTGGCGTAAACGGGCGCAACGCTACACTGGATCCATGATGCTCGCTCGCCTCCTCCAGGGGTTTCTCGTGATGACGGTTTGCGCCGCCTCCCCGTTGAAGGCGCAGCAAGCGCCGCTGCAGGTCGCATTTACGTTTGACGATCTGCCAGCGCATGGTCCGCTGCCGCCAGGGGAGTATCGTCCGGAGCCAATCCGTAGCATCATCAAGACACTGAAAACAGAGCAGATGCCTCCG
>CAYVSQ010000332.1:0-10566 GCA_964453815.1 uncultured Acidobacteriaceae bacterium | reverse complement strand
CAGCGGGCCCGCTCAAGAGGCATTAGGGAGGGTAAACTACTCGGGATTTTCTGAAGAGGGTCTGCAAGTGCAGACGTAAAACACAGAGAGATGTACTACGAAGGTTGGTTCTTTACGCCTGAAGTTGCCTCTAAGGTTAACCCAATTTATGCAAGTCGCTGGCCAAAGCTTGTCACTCTTAGCCCAAATTTTTGACCTTCTGAAATTCCCTGGCTAAGTTGCTGATCCCTGATGATTTTTAGGACCATTTTGACGACTTAATTTAGAGAGTCGGATGGAACCTGTACTCGAATAGTGGAATATATATACCACTATAGGGAACCAGAATGCTTATTTTGTACCGCATCTTTCACTGCGATCTGCTTGATCTTGTTCAGGAGAGCCTTATAGCTGACACGTAACCTCCGCGCGGCCTCGCGCCGATTCCAGCGAGTTGCAACAAGCATCTCCTGAATGGCCTGACGTTCCGCTTGCCAGGCTGCCTGCCGCCCGATATCCAGAAGAGACGGCTCAGAGCTCACGGGGAACTCGATAGCTGACCCGGCTGGCCGCTCTTTCTCGGTTGCCGGTGCCGAGCTTTCGACGGCGTGCAGCAAGAGCTCGCGCACGATCTGTGTCGAATCGCCGACGATCACGTACCGTTTGCACAGGTTTTCAAGCTCTCGGATATTACCCGGCCATGGATAGCGGATCAGCGCCTGCATCGTCTCGTTATCGAACGGGGCCACCGTTCGCTCGTAGACCCCCGAGTATTTCTCGATAAAGTGGTGAATGAAGGCCGATATCTCGTTTCGCCGTTCGCGCAGGGGTGGTATGTGCACAGTCACGACGTTGATGCGATAGAAGAGGTCCTCCCGGAAAAGCCCTTCTGAGACGCGCTGCTCCAGGAGTTTATTCGTCGCGCACAGCACGCGCACATCCGCAGCCGTATCGCGCTTGGCGCCGAGGCGGGCGAACTGGCCGTCCTGCAGCACGTGCAGCAGCTTGGCCTGCAAGGCGGGGTGCATTTCGCCGATTTCATCGAGGAAGAGAGTTCCGCCGTCAGCCAGCTCAAATTTGCCGGGCTTGGAACGCTGCGCTCCTGTGAATGCGCCGGCTTCGTAGCCGAAGAGTTCGCTCTCGAGCAGATCGTTGGGGATGGCCGCGCAATTCACTTTCACGAATGGCTTGCCGCTGCGCTTGGAAAGGGAGAAGATCAGGCGCGCAGCAACTTCCTTACCCACTCCGCTCTCACCACGGATGAGGACCGTGGCGCTGGTCGTTGCGACCTTCTCGATGGTGTCGCGAATCTCCATCATCCGCGGAGAGGCGTTGAAAAGACCCGGCAGCCCGTGGGCGGCAACTGGGCCATCCCCGTGGACGGCAATGGGACCATCCATGACCGGACCAGTATTCCGCGCCTTCTCCACAAGGGTTACAGGCTCCGGACCATCGCCACTCCCATCCCTGCTGCCATCTCTGTTCAATGACCGAAACACAGCGGACAATCGGACCTGGATCTCCTGCTCATCCAGCGGCAGGGTTAGCAGGTCGACCGCTCCCAGTTTGGCCGTCTCAAATGCCAATTCGGCAAATGGAAGCGCCACGGCGACGATTGGGATCCCGCTAAATTCATGACGCAATGAGGCCAGCAGCTCGTTGCCGGCCTCGATTTCGAGCAGAATCAGCTCCGGCGTTTGCGAGCGAATCGTCTCGGAGATCTCGCTTCCGGGGCTCAATTCGACCACGTCGCCGCGTTCGCGCAAATATCCGCGGAGAGCACTGCGGGCTTTTCCATTTTGCACAGCCAGCAGTGCCCGAAATTGTTTTTGTTCGGGCATTCTTATTGTGGATGATTGTAGTCGGAAAATTCGGGAATTGCGCCCTATTTCCGTGAACAATTATGCGATTCGACCTCGCGCGGATTCTCGCCTACTTCAGGCTGAGCAGCGCAGCCCCATGCGCGGGCAGGCTGACCAGCAGCGAGGGCTGCGTTCCCACGTCTTCCCTCTGCCATAGATCGCGTACCCGATAGCTCTTTTTGTCAAGGCCGAGCTGACTCCAGGTCTCGGTGATAGTTGCCGGCACGTCCCGCAGATTGAAGACTGCGACCAGGTGAACGCCAGGTTCGATCGCTGTCCAGATAACGGTATCGGGCCCCTGAATGACCGGACGATTTCCAGTTGAGTGTTGATCGACCGCGATGACCTCGGGATTGGTCATCATCGTTTCAATCTGCTCATCCATGCGCGTGAGATTCGTGCCCAGGATGAGCGGCGAACGGGCAATGGACCATAACGTCATCAGCGTCCGCGTCTCGCCAAGGGTGAAGCGGCTTTGCCGGGCAGAACCCCATCCCGGCCGAGGGCCAAGATAGCCCACCGGCAGCATGTCGGCGTCGGGCCAGTGCCCGGGCTCGACGTGGGGCGACCACTTGCTGACCAGGACGAATTGGTTTTGCAGGCTCTGCGGAAAAGCTTCTTCGCCCGGCTTCTTCGACCATACGTCCCACATATCGTCGGAGATTCGCCACAGCTGTCCGTATTGGCGCACGTCCAGCGCTTGGTCCAGGGGAGTGGGACCTGGCGAGAGGCTAAGGACGATAGGGCGTCCCGACTTCCTGAGCGCGGCGCTGACCATGTGGATCTCCGGCGCGTCGTAAGGTTGCGAGATGCAGTCAACCTTAAGGAAATCCACGCCCCAGCGCGCATAGAGCCTTGCCATCGTATCGTAGTAAGCCTGTCCGGCTTCGTTTACCTTCACGCCGTAGTTGTCCGGGTTCCAGCGGCACAGGTCTGTCTGGTCGGCGGCGTCGGCGGCGCGATACGTCGACCCGGCGATGGGCAGGTTCTTCTCAACGGCTTCTTTCGGGATACCGCGAATGATGTGAATGCCAAATTTGAGGCCAAGCGAATGAGCGTAGTCGGCGAGCGGCTTCAGCCCCTGATCGTTTGCGCTAGAAGGAAAGCGATTCGCGGCGGGGAGATAAAGCCCCTCGGGGGATAAGACATACCCTTCATTGGCATCTTTCTTGTCGGCGTTCTCCGGATGCGCGAGATACCATCCTTCGTCGACGACGACGTATTGCCATCCAGAAGGCTGTAAATGTTGATGAAGCCAGTTGACATTGGCTTTGAACTCGGCCTCGTTGATGGTGAGACCGTAAGAATCCCAGCTGTTCCAGCCCATCGGCGGAGTGGCAGCCAGCAGGGCCGTCTGCTGTTGGGCATTTCCTTTCGACAGAAATCCTGCGAGGACACAGACCAGGGCGAACCAGCGTTTCAAATCTTCCACCTTGTAAATGGGAACAGTCTACGCGAAGCCCATTTCAGACGCGCACTTCCCAACCCTTTTCGTATTCCCGCGCCCACATCTTCATCGCCTCGGCATCGTTCAGGATATGCCCGGTCTTCGTATCCAGTTTCAAGTCCCGCCTGACAAACCAGGCGATGTTGGAAAGCTGCAGGATCGTTACGCTAACATTTCCGACCGCGATCGGTGAGTGCAATGCCTCGCCGTTTCGGATGCCATTGATCAGGTTTGCGAAGTGCAAATCGGTCATAGAGTCGCGGCTCAGCAGATCGCTCGTTGAGTTTTCTTTCCCCGTCTTGAACTCATCGACCTTCTTTCCGTTCGCGTCGTATACCTCGTAGCCCTCGCGATCGAGCAGCACGGTTCCCGTCGTTCCGTGGATCGTTGATCCGCGGTCGCGGCCGTAGATCTTCATGCCCTGGCAGCTCCGGCCTTCCCAGGTAAGCGTTTTGTCGGGATAGTCAAAGCAGGTGACGAGCGTATCGTAAAATTCCCAGTCGTCCTTGTACTGATAGCGCCCCCCCGCTGACGTCACCCGATCCGGGTAATCGGCCTGAAGCGCCCATCGGCAAATATCAACCTCGTGAGTTCCGTTATTGAGGGCTTCACCGGTCCCGAATCTCCGCAGCCAGTGCCAGTTATAGGGATGGATGTTGTCCTTATAAGCGCTTCTGGGCGCCGGACCCTGCCAGAGATCCCAGTTGAGCCATTCGGGCACCGGCACTTCTTTTCCCGTCCCCATCGACTTGCGCGTGTTCACATACCAGGCCTTCGCAAAATATGCTCTGCCGATCAGCCCGTCGTGAATCTGTTGAATGATCTTGATCGTGTGCGGCGAAGAACGCTGCTGATCGCCCACCTGCACCAGCTTTCCGTATTTCTGCTGGGCCTGCACAAGAAGTTCGCCTTCGCGCGGATTGTGGCTGGATGGCTTCTCGACATACACGTGCTTGCCTGCCTGCAGGCCAAGCACCGCCATAGGAGCGTGCCAGTGGTCGGGGGTGGCAATGGTGATCACGTCGACATCTTTCGATTCGAGCACCTTCCGGAAGTCAGTGGCCGTCGCCGACGCATAGCCCAACTCTGTCTGCGCTTCAGCAGCGAACTTTGCCAATATTTTCGAATCCACATCGCACACATAGGCCACGCGCGCCGCTTTACTGTTGTTCTTCAGCGCCGAAAGATGCGCATAGCCGCGCCCATTCAGGCCCATAATCGCGAAGTTCAGACGGTCATTGGAGCCAAGAATCTGTGCGTAACTCTTGGCCGTTGATCTGATCGCCACTCCCGCCACCCCAACTGCAAGACCATCAAGAAATGCTCGTCGAGAAATCATCGTTACTCCTTCGCTCCCTGCCGCCCGAAGCGAGGAATCGTCCGGTCATGTCGGTGGAAGTATTGACTTGTTTTGTCGGTATCGGCAATGCGTCGAAATTAGGGTGGAACTGCACGGATTCCTTATACACGGGTTTTCGTTGTGGCTTCAAACCAATCTTTGGTCTCGCAGCTATGAGGTCCGCGTTCGCCTTCCGTGCAAAAAGAGGCGCGCTCGAACGCATGTACGTTTGTTGCTTCGGAAATGTCTCTCACTTTGGAGATCAAAATCGTTCCGGATTTAGCTTATGTGCTAGTTCAAGTTCCTTGTTTGCTTCATCACCGTTGCCGATGCCTCCAGCATCTTCCCAAGATGGTAGTGTGGGTCGGCATCGTTCCGATCGAGTTTGATGGCAGTTCGATACTTGTTTGCAGCTTCCTCGACTCTGGGTATTGATCCGATAAGACGTTGCCCATGCCGTTGTGCGGGTCAGCATTTTTCGGGTCGAGTCGGATAGCGATTCGATACTCGGCTGTGGCCTCCTCGAGCTTGCCCTGATCTTCTAAACTCTTGCTTCCGAGTTGCTTGCTAAAGGTTATCGTTTCGCCGGATCGCCAATTTCCGTATCGACGTTGAGTTCAGCAAATGCCTTTTGCGCCTTGGCCGCATCGAACTTCCCGTCGCGAGCCAGCTTCGACAGCGTGGCCGCGACGATCGACTCGGCATTCACCTCGAAGTGCCGGCGCAGATGTTCGCGATTGTCGCTTCTGCCAAATCCATCCGTTCCCAGAGAGACCAGTCTGGACAGCAGCCAAGGCGCGAGCTGATCCGGCATCGATTTCATGTAGTCGCTGGCCGCAATGATCGGGCCTTTGCTTCCATTAAGTGCCTCGATGATATAGGGAGTCTTCTCCGGCTCAGTCGGATGCAGCCGGTTCCAGCGCTGGATAGCGAGGGCATCGCGGCGCAGTTCGATATAGCTGGTCACGCTCCAGACATCAGACTGCACGCCGTACTTCTCCGCCAGAATCTCCTGCGCCCGAACCACTTCATTCAGGATCGGTCCGCTGCCGAAGAGTTGGGCCGTCGCCTTGCCCTTGAGCGCGGCTTTCAGTTTATAGATACCGCGCACAATGCCTTCCTGCGCGCCCTCAGGCATCGCAGGCATCGCATAGTCTTCGTTGTACATGGTGATGTAATAGAAGACCGGCTCGTTCTCCTGGTACATTCTGCGGATACCGTCCTGCAGAATCACAGCAAGCTCGTACACATACGCCGGATCATAGCTCAGGCAAGTTGGAACCGTGCTCGAGAGTACGTGGCTGTGGCCGTCCTGGTGCTGCAGGCCCTCGCCAAGCATCGTTGTGCGGCCGGCCGTTCCGCCCATCAGAAAGCCCTTGCCGCGCGAATCGGCGAAGGCCCAGATCATGTCACCCACGCGCTGGAAGCCAAACATCGAGTAGTACATGTAGAAGGGAATTGTCGGCACGCGGTAGTTCGAGTAAGCGGTGCCGGCGGCAGTAAACGAGGCCATCGATCCCGCTTCGGTAATACCCTCCTCGAGAATCTGCCCATCCTGCTCTTCGCGGTAGTAAAGCAGCATGTCCACATCGTGTGGCTTGTACTTCTGCCCCTCAGGCGCATAGATACCGACCTGGCGTATCGCGGATTCCAGACCGAACGTGCGGCCTTCGTCCGGAACGATAGGCACAATCAGCTTGCCGATCTCAGGATCCTTGAGAAGATGGCGCAGGATGCTGACGAAGCCCATCGTCGTCGAAACCTCACGGCCCTTCGATCCGCTCGTCCACTCCGCGAAATAATCCAGCTTGGGAGCCTTGAAGTTGAGCTCTGGAACCTCGCGACGAGGCATATAACCGCCCAGCGACGCGCGGCGTTCCTGCATGTATACAATCTCGGGACTGTCCTGCGGCGGGCGATACGGCTTGCTCTCCTTGGCTAACTCTTCAGGAATGGGAATGTTGAATTGCTTGATGAAAGCCGTGAGGCCATCGTCAGTGAGCTTCTTTTCCTGGTGCGAAGCATTACGCGCCTGCGTGCTTCCCAGTCCATATCCCTTGACCGTTTTCGCCAGGATGACAGTCGGACCGCCTTTGTGCTCCGTTGCCCGCTTATAAGCGTTGTAAATCTTCGCGCGATCATGACCACCTCGATGGAGCGTCCATATCTCCTCGTCGGTCATGTCGCTCACCAGCGCAAGCAGCTCTGGATATTTCCCGAAGAATTCCTTGCGGATATATGCGCCGCCCTTTGCCTTGAAGGCCTGGTAGTCGCCGTCGACGCACTCTTCCATCCGCTTGAGCAATAGGCCTGTGTGATCGCGTTCGAAAAGGCGGTCCCAGTCCGAGCCCCAGATAACCTTGATCACGTTCCAGCCCGCGCCGCGGAAAACGCCTTCAAGCTCGTCGATGATGCGCTTGTTTCCGCGCACTGGCCCGTCGAGCCGCTGCAGATTGCAGTTCACCACAAAGACCAGGTTGTCGAGTTTTTCCCGGGAAGCCACGCCAATCGCGCCCAGCGAGTCCACTTCGTCGGTTTCGCCATCACCGACAAATGCCCAGATTTTGCGTGGAGTCTTCTCGATCAAGCTCCGGTTCTCCAGATACCGCATGAACCGTGCCTGATAAATCGCATTCAGTGGACCAATTCCCATCGAGACGGTGGGAAAACGCCAGAAATCCGGCATTAACCAGGGGTGCGGATAAGAAGACAGCCCCGGCTCTCCGCGCAGCTCGTGCCGAAAATTGAGAAGCCGCTGATCGTCGAAGCGCCCCAGGAGATAAGCCCGTGCATAGATACCCGGCGACGCATGGCCCTGGAAATAAATGAAATCGCCCGGCTGATCCCCATGAGTTGCGTGGAAAAAGTGATTGAATCCCACTTCAAGTAGCGTGGCCAGCGACGAGTAAGTTGCAAGATGCCCGCCGATCCCCGGATCCTTCTTATTCTGGCCATGCACCATAGCCATTGCGTTCCACCGAATCAGGCTTTCCACGCGCCGCTCAAGCGAGCGATCGCCGGGATACGGCACTTCTTCATGTTTTGGAATGGTGTTCAGATAAGGTGTGGTTAGCTCACTGGCAGCCGTGATACCCGCCTCGCGGGCGCGCTTCCGCAGTGCCTCCAGTAACTCCGCACTCTGCTCCGGGCCTTCAGCGACGACGACGTCGTCGAACGCCTCAATCCATTCCTGAACCTCTCCCGCAAAATCTGCCTGGGCGGGAACTTCAACTTTGGTATTCATAGATTTCTAGACTCGCTAATTGCCTGTGAGCGCCTGCGGGCGCGTCTGGCGGGCAGTGATCTTTACTGCGACTCGAACATCCCAGTATACAGGCGGTAAAGAGGCGAAACGAGCAGGTTGGAGAGGTTCAGGAGGACGTTAATTCGACGCTGCAAGCCCACCTGTCGCAAATTCCGCATTTGCAATCGTGACATGGGCGAACAGGTGGATGTAGGCGTACTGGAGCAGCATAATCGTCTTGCCGTCAGCAATCTCACCACTTTCGATAGCTTTCATTGCGTCTTCGATGGAGAGTTCAAGAACCTCGATATCTTCACCTTCGGCATGATTGCCTCCGCCAGGAGCGGACTTGCTGTGGTTGTCGTACTCGGCGAGAAAGAAATAGAGCTTCTCTGTGACAGAACCGGGACTCATGAACGCTTCCATTATCTTGCGGACATTCTCTACGCGGTAGCCGGTCTCTTCTTCTACTTCGGCCTTGATCCGGTCTTCTGGGCTGGCTCGGTCGAGAAGGCCGGCCGGGCTCTCGATCAGCAGACCCGGATGCCCGTTGACGAATGCTGGAAACCGAAACTGCCGGGTGAGAACCACCGTGCGCCGCTCCAGGTCATAAAGCAGAATCGTCGCGCCATTGCCGCGGTCGTAGGTCTCTCTGCTTTGCTGCTGCCAGCTTCCGTCGTTTCTCAGAAAATCAAAGGTGGTTTTCTTCAAAAGGTACCAATCATCAGAAAGTGTCTCTACCCTCTGAATCCGCACGCGTTCTTGCATTGAGGGCGCTTTTAAAGAACTGATCATGCTTAAAATCTAGCGTGCATTTTCGTGCAATGTCAAGTAATATCGTGAAAGAAGAATTATGCTGACAACGCATCGAAAGCAGCAAATTCTGTTACTGCTCAAGCGTAACGGACAGATCATCGCCAAACATGTAAGCCAGTCCATGGGCGTGTCGGAAGACACGATTCGTCGCGATCTAAGGGAGCTGGCTCAGGAAGGACTCCTCCAGCGCGTCCATGGCGGAGCTCTTCCTGCGTCGCCGGCAGTAGCGGACTTCGCCGGGCGAGAACAACTCACTCCGGAGGGAAAGGTCGCCATCGGTCGTGCCGCGGCTCAGATGATTCAACCTGGGCAGGTTGTGATTCTAGATGGTGGTACAACAGCGAGGCAGGTAGCCCGGCATATTCCTTTGGAGATGAAGGCCGCGGTAGTCACTCATAGTCCGACCATTGCGCTGGAGCTCGTCAACCATCCTGACATTGAGGTGATCCTCATCGGAGGGCGCTTGTTCAAGCATTCGGTTGTTGCCGTGGGAGCGGCTGCGATTGAAGCGATCGCGCAGGTTCATGCCGACACCTATTTCATGGGAGTCACCGGCGTCCACCCCAAGACGGGTTTGACCACCGGGGACTATGAAGAGGCTGCTGTAAAGCGCGCTCTGAGCCACGCAGCAGCGGAGACGATCGTGCTGGCATCCTCTGAAAAACTCAATGCCGCTTCGCGATATGCCGTTGTGTCCCTCGATGAGATCAGTGGCATTGTCACGGAGCGCACGGCGGACGCTGCTTTGACGCGACCCTATGAGAAACTGAAAATCACTGTCACCCGGGCATAGCAACTGCCCGAACCGGCCGTTTTATGCCTTGGCCGCTTCGTCCCTCGTTGCTGATTGCCCTTAGCTGATATACTCCTCTGTTTATGCGGGTATATGTGATCCTTCCTGCCGCTGGGCTTGGCACCCGGATGACGGCGGGCCACTCAACGTCATCTGCGCCCAAGCAGTTCCTCGAACTGGCCGGCGTCCCCATCCTCATCCACACCCTGCGCGCCTTCGCAGAAGTGCCGCAGGTTGCCGCCATGTATGTGGCCGTGCGCGCGAGCGAAATGGATCGTCTTACTGCACAGGTCCGCGACTACGGATTTGCAGGGAAGGTACGCGTCGTGGAAGGTGGCGACAATCGCCAGGAGAGCGTGGCCCACGCGCTCACTGCCATCGAGTGCGATCCCGACGACGTCATTCTGGTTCACGACGCTGTCCGTCCCCTCATCGATGCAGCCACCATCGAGCGGACCATCCGCGCAGTCGAAAAGCACGATGCCGCGATCGTCGGCCTTCCTGCCGTGGACACCATCAAGCAGGTTGAGCGCACTGCCGACGGAGCCATCATCACCTCCACCATTCCCCGCGAATACATCGTGCAGGCGCAGACTCCCCAGGGTTTCCGCTGCCATCTTCTCAAGCGCGCCTTTGCCGAAGCCGCAGCCGACGAATTTGTCGGCACCGATGAAGCCAGCCTGGTAGAGCGCGCCGGAGCGCAGGTTGCCGTCGTGCCGGGCTCTCCCGCGAATTTCAAGATCACGCAACCGGGCGACCTGGAATTGGCCGAGTTCTATTTGCAGCGCCAGCCTGCGCATCGCTGATTTCGTGCGTCGTTGATCTGAATAAATCGATCTGAAAATCGCGAAGTCAACACACGACACAGCGCGGTCATCACGATAAGCTGAGGCAGACAGAAAGACCATGAACATCAGAATTGGATATGGCTGGGATTCACACGCATTCAAGCCGGGCGTGCCGCTCAAGATCGGCGGCCTGTACATTGACCATCCCGAGGGGTTAGCTGGCCACTCCGATGGCGACGTGTTGCTGCACGCTATCACCGACGCGCTGCTGGGCGCCGTCTCGGCGGGAGACATCGGC
>CAYVSQ010000331.1:0-4272 GCA_964453815.1 uncultured Acidobacteriaceae bacterium | reverse complement strand
GCCTCGCCTCGCCCAGCCGTCCCGTAAGAAAATAGGCCAGCGCCAAATCGTAGCCGTTGTCGTAGGAGGAAGAATTAATACGCTCCGCCTGTTCGAGGAGAGGAATTGCTTCTGTGATTTTTCCGGATTGAATGTAGAACTCACCCAGGTTGTGATTAGCGTCAAAATCTCTCGGCTCCAGGGCCAGCGCCTTTCGAAACTGTTCCCCAGCCAAATCGGACTTTCCTAAATGTGAGAGGCTTGCCGCCAGATTCGTTCGGGCAGGGGCTGAATCTGGTTTCAGTCGGACTGCGATTTCGAGATGTTCCAGAGCTTTCGCATCCTGCGATTGCGCGGCGTAGACCAGTCCCAGAAGCTCGTGAACTTCAAAGCTCTGCGATGCATAGGGTAAGAGTTTCTCGAGTTGGGAAGCTGCTTCGGCGAACCGTCCTGCGTCGTATTGCGCTACTGCCGACTGAAACTGGCGGTCCAGCTTCTGATTTTGGTCGTCTTCGGCTACTGCAAACGCCGCACAAACCAGCAGAACACAAAAAAACACGAGCCGAAACCAAGGCCCCTTGCTCACAAATCCACCTCTGTTATCACCGCGTGAGCGAAGCGCGACAGCATTTCTCCGAAGGTGTACACCGAAGCTGACGACCTCAAGTCGCCTTTTCCTTTCAGAAAAGACCACCTGGCACACCATATCAGAAGCCCCAACAATCGAAGAAATGTCTTACGCAGAAGAATGCCCCGGAGAGTCACTGGTGACTGTGACTTCCCGGGGCGTCTTCATCTTAAACATTAGAAAAATACCTTCAGGGCAAATTGAATCTCTCGCGAATCGCCGCGAGTCGCTCCAATCTGACCGAAGGCGGGGTTGGTGAAGTTGCCCGAATTGGAGATCGCGACCACGCCGTTGCCACCGAAGTTAGGCGCGTTGAAATTCGGGTGATTGAAGATGTTGAAGAACTCGGCCCTGAACTGCATTGAGAAGCGCTCGGTAAGCTGGAAACCCTTGAACGTCGAGAAGTCGAACGCCTTGAGTGGCGGCCCCTCGACCGTCGCCGGACCGCCGCCCAAAACGGCAGAGCCGGTCAAAGGTACGCATCCTGATGGAGAATCAGGTATTGGACCGTTGGGACCCAACTGGCAAGGTTGCTGGAAGGCCTTTGGATTCCCAAACCAGAATGGCCTTCCCGCCGTGCCTGGAGCGGTACTGATGCGAATGCCAAGGTTCTGGGGCTGCCCAGGGACCTTTATATCGTTGCAGTTCGTTCCTGCGGTGGTTCCAGTTGGGCAACTGAGGCTGATGGGTTGACCACCCTGAAGAGTCGTAATCCAGTTGATACCCCACCCTCCAACCAACTGATTCATGAACCCTCCGGAGTTCAGGAAACGCTGATCCTTGCCGAACGGGAGCTGATATCCGCCACTGAAGTGGAATACGTTGCGGATATCGAAATTGGCCAGACTCCGATCAAAGCTGGGACCAAGACCCGGCACGTCCGGCGCGCGGTAGCCATTCAGACTGCCGCCGTTCAGCAAGTCGCCGGCATCGGAAAACGTCTTTGACCAGGTATAGGTCAGGAGGAAATTCAGCCCGTTCGAGAATTGCTGTTCGAGCTTGGTTTGCAAACCATTGTAAAGGCTCTCTCCGACCGTAGCGTGGTAACTGGAACCTTGCCCGAAATCCGGGAATGGAAGGTATGAGCCGTTTGGACCGGTTGTGAGGTTGGTACCGGTCGGCAAAATCTGACTCACGTTATTGGTGCCCACCCCCGTCTGAAGATTCTGGGCATCTGTAAGCACATACGCGATCTGCCAGGTCATGGCGTGCGTCAACTGGTATTGGAGACTAAAGTTGACCGCCAGCGTGCGAGGGGTGTTGTACGCGAACTGAAGGCCCTGTAGCCCCAGGCCTGCGGCGTTTACCTGAACAGGTGAAAATTGAACGCAGGAGAAACCGGATTCAAAGCTCGCGGTTCCGCCCGGACCTGCCGTCGGGCACCCGTCAAACGGCGTGCTGAAACTTACAGGCGCGACTGTGGTGAGACCGGCAGCGGAGCCAGGAGCTACGTGGGGAACATAGTTAAAGTTGTACACGAAGGGATAATTCTCGCCGATATTAGGTCCGTATCCCTGATTCTCGAAGGAATTGAAAAAGAGACCTAAGCCGCCGCGCGCCACAAACTTCGGGTTGATTTGATAAGCAAACCCTACGCGCGGGGAAAAATTGGTCCTCTGCGTTTGTACCAGCCCCCTCCCGTATTTGTTGGTTTGCGTGAGCGTAATTCCGTCTTGCGCCAACAGGGTGATAAAGCTGTCAGACAGCTCTCTGGGGGCTTTTCCGGATGCGGGGATCAGATACTCCGGTCTGTTGTTAGGAGCTCCGCTCGGAACAAAGTTGGCTTGGCCGCCATTGGTTTCCTGAATCGGCCCAAAGTAGTCGTAGCGCAGACCAAGGTTGAGGGTCAACTTGGGATTTACCTTCCAATCGTCCTGGAAGTATGCCCCGAAGTAGTTCTTTAAATCATAGGTCTTGTTGATGTTGGAGGCATACACCTGGTCGGAGCCTCCCGAGTAATTAACTCCATTCGGAACGGTCGCCGTCTGCGCTGGTATCACGAATTGCGCGATGCCCGTCGTGCTACCGTTGTTATTCGGAATGTCAGTGAAGCTGCCGTTATAGTCGAATTGGCCCCGCGACCACGCCGGCTGCAGCGTCGAAAACTGTACGTGCTGGTACTCGATGCCCATTTTGAAGTTGTGACTGCCGTAGATCTTCGTAAAGTCGTCGACGACCTGGAGAGTCTGGCTGGTTTCGTCTGAGGGTAGAAAATTATTGCTGCCTAAAGTCGAGAGTCCGCCAAATCCGAAGGCCGGTAGGCCGCCGTTTTCATTCACCTGCGGGATACCCGCAATTCCGTACTGCGCCGGAATACCCAACTGGCTACCAAGGGGACCGAATCGCGTCGTGTGCAGGTGATTCCACCCTACGCGCGCCACGTTAACCATGCTCGGCGTAAATACATGAGTCCATGCCAGGACAGCCGCAGTGGATTTCGCCGTCTGTACGCCGTCCTGGAAGGCGCCGCCGTCCGCTACGCCTCCGAAAGGACCTGGGAAAAATTCCGGGTTATCCACATAACTGATCCGGAAGAACATCTGGTCTTTGGAGGATATGTTGTAGTCGGCTCGGATGTCGAAGGCATTGCGATTCTGGGTTGTCTCCGGGCTCGATGCAAAGTTGGATGACACTCCCCCAGTGGTAGGCAGCGGAAAGAGATTCAATAGCTTGACGGCGTTCGGATCCACCCGGCCGCCAGGCAGTATATTCACGCCGGGGCAGGAGGCAAGCGAAATGGTCGATGGGTTGCCACAGGTGGAGAGGCCGAACGGATCGCGAACAAAGCCGGTGGTCGCAGATGTGATTCCGGTTACGGGGTCAACGACGCCGGCGGTTACTGCCCGTGTTGTCGCAGGATCCAGGACCGTGCCGAGTGCAACGGATCGCCCCAGGGCGTCGGTTTTCGGTGTTCCCGAGGAATTCGCGGCGGCGATATCCTGAAGATTGGTGTAACCTGAGTTGCGCTGCGCCAGGGTCGGCACGGCAAGTCCGGAAAAGGTAGTGCCCTGTGCACGCCGCAGTCCTTCATAATCGCCAAAAATGAAGAGCTTGTCCTTGATGATCGGACCGCCGGCGGCAACGCCAAACTGGTTCTGGCGGAATCCTCCTTTTGGGATGCCCGCATTGTTTTCAAACCACTCCGGGGCGTCGAGGACGCTGTTCCGGAAAAACTCCCAGACCGTGCCATGGAGTTGGTTGGTACCGGACTTGATCGTGGCGTTGAGAACGGCGCCGGCGGCACGACCCAGCTGGGCGCTGTAGTTCGAGGTCTGGACGTTGAACTCCGAGATCGCGTCCACCGGAGGAAGAACGACAAAGTTTGTTCCGTTCAGGAAATCTACGGCGTTGGAATTGTTGTCGATGCCATCCAGCAGGTAGTTGTTTTGCGCCGGGCGCAGACCATTGGCAGTAAAGGCGCCGGAGGCCTGATTACCTCGAGTATCGTTTTGCGGCGAGTTCACGCCCGCACCCAGCTGGGCAAGGAACGTAAAGTTGCGCCCATTCAAGGGCAGGCTGTTAATGCTGTGCTCAGTGACCACTTGCCCGACGGACGCGTCCTGGGTCTGCAGCTGCGGCGCTGTGGCGGTCACCTCGACGGTTTGAGTCGCCGAACCGGGCTTCAGCTGGATATTGACCTGGAGGATGTTGTTCACATTCACCTG
>CAYVSQ010000330.1:0-4858 GCA_964453815.1 uncultured Acidobacteriaceae bacterium | reverse complement strand
TTCATGCCGCACCACATCGTGGAAGCGGTCAAGGACCAGCTAGCGGGCAAGACCAAACTCTCGGTACCGGCTCACGAGGTCATGGTTTAGATAAGAGGTTTCAAGGAGAACCAAAGATGGCGACGACCGATGTAGTGGCTCCCAAAGCGATGGTGATGGCTGACTTCAAGGGAAAGGTCGATCCCGACTGGTGTCCCGGGTGCGGTGATTTCGGCGTGCTGGCTGCCGTCCAGAAGGCGCTCGTCGAGCTGCAGATTCCGAAGCACGAGGTGGCCACAATTAGCGGCATCGGATGCTCGTCAAACTTTCCGGGTTTTATCGACACCTATGGCATGCACACGCTGCACGGCCGGTCACTGGCAGTCGCTACAGGAATGAAGCTGGCGAATCACGCCATGACCGTATTGGTTACGGGCGGAGATGGTGACGGCTTCGGCATTGGCGGCAACCACTTCATGCACACGATGCGCCGCAACGTCGATCTGCTCTATATCGTGATGGACAACCAGATCTACGGGCTCACCACCGGACAGACGTCGCCGACCAGCCGTATCGGCATGAAGACCAAGAGCATGCCTTATGGGAACATCGAAGCACCGGTAAATCCTATTTCGCTGGCGCTGGCCGCTGGGGCGACCTTCGTGGCGCGCGGTTTCAGCGCCGATCAAAAGCACCTGACTGAGCTGATCAAGCGCGGCATCGAGCACCAGGGCTTCTCGTTTCTCGACGTTTTCAGCCCTTGCGTCACGTACAACCACGACAACACCTTCCAGTGGTTCCGGCCGCGCGTGAAGAAGCTCGAAGACAATCCCGAGTACGATGCCACCGATTGGAGTGCGGCGATGGAGAAATCTCTGCTGTGGGGCGACGAGATACCCATCGGAAGATTCTTCGAGCGAACCGATGTGCCCACACTGCACGGCGCGGAGCCGGTGTTGAACGCCGGCCCACTCGTCAAGCAGGACTACCGCATTCCCGCCGATGCCGCGAAATCCTTCATCGCTGAATTGATGTAGAGAGACGCACCTGGGGAGATCGCCGCTTGAAGGAGCCCCGATGAACTACGCTCGCGTCGCATTCGCGGCCCTTGGTGCCTTCATTGCATATTTCGTTCTGGGTAGTCTCATATTTACCCTGCCGGGGATGAGGAACGAGTTTATGAAGTATCCAACGGTATACCGGTCGCAGGAAGGAATTAAAAGTGTGATGCCGGCCGGGATGGCGGCGATGTTCGTCGCGATGCTGGTGCTGGCGGTGCTTTATGCGATGCTCTATCGAGGCGGCGCGGGCTGGGCGGAAGGCGCGCATTTTGGTGCGCTGATCGGCGTGTTTGCGATCTGCTCCTTCGTCATACACAACTACGTGAACCTAAATATAGGGCTGAAGCTAACCTTGCAGCAATCGATTGCCTACTTCGTCGAGTGGCTGGTGGTCGGGATTGTGATCGGACTGATTTATCGGCCGTTGCATTGAGGGTGCGAGGATCAGATATTAGCCACTTGCGCCGACAGTACGCTCTTCTCCGCGCGAAAGAATGGGCACTCGGCAACGGGTTGGCATCCGGGAGATTAGCCGTTAGCTCAGGGAGAATCCCAGGTTTGAGAATTCGGACCTGGGGCATCTGCCCTGTTTTGGTCTGGTTTGTGTAGCGTTTCCGAGTCCTGCTTAGAGCTCAGGGGTTATGGTTGCGTTGAAACCTGTGGGATCTGCGTCGTTATTGCCTCCGGTCCGCCCGGCTTCGAAATCCATGGTGTCACCCCGGCTGAGTTTTAACGTCAACGAGAACGAGGCCGTTGCTGAGCCGTTCACCGGGCTGTTGAATAGAGATATGCGTTGCGCAGGATATGGACATCTCCGGTGGTCTGGGCCGGTTCCGAAAAACTGGCCGACTATGTCCCAGTCGCCGCGGCTGGCCACAGTCCAGCGGACCACGGTGTAGGGGATGGCCCAGGCCCCATGTCCAGAACGGCTGGATTCGAAGGTGAAGCCGGAGATTGTAGAGAGAGAGAATGGTCCGAGAACCTTATAGGTGGCAGAGAAGTCGCTGGCTGCCGAGTTAGAAGGGGTTGGCGGTTTCGATAAACCGGCGCAGCAGAAAGCCGTGCACGACTCCATCTGCGCCCGTGTAGCGGCCGACGATGTCCCCCTGCGGGTTGCTGCCATTGGCGTAGGTATTTGTGCCGCCCGGGATGTCGACGCGAATGCAGTTGCCGTTCTTGACCAGCGCGCCGTGCGTATTGCCGTCGACTGTGCCCTAGGCGGCGCGAGGAGCAGGACCATCTGGGCTAGACTTGATTCCGCGAGGGCTTCCTTCATGACGACAATCAACGAGTTAAATGAGCGCTTCGGGATTCCGGGCGTGGCTGAGGTTGTGTCCGGGCGAGGCGGGCTAGCCGTGGTGCGGGTCACGGCTCCGTCAGCGACCGCCGAGATTTATCTGCATGGTGCGCAGGTGACGTCGTGGAGGCCGTCAGGCGCCGACGAGATCCTGTTCGTGAGCGAGCAGTCGCGGTGGGAAGACGGGAAAGCGATTCGCGGCGGTATTCCGATCTGCTTTCCCTGGTTTCGCGGGAAAGCGGACAACGCGAAGGCTCCGGCGCATGGGGTGGTGCGGACGAAGGCGTGGGAACTGACGGCGATCGCTCAGCTCGGCGATGCTGTGACGGTCACGCTGGCGACGGAGAGCGATGAGGCGAGTCGGCGGTGGTGGCCGTTCGAGTTTCGGGCGGAGTATCGGGTTACGGCGGGTACGGAGCTGAGACTGGAACTGGCGGTGACAAATACCGGCAGCACGACGATGCGGTTTGAAGAGGCTCTGCACACCTATCATCGGGTGGGCGATGCGGAGAAGATTCGGGTAACGGGGCTGGATGGAACGGCGTTTCTCGACAACATGGATGGGAATCGCGAGAAGATGCAGCACGGCGATGTGGCTTTTACGGCGCAGACGGATAATGCGTACATGAATACCGCGTTGGCGCTCGAGGTGATCGATCCAGTGCTCGAGCGACGCATCCGGACGGAGAAGAAAAATTCGCTGACCACGGTGGTGTGGAATCCATGGGAAGCGGGCGCGAAGGCTCTCGCGGATCTCGGTGACGACGAATGGCGGCAAATGGCGTGCGTGGAGGCGAGCAATATTCTGAGCGCGGCTATGACACTGGGTCAAAGTCACAAACACGTGATGACGGCTGCGATTTCCGTGATCAACGATTGATACCTTAGTAGACCCGCATACGATCGAGCGGGATGCGCACCTGGAAGCAGGTTGCGGACGGCCGGGATTCTACTGCGACGGATCCGAAGTGCTTGTTGACGACCCGCTGAACGAGATCCAGACCCAGGCCCAGGCCCGCGCCAATGGGCTTGGTGGTGAAGAAGGGTTCGAAGATGCGAGATTTGAGAGCGGGATCGAAGCCTGGGCCGCTATCCCACACTTCAATGAAGACCATTCGACCCTTGAGTTTTGTGGTGAGCCTCAGGGTTCCGCGATCGTGCATGGCGTCGAGCGCGTTTTCGATGAGGGCAGTCCATACCTGGTTGAGTTCGCTGCCGAAAGCGCGGATGGCCGGGAGGTTGGGATCGTACTCGCGTTCGATGGTGACGTGTTGGAGCCGCGAACCCAGTATGACGAGGGTGTTGTCGAGGGACTGGGACAGATTCACCTCTTGAATCGGCGCCTGGTCCATGTAGGAGTAGTCCTTGATGGCGTCGACGATCTCGAAGATGCGGGCCGTTGACCCGGCGACGGTAGCGGCCGCGCGCTGGTTGCGGACGGTGGCGGCAAAGCTGGCGAGAGCGAGGGGAAGCACCCCCGGACTGACAGTCGTGGCCAAGGTATCCAGCATATCGATGGGCAGCGCGGACTCAGCAAGTGCTGGAGCAATGGTCCAGGCATTCTGTATTTTTTGCGCTTCCAGCCAGTCTAGAATCTGGTCCTCACGGTCGCTGTCTGCCAGTGAGGAAGAGGCCAGGGAAGACGCGGGCTTCGAGGCAACGGTGGCGATGCGAGCCTGAGCCTCGCGCATCCAGACGCGATAAGCGTCCAGCTCCTGTTTGGATTTAAGCAGATAGCCGAGACAATATTTCGTCTCATCGTCGCTGTCGAGATTCGTGGTGAGAGCATTGGCGGCACGCTGTGCGGCGGATGCTGGATTGTTGAGCTCATGGGCCAGGTTGGCGGCGAGCTTTCCCAGAGCCATGAGTTTCGCGGCTTGTTCGTCGGCGCGGGTGAATTCGCGAACGCGGTCGAGGAGCAAAGTGACACAGCGCTGGTTCATGGACGGAACGGCCTGAAGCATGGCGGGGAATAGATCCTCGTGCAGGTCGAGTCCCCAGAAGGAGCCGGAAGCACAGCCGTCTCCGCCCCAGGTTTTCATACGGGAATAAGGAAGCTTTCCGGTGACGTGCGCGGTGCGGCCGATGAAGAGCGTGACGGGGCCGTGGTTGCGTCGGTTGACGTAGACGTCTCCACGCAGGATGAAGTTGAGATGGTGGGACGGCTCGCCTTCGGTGAAGACGATGGCTCCGTCGGGAGCGATGCGCTCGGTGGTGTGTGTGGCAATCCAGGTGTACTCGTCTTCGGTGAGGCCGTCGAGCTCGGCAATGGTGCGCAGAGCCGCGATGATCTCATGCAGCGGAGTTGGCTGCGGAGGCGGAGCAGCATGGACGAGGACGCTTTGTGGTGAGGAACTCATCTCAGCGTACCGGATATCGGGTGAGTATAGAGCATCGGGCGAGTACGAAGTATCGGGGGACATGGGCACTCACTTGAAATCAGATTTACACAAGCCCTTATTCGACGGACCCACCCCGAGAATGGTTACTACGACTTGATAAATGCGAGCAGGTCGGCGTT
>CAYVSQ010000329.1:0-6703 GCA_964453815.1 uncultured Acidobacteriaceae bacterium | reverse complement strand
TGGTCTTCGTGCTCAGCCCCGAAGCATCAAAGCGTCTGCTCACTTCGCGCCCCGACAGCAAGGCTCTCATCTTCAGCCAGCGTTCTTCCGGACGCGACTGCTTCGCCATAAACTGGCCAGGAACTCCCTGTGACCCACTTTCGTCTCACTCGCAAAAGGAATCGTATCCATGATTGACCGCCGTGATTTTGTCCGTGGACTCTCCGTCGCCGCTGTCGCTGCGTCCGGCTTGTTTCCGCGAGAGTCTGCTGAAGCCCAGGCCACCTCTAAAGCTGAATCCAACGCCGCCCGGCAAATTGCTCCTACAACGGACAGCTCGCCCCTGCGGCTCGGCATTATCGGGCCGGGCAGCCGTGGCCAGGAACTGGTGCGCAGCTTCCTTCGCGTCCCTGGTGTAAAGATCGTCGCCGCCGCTGACGTCTACCCGCCTCGCTTCGATCAGCTCAACCATGTCTGCGGCTACCAGGTCACCGCTCATAACGACTTCCGCACCCTCCTCGATCGCAAAGACCTGGACGCCGTCATCGTCGCAACGCCTCTCGGCCTGCATGCCCAGCATGTGCTGCCCGCGCTCGCCAGCGGTCATCATGTCTATGGTGAAAAGACCCTGGCATATACCCTCGACGAAGCCCGCCAGATCGTCGCCGCCACCGCGCAGAATGGCCGCATCTTTCAGGTCGGCCATCAATATCGCTATTCACCCTGGATCCGCGCTGCGCTCGCACGTGTACAACACGGCGAGATTGGTGACGTCACTCACATCCACGGCTACTGGAACCGCAACAACGACTGGCGTCGCCCTGTCCCGAACCCTTCGCTCGAACGCCTGATCAATTGGCGGCTCTATCACGAGTGGTCGCTCGGCCTGATCGCCGAGCTCGGCTCTCACCACATGGACATTGCCAACTGGACCTTCGGCTCGACGCCTACCACCGCCCTTGCCTCCGGCTCCATCGTCCGCTGGCACGACGGCCGGGAAACCGACGACAACGTCCAGGTCGTGCTCAGCTACCCGGGCGGCCGCCGTTTCATCTTCACCTCAATGACTAACAATGCCAAGATGGGCGATCAGCTCTGGCTGTATGGAAACAAAGGTTCGCTTAATCTCACCCTGGAAGACGCAACCTTCTTCTATGAGCCGCGACAGATCACTCGTCCCAACCTTAATGCCAAGGGCGAGGAGAGCGGCACCACGACCGGCGCCTCCTACCGCCCCTCGGGTGAGATGCCTTATCGCGGCCCCGGCAAGCCTGTCGAAATCGCTACCGCCGAGGATCCGACAACCGCCGCGACCCGCGCCTTCGTCTACTGCGTGCGCACAGGCACCGAGCCAATCGCGAACGTCCACGTAGGCCTGGGCTCCGCGCTCGGCGTGATTCAGGGAAACCAGGCTCGTAAAGAGAAACGCGAGGTCGAGGTCCCCTCTGCAGGTTGACTACCGCCTGCATTTCAACCAATTAACCTCTCGCCGGGTCGTCGCTCCTTGCAGCCTTCCCCGTCATCTTCATATACTTGGCTTTCTGCCTCAAAGCTGAAGGAGCAATCTCGTGACCACCAAGAGCACAGAAGTACGTCACAGTCTCGGCGACGCCGCAGCGCGCCAGCTAGCCAACACCACAAAAACACCGCCGCAGCTCGCTTCCATCACCCCGCGCTGGCTCGTGAACCTGCTCCCCTGGACCCCAGTAGAGTCCGGCACCTACCGCGTCAACCGCGTGAAGAGCAACTCCGAGGTCGAGGTCGTCTGCGGAGCCCAGGACGAGCGCGATCTCCCCAAGACCTTCGTCGATTACGAAGAGACGCCGCGAGAGCATACCCTCAGCGTCATCTCAACCATCGTTGACGTGCACACCCGCATCTCCGACCTCTACAGCCATCCTCACGATCAGATCCGCGAACAGCTGCGACTCACTATCGAGAGTGTGAAGGAGCGCCAAGAGAGCGAGCTGATCAACAACGCCGATTACGGCTTGCTGACCAACGCCGCCGCCTCTATGCGCGTCAAGACGCGCAAAGGCGCGCCTACGCCCGACGACTTGGACGAATTGCTGGCTCGCGTCTGGAAGGAGCCCGCCTTCTTCCTCGCCCATCCACGCGCCATCGCCGCCTTCGCGCGCGAGTGCACCCGCCGCGGAGTACCTCCGCCGACAGCGACTATGTTCGGCTCGCCATTCCTCACTTGGCGTGGCGTGCCCCTCGTTCCGACCGACAAGATCGCCATCCACGGCGAAGCAAACAAAACCAGCATCCTGCTCCTCCGCGTAGGCGAAAAGAAACAAGGCGTCGTCGGACTCTTCCAGCCCGGCCTGCCCGGCGAACAGACCCCCGGCCTGTCCGTGCGTTACATGGGCATCAACCGCAACTCGATCGCTTCCTATCTCATCTCGCTCTACTGCTCAGCAGCCATCCTCACCGAAGACGCGCTCGGAGTCCTCGAGAACGTCGAGGTAGGCCATTACCATGAGTACAAGTGATCTCGACAAGATCGACGCAGCGATAGCCACAGCGCAGGCTCCTGCCAGCCTGGACGAGCTAAGCATCTTTGCGTCTGCGATACCGCCCGCGGCGGAAATCGCACGCCTCGCAAACGAGTTCTTCAAAGCCATACCGGGAACATCACCCGAAGCGCCTCCGTTCTTCGTGCCCGCTCCGTTGACGTCAGTTTCTCTCGCGCCCGCAGCGGCCTTTCCGGCGATTGCCTCCGCACCCGGGCCTGTCGCGGCCGCTGCACCTGGGCAACTGCCCTCAACCCCTCAATTCGAGTTGCCCCGCAATGTGCCTTTCGCCGATGCGCCTAGTGCAGCCTACACATCGCCGCAGCTGCCATCCTTCGCATCGGCGCAGATTCCGACGCCGACGCACGCACCACTTCCTGTCGCAACGCCCCCATTCCCCGCGGCCGGCCTCCCGCCATCGCCATTGTTCTCCTTCGGGCAAATCCCGTCCTTCGGCTTCGGACACGCCCTGCCCACGGAAGCCGACGTGCTTTCAGCCTTCAATTCCGCATCCAGTTTTTACTTTCTGAACGACACTCAGGCCGCGCCGGTCGCAGGGACCGCTCCATCCCCCGTCGTCTCTAGTCCGAAGGCCGTTCAAGCACCGAGTTCCCTGACCGGCCTCGACCTCGATGCCGGACTCTTCGACGTCCACTCCATCCGTCGTGACTTCCCCATCCTGCGCGAACGCGTCAATGGACGCCCGCTCATCTGGCTCGACAACGCCGCCACCACGCAAAAGCCGCAGAGCGTCATCGACCGCATTTCGTATTTCTACGAGCACGAGAACTCGAACATCCATCGCGCCGCCCATGAGCTCGCCGCCCGCGCCACCGATGCATACGAGGGCGCACGCGACAAGGTTCGGCGCTTCGTCAACGCCTCGTCGAGCAAGGAAATCGTCTTCGCCCGTGGCGCAACCGAAGCCATCAATCTTGTCGCACAAAGCTGGGGTCGCCGCCACATCAATGCGGGCGATGAAATCGTCATCAGCCATTTGGAGCACCACGCTAACATCGTTCCCTGGCAGATGCTGTGCTCGGAAAAGGGCGCGCGGCTGCGCGTTATCCCCATCGACGACGACGGCCAGATCCTGCTCGACGAATACGAAAAGCTCCTCGGCCCCAAAACGCGCCTGGTCTCCGTGGCCCAGGTTTCAAATGCCCTCGGAACCGTAACTCCCGCGCGCGAAATCGTCGAGATCGG
The DNA here is from genome assembly GCA_964453815.1 of uncultured Acidobacteriaceae bacterium. Taxonomy (GTDB): domain Bacteria; phylum Acidobacteriota; class Terriglobia; order Terriglobales; family Acidobacteriaceae; genus Silvibacterium. The sequence goes on along the minus strand of CAYVSQ010000329.1, from coordinate 3,002 downwards.
CCATCGTTATGGGGCGCGAGTGCTCATCGACGGCGCCCAGGCCATCTCGCACATGCCCGTCGATGTGCAGGTTCTCGACTGCGACTTCTACGTCTTCTCCGGCCACAAAATGTTCGCGCCCACCGGGATCGGCGTCCTTTACGGCAAGCCCGACGCGCTCGCTGAAATGCCGCCATGGCAGGGCGGCGGCAACATGATCGTCGATGTGACCTTCGATAAGACCACCTATCAGCCCCCGCCCGGGCGCTTCGAAGCCGGGACCGGCAGCATCGCCGACGCCGTCGGCCTAGGCGCTGCCATCGACTATCTCGAGCGCATCGGCATGCACAACATTGCGCACTACGAGCACGAACTCCTCAAGTACGGCATGGAGTCCTTGCGCCGCGTGCCCGGCCTGCATCTGATCGGCACCGCGCGCGAAAAGGCAAGTGTCATGTCCTTCGTCCTCGACGGCTATCGCAACGAAGATGTCGGCGCAGCACTCAATCAGGAGGGCATCGCCGTGCGCACCGGCCACCACTGCGCGCAACCTTCGCTATGCCGTTATGGACTGGAAACAGCCGTCCGCCCCTCGCTCGCGCTCTACAACACCCACGAAGAAATCGACAAACTCATCGAAGTGTTGCTGCGCCTCAAGAGCGTCGGCTGAGAATCGTCCAAGGTCAGATCAACGAATATCCGGGTGCCCCACATTCGGATTTTCGGATGTGGGTCTATTCGCATCCTCAGGCCCGCGCCACGGACAATGCCGGCAGCCCGACTGGCAGCAGTATCCACGCTTCCGGTGATACGCCTCGGTAAACACCACGTAAGGACCGTCCATGTAATAGTCCTCACCCTCCACCAGCGGCTGAGTATTCTCAGGCAAGGGCGCCACCCTCGACCGTCGATGTCAACCCAAACAGCCTGCTCGTAACTGAATTCCCCTCGGCAACAGAGGAAATCTCCGCCGCAGCCGGAATCGGATACGTCACCGTCTTTCCCGGAACACTGGCTACCCGTTCTCCGGGAATCACCACACCAACCAGATTCATCGGATCAGCCGCAGCAAAGGTAATCGACGCCCGCTCGACTGCGCTTTTCAAACGCAGCTCACGCAGCGACTCCAGCGCCTCTGGCAGGGCGAACTGTTCACCGCCAAATCCTGAAACGAACCGGCCGCCGCGGACTATGCCTCGCGCCTCCAGCCGTCTGTACATCCAAAGCAGCTCTCTCCATCGAGGCATCGCCGTCTCGCGCTCCATCAAGTCGTAAAAGATCACACCGTATCGTCGCAACAGCACCATACAAGCCGATTCAACTTGTGCGTCGCGTCGCGCCGCTGCCTCGCCCACCGATTCCTGCGCGGAATTCTCCGCGCACAACATGCTCCAACGTCCCGCGGCATTACGAGAATGCGCTGCAGGCTTCACCCGCGCCGGGCTGGCAAACATCTGCTTCCTGCGCGGATCGACCAGCATGCGCAGGCTGTCGAAGCCATCCGCCGTCACCAGCCCCGCCGCCACCAGTTCCCAAAGCGCATGGCAGACATCCTTGGCCGGTGCACCCAGAACGCGGGCAATATCGCCGGGAAACATTGCGCCGCGTTCCCCCAGATACGACCGCAACCGGTTGGCAAGCTCGCTGAGCGAGGCGGTCAGATTCATCTCAGGAATTTGCCGCTGTGACAGGCACAAATCCATCCACAGCGCCTCTTCCCGCAGAAAAAATGTGATCGGAGCCATGCCCGTGGGAATAATCCGCTTTGGGCCTCCACTTTCTGCCGAAGCAAAGGCCGGATGCGGCGATATGCGCCCCCATCCCACCACGCCCGTCAGCGTCAGCGTATCCAGCCAGCGCGAATCGTAATTCGCAACCCGCTGTGGAAGGATCGACCGCTCCCATTCCACCGCCGGAGCCTCAAATCCCTCCAGGCCGCGCACCGCCTCCAGCACTCCCTGCTCGCCCGTAAGCTGACGCTGCGCACCGAGATGCTGCCAGTCGAGCACGAATCGCATGTAGACGGCAGGCGTCACCGGCTCGACCTGCTTTCGCAGCCCATGCAGCGTGCGTTTGTGGATGCGCTGCAGCAATCGCCGCTCGCACCACTCCACATCCTCATCGGCAATCGGACCCGCAGCTGCCGGAACTTCAAAAAATCCGCGCAGAATCGTCCCCGACATCTCCAGCCGCAGCATCTGCTTCCATATTTCGCCCGCCGCCACGCCCAGCCGCCCACCCAGGCTGCGCGAAGTCACCGGACCCAGCAGCGTCATCCATCCCTGCACCGCTTTGCGCAGCACATCCTCTTTACTTGCATGGCTCGGCGAAATTGCCCTAACATTGGCGGCGAATGTCGCCTGCGGCCACAGCAGGCGCAAGTCTTCAACGCTCTCTGCCGCCGCAAAATAATCTCGTCCATCAACCGTAGCCGGCGTCACGCGCCCCTCGCGTTCCAGACGCGCATACCACTCTCCCCAGTCGGCAGTGCGCCTATCTGCAGCGATCTCCGCAGGAACAATCACAAGCGAACACAGGAGATCGTGAAATTCGTGCTCGTCTCGCAAGTCCGGCCGTATCTGCTCGCGAACTTCCGCAATGACTTCGGGAGATAGCCGTCCGGCGTCGCCCAGCTCCTTATCCGGCAGCTTACCGCGCATGGCCACAGCGCGCGCGCGGCGCTCCTCGAGTGGGGCGTCGTCAAGATAGGCATAAGGATTCGCATTTAGCAGCTCGTGCGCAAACACCGACGGCGTCGTTGTATCGACGGCCAGGCAGCGGATACGACCATCGTGCATCGCTTCGAGAATGGCCTTCAATCCTTCGAGGTCCATCGCTTCGCCGAGAACATCTCTCATCACTTCGCGAACCAGTAGATGATCCGGAATTTGAATATCACCCTCGACGTTCTCCTGGCACGCGGCAACCTGCGGAAAAACGCTGGCAAGCAGGTCGTCCGAACGCATCCGCTGGATCTGCGGCGCAACCTTCTTGCCCTTTTGAAACCGTAACAGTTGCAAACT
>CAYVSQ010000328.1:0-13089 GCA_964453815.1 uncultured Acidobacteriaceae bacterium | reverse complement strand
ATCGTGCCCCGCAGATGCGTAAGATCTTACGAGAGCTAAACGAGCTGGGGCACTCGACAAATCCCAAGGGCAATAAGCCTCAGAATGTGGAGCGTCTAGTTCACGAGTCACGCGCCGCTGCCAGGTCGAAGCGATCCGCTTGATGGTTGTCATCGATTCCGGCATCTGGATCTCGGCCATTCACTTCGGAGGAGTTCCTGCGGAAGCCTTGGAACCTGTTATACAGATGGACGACCTCGCCATCTGCTCAGGGATGGAGCAAGAAGTCTTCCGCATTTTGGAGCAGAACTCAAACGCGATCCAGAAACGATACGCACCCGAATAGCTCCTCACTGGAACGGTGCAATCCGGGTCGGAACAACCGGCGAGGCTACCGGCATTTCCCGAGATCCCGGCGATGATTTCGCGACTGAATGCGCTTCGAAGGCTCACGCCGACATTCTGATTTCAGGAGACAACGATCTTCTAACGCTTGGGAGTTATGAGAGTTGCCGAATTCTAAGAGCGAGGCAGTACCTTGACGAGCGTATTCTGCGCTAGGGCGCCTCGCTCTCACATCCCCTTAAGCAGCGCTTTCCAGCGTACCCACGCCTCTTCACGAGCCTTCACATTTGCCTCGTTCCCAGTGGTCTTCGTGGGATCCTCACCCGCTCGCATAAAGCCGTGTCCTGCACCGTCATACGTCACAGGCTCGAACTTCTTGCCAGCCTTCTTCATCGCCGCAATCGTATCAGGAATAGTTGCACCAATCCGGGCATCATTCCCGGCATAGAAACCATAGACCGGTGCAGTAATTCCGCTCACGTCCTTCGGAGGCGGCCCATAGAACACGAATGCCGCGCTCAGATCGTGGCGATTGGTCGCGAACCGGAACGACTGCCCCCCGCCCCAGCAGAATCCCGCCACCGCCAGCTTGCCGTTCACCGCCGGAAGCTTCTTCACGTATTCGGCGGTTGCATTCAGATCGGCGGTCACCACGTCGGGGTCGAGCGCCGACACAGCCTTCACCGCATCGTCGGTGCTGGCGAAATCGCCCGTGCCGCCCCCTTTGGGGCCAAAACCTGAAAGCAGATCGGGAGCAATCGCCACATACCCTGCCGCCGCCACTTGATCCGCCGCGCTGCGCGCCCAATCGGTCAGGCCGAAGATTTCGTGAATCACCAGCACCGCCGGTGTCTTCGACTTGACCTCTGGATAGACGACAAAGGCATGCACCACGCGATTGCCGTACTTGATGTCGACCCACTCCTGGTGCCGCGGAGACTTCTCCAGCCTCTCCTTGGCCCAATCCTGCGCCCGAGCCTGCGTGTGTAGGGTGAGGGCGCAACAAATGAAGGCGAAAACTGCCAGTGTCATCTTTCTCATAGTGGTAAGGTACACTCCTGATCGGAAATCTCAGTTGTCTTTTGAACCCTCGATCTGGCTCTTCTCCTGGGGCTTTACGGTGTTGCGAATCACCATGATCTTGTTCAGCATATCGAACCAGAAGGAGGCTCCCAGCGAGAGCGCCCCGGCGGTAATCAGCCAGCCAATCAAAACCACGAGTGCATCGCCGGCCATCGTATAGGTGTGGTCTTTCCACCAGCCCTTATACTGAGCCGGCGTATGCCGCCATCCTAACGGCAGAAGGAATTCCGCACTCACGTCATTGACCGCCTTGACTGAAGATTTCATCTGATCGGCGAGGCTGTCGGTCGGGGAAACGTTCTTGTGCTTCTGCAGATAATCGTTGGCCGCATTGACCATACCCTGGCGGGCGTCGCGATCTACCCAAAGAGTATGCGCAATACGAAGTGAGCTCACGTTGAACGCGACCGCCAGACCCAGGCCGATAATCATCAGTACATTTTGGGTATATCGCTTGTACCAGCCGGAGACCCGGTCCATCGCGTCGTTGTACCAGTTCTCGAGATTGGTCTGGAATTGCTGCAGCTTCTGGTAATCCTCTTTCGCGTCGCTTTTGGCATCGATCAGCAGCGTCAGCAGAGCCTCGACCGCCTTGTTTTTCTCGAACTGCTGATGATGGTCCCTTAGAAAATTCTCGATGCTTTCAATCGGAGTTTTGCCTTTGAACTTGTCTTTGTTCAGGATGTCGATCATCGCCAGTGCAAAGGTCCGCGCCGGAATATAAGAAGGCAGCAGCAACTGGTCTGATACGCCGTCAATTGCCCTTGGCGGTGCAATGCGTGCCCAGCGCTGAAGAGTCAGTCGAAAACCGCTCCACAGACTCAGCACCTTACCGCCATAGTCCTTGGCCGGGTCCTGGTAGAGGCCGCGGATCAGCCCGTGATTGTAGATATTGTCTACCAGCGTGGACGCGCCAGCCTCAATCGAGTCGCCCGAGAGCAAACTGCGCAATCCACGCTGCAGGTTCGCGGCGCGTGACTGAACTAGTCCGGCTAGCACCTCGTTAATCACCGATGCGACGAGGCTGAGCAGCAGGTAGATGTACACCATGCCAATCGCCACGTCCAGAATGACTGACCCGAACATAATGTCCCCGTTTCAACGAGCGGCTGGAACTGCTGTAACCCGGAAGCGGCCAGCATAGGGACAGGCTTGGGGCATGTCAATCCTCTTCTTTTCATTCGCCCAAAAAAGGAAATGCCCGCCGAGGCGGGCATCGATTGTCAAAGCCGGGGAAGGCGGAAAGCTCCGCCCTCACCCGGCCCAACGAGAAACCAAGGCAAATCTAGTTTGTCTGCGCCTGCGGCTTTGGCTTGGGCATCGGCATTTGCTCCGCATTCACCGGAGTCATCGCCGGACTATCGTAGCCGGTCAAATTCTTCATGCCGGCCAGCTGCTGCTCCTGTACTTGGAGGGGGCGCTGCATCACCATTACCACGGACGAACCCTCGGGAAAAACAATGTCATCTCCATGCTTCATCATCGTCTCAATGATTCCTGCCGCCGCACCAACTCCCGCACCAATGCCCGCGCCCACCCCGGGGCTACCGCCGGCATAACCGGCCAGGCTTCCTACGCCGGTTCCAGTTAACGTGGTTCCTGCAATCGTCTTAGCATCCGCGCCTTTGTTGCTCGACTGCTCAATCAGACCTTCTTTGTCCTTCACCTCGGCCCCATTTGTTCCAGGAACTCTATCTACCGCACCCGGCAACGCAATCACCACGCCATTCGGGAAGGCCATCGAAACAAAGTGCATCATCAGTTGTGCGCGCCCCTTAACTTTGCCGCCCCGCTGCAGGCCATCCACATAGCCCTGGACATAGACGCCTGCGGGAATCACTACCCTTCCTCCAACCACGACGGGAAAACTGCTGCTGAGATAGACCGCATCGCCCGGCTTCGCTGTCTTGGTGCTGAGCGCGGTACGCAATGTGAGAGGAATCGTGGTTCCCGCCGGTACGACGAAGGTCGTTTGATTGGCGGACGCGGGAGTGGACCCAACCGGAGCGGACTGCGCTGTGACAGGCTGTACGACTGGGACCCCCTGGCTGGAGGGCACAGCCTGCTGCGCCTGAGCGGCGATGGAGCAGGCTGTTGCCAGAGAGAAACCAAGCAGAAGACTAGTGGCGGTACAAGCCATTCGAATGATCTCCATATTCTGTGCGTATGAGCCCAGGGGAAATTTGCTCCAGAGGAGACTCGTCGATTCCACTTCATGTCTGGAATATCGATGTCTGGAAGATCGTGACGCTCATCGCTATCCCCGGGGGAGATTCTTTCCCCTCCTCGGGTTAAATCATTCCCAATTCTCCCACTTGCAACCCGAAGTGACTCTGCCACTTTTGTCGCCCTTTCGTAACCATTTAGTACCGTGGCCTTTGGTTACTGGAGATTTGGATAATCAAGCCGCGCGCGCCAGACTCTGAATCAGCGCCTCTCTGCGGTTTGCCACCATCCGATCCGCGCTCGACAGCACCCGGAGCCATGCAATCACTCCGCCCGCTGCCAGCACCAGAAATATAGGCACTGCCAGTTCCGCGTGCCCAAAGCGCGCCAGCGGAAGAAACACCGCCGCCCCCACTCCAAACACCACCAACTGAATCAACAGGCTCAGCAGCCCGTTCCCCGCTGACCCTTGCTCCCGGCTCATCCGCGTCAACGTCATCCGATAAGCCATGGTGAGGGAGAGCACGTTACCCGCCGATAACTGCACAGGCAGCGCAAACAGAAGCCAGCAAAAGGTGGCCGCGAGCATCTCCCTGCCCGGCATGCCAAAGCGGAGCGCAACAATTGAGCAGACGATTACCAGTTCAAGCGAAAAGAGCGTGAGCTGCACCAGGTTCTTCGCCAGCATGACTGTTCGCATGCGCGTCGGCGCTATGAAATAGAGCTGGATGCCAGCGCCCTCTCCGCCCAGGCTGTTGTAGACCAACCGTGTGAGGCCAAGAAAACTGTAGGCCACTCCCAGCGGCAAAGCGTAGAGGGACGCAAAACCCGCGCTATTGCTGCCGCGGCCAAGCACAAACAACATGATGAGCGGGACGACAAGGCTGTACAGCATCACCCCGCTGCGCGCCAGATAGCGAAGCTCCTTCTCCACCACTGCGCCAATTGGACCAGACAGATCGAAGCCCGCCCGGCGCGCTTCTTCTCCCGCCTTTACCGCTTGCTGCGGCGCTTCACCCAGGCTCTCTCCGCGATACTCCGCGCGCAGCCGAATCGCAAGCATCGATCCCGCCGCGCATACATATAAAGCAAGCCCGCTCAGCGATGCCGCCGCACCGATCGCGTCTTTGCTCTCAGCCGCGTGGATTGCACCCGCCGCAAAGCCCGGCGGAAACACGCTCTGAACTCGATCCGCTGTATGCAGGGCGTGTACTGTAGCGGACCGTGTCATTCGTGACCGATGACCTGAATGCATGTACAGAGCCGGGTTTAGCAACTGAGCTCCAAGGAGCAGGAATAGAAACACCATCCCCAGAATCTCCCGCGTCCGCCTCTGCGCCAACCAGCGGTCGAGCCACGCAAAAATCATCCGTGTGAGCAGAAGATTGAACGCGGCAAATCCCATCAGTGCAAGCGTCGCCCACAGCACCAGATGCGGTCGTGCCCACACCAGCCCGATCCAGATGCCCGCTAGGCAAATCCCGCCCAGGATGGACGAAATATCGAAGAGACCAAAGACAAGATACTGCAACAGGTACGAACCGAAGCTCACCGGAAATCGCAGCAGCACACTCAGGTCTACGTGCTCCTGAAACGACGCCAGCGTCACCGGAGTCAGCTGCCACAAGAACAGCACCGGCCACAACAGGAAGGGCAGAAATTCGAGCTCACCATTCGAAGCCATGTCCCCGGCGCCGAACCCCATCCCCACGCCCACCGCCAGCCCCACCAGCGAAAAGAATCCCACCCTGAAGATACTCGCCGCCAGCTCGAAATTGCCGCGCCGCGTCCGTAGCGAATTCATCAGCATTCGCCAGCGCATCTCCGCCAGCGCCGCGTACTGACCGCGAACCATCGCCGATATCATGTAAGCCCCGTAGTTATAACCACGACAACTCCTGAGCGGACTCGCCTGTTCCTGCGCCTACGACATTGAGAAAAATCTCTTCCAGCGTGAGCTTCTCTTTGATAGGCGAGCCAGAAACAGATAATTCGGGCAGTCCCGCACCCGCCAGCGTTGTCTCCACGCCCGCGCGTAGTTCTTCGAGCGATCCATTCGCCACCAGCCGTCCTTTATGGATGATGGCCACATGGCTGCAAAGCCGCTCCACAATTTCCAGCACATGCGAGGTGAGAAAAATCGTGGCCCCACGATGAATCATTCCTTGCAGCATCGCCTTCAGTGTGCCCGCCGCAATTGCGTCCACGCCCTCGAATGGCTCATCCAGAAACAGCACTTTCGGCCCGTGAATCACCGACGCTGCCAGCGCTAGCTTCTTCTTCATACCGTGCGAGAAGTCCGTGACCAGCTTCTTCGGCTCATTCGCGAGATGCATAAAATCCAGCAGCTCCTGCGTCCGGCGATTCGTCGTCTCGCGATCCAACCCATACATCCGGCCCACAAACCGCAGATACTCCGAAGCCGTCAGCCGGCCCAGTAGAGCCATCCCCTCCGGCACTACGCCCATCTGCCGCTTCAACTCCAGCGACCCTGCAGTAAACGCCTGTCCCAGAATTTCGATCTGCCCCGAAGTCGGCTCCAGCAGCCCTGTAAGCATCTTGATGGTGGTGGACTTCCCTGCTCCATTCGGCCCGAGAAATCCAAAAAACTGCCCCGGAGCAACGCTGAACGTAACGTCATCCACAGCAGTGAAGTCGCCAAACCGCCGCGTCAGGCCCCGAGTGGAAATCGCCGGAATATCCATGGTTCGGAGCATAAAGGAAAGCGAGCCGAATCCAAACGGCTCGCTTCCTGAACACCGATCACTGAACGCTGATCCTGACCGCTAAGCCCCCGTCTCCAGCACCACCCTGAACCGTGCCTTCCCGCTCATCATCCGATCGAACGCCTCGGGTGCCTTGTCCAGTGGATACTTCTCGATCAGCGCTTTCACTCCGGTGAGCACGCTGAACTTCAGCGTGTCTTCGGAGTCAATCGATGTCCCGCTCGGCCATCCCACTACCGCCCGCTTCTGCATTATCAGCGGAAGGGCCGGAACCTTCAGTAGATCGCCGGGTACACCCAAAATCACCAGCTTACCCTGATGGCCCAGCCCGCCAATCGACGCCGACATCGCGTCCGCATCCGTCACCGTCGCGATGATTGTCCGGGCCCCGCCCAGCTTCTGCAGCTCCGCGGCAACATCCTGAGCCGCGTTGTCGATGTAATGGTGCGCGCCCAGCTCATGCGCGAACTTCGCCTTGTCTGCGCCGCGAGCAATCGCCACAGTAGTAAAACCCATCTTCGCCGAATACTGCACGCCCAGATGCCCTAGCCCGCCCATGCCCAGAACCGCCACCACATCCGGAGGCCGCGCCCCGCTGTTGCGTATCGCATTGAAGGTCGTAATCCCCGCGCACAGCAGCGGACCGGCCTCCGCGCCCGAGAGCGAATCCGGCACCGCCGCCAGCGCCATCGCCGGAGCCACTACATAGTCGGCATACCCGCCGTCATAAGTTATGCCGGGGATCTGCAATATCGCGCACGCAATGTGGTCACCCCTCCGGCACGGCTCGCACTTGCCGCAATGGCCGCCATACCAGCCGATCCCTACGCGTTGCCCCGCCTTCCACTGCGTCACGCCCTCGCCGACCGCATCCACCATGCCAACCACCTCATGCCCCGGCACACGCGGATACTGGATCGGAAAGATTCCATACATCGTCACCGCATCGCTGTGGCAAACCCCGCACGCCTGCACCCGCACGCGCACCTGATTCGCTGCCGGCTCCGGAACCTCACGCGTCACAAGTTCCAGCGGACCACCCTTCTTGACCACCTGCACATACCTGCCCGTCTTCGTTTCAGCCGCCATCGCTATCTCTCCTTATGGGCTGCATCATGTCAAATGTGGCTGAGCCAAAAAGCGGCAAACCTCGTTCACCACCGGCTCAACCCCTTTCGTAGTGTCCACTTCGAGCTTAGGATAGGCAATCGTCTCGAAACGATTCTTAATATCCCGATAAAGATCAGCATTGCGATTTCTCGCAGGATTCTCCGGGTCCTGACGACTCAATCGATCCTCAGCGACCGCGTCCAAACATGTCACATGCAGAATCCGCCACGCCGCCCCAGCCTGCTCTGCCGCTTGCACGACCTCATCGATCTGCCCGCGCCACGAAAACGTCCTGCCGTCGATAAAGATAAAGGCCACTCGCTGCTTCTGCGTCAGATACGCCGCTGCCTCCAGCATGTCCCTCACGCAAAGATCATCCTGCTCGCGTGAGTAGTCCGTCATCGCGTTCGGAAACAGCGCCTCCCGTACCCGGTCCTTATCGAGAACTACCCCGCCCAACTGCGCCGCCACTGCCCGTGCCAGTGTGCTCTTCCCAGTGCCGGGCAGTCCAGCCAACAGCACCCACGTCGTCATTGCTTTGACTGAAAGATCAACGGAACAAAATTACTCAGATTATCCCGCCACACCATCCACACATGCATACCCGGAGTTTTGATGGCGGTGGGCTGCATTCCCTGTTCTTTCAGCCATGCGATCAGCTTCTGATTCGCCGGAAAAAGTCCGTCCTCCGTCCCGCAGGCGATCCACAGCAGCCGCAGCTTTGCCTGGATCGCCGCACCCGTCTGCGGAGTGATCGCCGGAAACAGCGGCGTAAAGTTCCCCTCGCCCAGGCCGCCCGCGCTGAAGGCCCCGATATACGCAAAGTCATCTGTATAATTCAGCCCTACCAGCAAGGTCTGCGCGCCTCCCATCGAGAGCCCGGCAATTGCATGCTCTTCGCGCTTCTCCGATAGCGGATACTGCGCCTTTACCCGCGGCATTACCTCCTCATACAGCACACGCCCGAAGTCTCTGAAGTTGCGAGCCGTCGTCTCGGGATCGCGCCACACCGCCCATCCTTTGGTGATCATGTCCATCGTGCCGTAGCCCAGCGGCATCACCACGATCATGGGCTTCGCCTTGCCCTGCGCGATCAGGTTGTCCAGAATCACGTTCGCCTTGCCCATCCACGTCCACGCGCTGGGATCGTCACTGTATCCGTGCAGCAGATACAGCACCGGATACTTCTTCCCGCTCTTCGCATCGAATCCCGGCGGCGTATACACGTAGTACTCGCTGTTCACGCCCACAATATTCGAGTGGTAGAAGTGGTGATGCACAGTGCCGCGCGGAACATCCGCCGTCTCCCATGGCATTGGCGGCTGCCCCGGAACCAGAAATACGTTCTGCGTGGAGAAGAAGCTCGTCTTCAGCGTCGTATTATGCGGGTCGATCACGCTCGTGCCATCCACGTCATACGCATAGCTGTAATACTCGGGAGCAAGCTTGGGAACCGTGACGGTCCACGCGCCATCCGGAGCTTTGGTCATGGGATAAGGCTTCGCCACCCCTTCCAGATGTAGCTCTACCTTCATGGCATTCGGCATTGCCAGCCTGAACGTGGCGCTTCCGTCCGCGTCAACCTGCGGACTTGCGACCGGAGCGGGCACCAGGGGCACAGGAGCCGCGGAACGCTGCACCGGAGCAGGCGCAGCCGTCTGCTGCGCGAAGACCGCGAAGCTGCAGGCGCTGACAAAGAACGCCGTTAAGACAAAACGAGACCATCCGGACTTTGTGCCCGAGCAAAAAAATCGTGACATCATTCTTCCTATGAACTGAAATAACCGCGTCCCAAAGTGTACATGTGTGCAGGCACGAAAGTGGCAATTGCCACGAGATCACCCGGCAATTACCATCGATAAATTCTGTCGTTTGTCCAGTCGGACCGTCATTTCGCCGACAATCCATCTTCGTGGGTAAGAGGTTTTAGGTGTTCTCACACTTCATATTCTGGCCGTGGTTTGCGGGGATTGTTTTCCTCGCCATGGGTCTGTACTCCGCGCGTAAGGAGTACGCAGCGGCCCTCGGTCTGGACAAGATCATCGTCCTTGGGCGCGTCTTCGCCGCCTCGGCTCTGGCCACCTTCGGAGCCGAGCATTTCCTCAATGTAAAGGCGTTTTCCCCCGGCGTCCCTGACTGGATACCCTTTCATCCCTTCTGGATCGTTTTCGTCGGTCTTGCGCTCTTCGCCGGGGCCCTCAGCCTCGCATGGAACCGCTACACGAAGTTCTCCTCGACACTGCTCGCAGTCATGCTTTTTATCTTCGTCCTTAATTTGCACATCCCGCGAGTTGTTGCCAACCCGCATGACCGCATCTCCTGGGCAGTCGTCCTCCGTGATACCTCCTTCGCCGGAGGCTTCCTGGCATACGCCGGAAGTCAGACCGAGCGCTGGCGCGCTCGCGCCTTAAACCCCCTCGTGCTCATCGGCCGCCTGTGCATGGCCATCCCCTTCCTCTTCTTCGGCGTCATGCAGATTCTGCACCCCCAGAACGCGCCCGGCGTCCCGCTTGAAAAGCTCACGCCAACCTGGATGCCGGCTCCGCACACGCTGGCCGCGTTTACCGGCGCCCTCCAGCTTCTCGCCGGAGCAGCGATTCTCATCAACCGCTACTCCCGCATGGCTGCGGCTTGGCTCGGCTTGTGGATGGTGCTGCTGACACTCGGGATCTATTTGCCGATCTTTCTGACGGCCTCCGGTGGCTTGCAGCTTATCGAGGGCGTCAACTACGTCTTCGACACGCTGCTCTTTGCCGGAGTCATCCTCCTGCTCGCCGCGGCCATGCCCAGAGATACCCCCGGGGAGGCGGCAGCTCCGGCGCTTGCGAGTTAGGCCACTGCGTCCCTCACCAACAAGAGCTCTTATCGTCTAACCCCACATGCGGCTCGCCAAATTGCTCTCTTTGCTGGTGCTTGTTTCCGCGGCCTGTGCCCAACAGGTGCAACTCGCCAATACGCTTCCCGATACGCCTGCCGCGCACCAGTGCGCCGCGTGGCTCAAGATTTTCAATGGCAGCGATCGCCAGGCTTATGGCGCATTCCTACAAAAGAATCTTCCCTCAAGAGCGGGGCGCCTGGATCAGGAGTGGGACTTTCGCGAGCGCTCCGGTGGCCTTGAGCTCAGAAAAGTGGAAGAATCCGCGCCCACCAAGCTGGTTGCGCTGCTGCAGGAACGCGGCTCGGATCAGTTTGCCCGCTTAACCATGGAGGTAGATGCCACCGAACCCCACGTCATCAACCGTTTCGAGTTGCGAGCCATTCCAACACCGGCCGATTTTCCGCAGCCTCATCTGAGCGAGGCTGAATTGATCGCCGCCTTACGAAAGAAGCTGGAAGAGGATACTGCCGCTGGCCGATTTGCCGGGGCCGCGCTCGTGGCAAAAGATGGCAAGCCAATATTTGCCGAAGCCTACGGCCTCGCCGACCGCGAGCACAAGATCCCGAACACGCTCCTTACACGCTTCCGCATCGGCTCCATGAACAAGATGTTTACGGCGGTGGCGATTCTGCAGCTTGCGCAGGCGGGCAAGCTGGGGCTCAACGATCCGCTGGGAAAGTATCTCACCGACTATCCCAACAAGGACGTCGCCTCGCAGGTAACCCTCCATCACCTGTTGACGCACACCGGCGGTACGGGCGACATCTTCGGTCCGGAATTTGACGCGCATCGGCAGGAGCTGCGCACCCTGCAAGATTATGTGAAGCTCTACGGGAACCGTGGACTCGGCTTCGCGCCTTCCAGCGGCCGTTGGGAGTACAGCAATTACGGCTTCATCCTGCTCGGCGCAGTGATCGAAAAAGTGAGCGGCGAGAGCTATTACGACTACGTGCGCGACCACATCTACAAACCGGCCGGCATGACCTCAACCGGCTCCGAGCCGGAAAACCAGCCGGTAGCGGATCGCAGTATCGGATATACCGCCATGGGCGGCGGCGGCGTTCATCCCAACACGGACACGCTGCCCTGGCGCGGGACTTCAGCTGGCGGCGGCTACTCAACCGTCGAGGATTTGCTGAGGTTCGCGAACGCCCTGCAGCAGAACAACCTGCTCAATGCGCACTACACAGAACTACTGACCACTGGTAAGGTGCCAGGACCAATCGGCAGCTATGCCTATGGGTTTGAGGACCGCACGATCCATAGCACACGATGCTTCGGCCACGGAGGCGGCGCACCGGGAATGAACGGCGATTTGAAGATATGTCCCAGCCCCGGCTATGTGGTCGCCGTGCTGTCAAACATGGACCCTCCCGCCGCAAACCGCGTCTCTGACTTCGCCACGAACCGCCTGCCAGACCACTGAGGCTATACTTCGATGAATCGGGTCTTGGGCTTCCGAGTCAACTACCTGCTAATTTGACCGACGGGAGAATCCATGACCACAGCACCACCGCAGCAACCGCCCACTCCGCAGCGCTTCTTCGAAACAGCCAACGCCTATCAGCAGACCGAGGCAATGAAGGCGGCACTTGAGCTGGAAATCTTCACCGCCATCGCCGAGGGCAATACCACCCCGGCCACGATTGCCGCGCGCTGCGGGGCCGCCGAGCGCGGCGTGCGCATCCTGTGCGATTTCCTCACTATTCATACCTTCCTGACAAAAGAAGGATCGCACTATGCTCTTGCGCCGGATTCAGCCTTATTCCTCAATCGCCATTCACCGGCATACGTCGGCGGCGCAGTTGAATTTCTGCTCGCCGCGCATGTGCGCGAAGCACACGCGCGGCTGACTGAGGCTGTGCGCCGGGGTGGCACTGTGCTGGGCGAAGGAACGCTGGAGCCGGAGAATCCCGACTGGGTAAAGTTCGCGCAGGCCATGATGCCGCTGGTGCGTAAGGGAACCGAGATCGTGGCCGCCGAGCTACGCAAAGGTGGCGAGACGCGCAAAGTCCTCGATATCGCCGCCAGCCACGGCATGTTTGGAATCTCCGTGGCGAAACAGAATCCCGCTGCGCAAGTCTATGCATCCGACTGGAAGAATGTTCTCGAAGTCGCCCAGGAGAATGCCCAGGCGATGGGAGTGGCAGATCGCTACCATCTGCTCCCCGGCAGCGCCTTCGATACCGACTTTGGCAGCGGCTACGACCTGGTGCTGGTCCCGAATTTCCTGCACCATTTCGATCCGCCTACCTGCACCGCTTTCATGCGGAAAATGCATGACGCGTTAGGGCCCGGCGGCCGCGCCGCAATTGTGGAGTTCGTTCCCAATCCTGATCGCGTTTCGCCGCCCACCGCGGCTGCCTTCAGCCTGATGATGCTGGCCTCTACGCCCTCTGGCGACGCCTACACTTTCGCGGAGCTCGAGAGCATTTCGAAAGATGCAGGCTTCGCGCGAGTTGAGCTCGCACCAGGGGAGATCGGCCTCAATCGCCTGGTTCTCGCGTATCGCTGAATGAAGACTGTGTGAGGTAGCCCGTGCAAGGGCTCACGTCACACTCTGCTCGGCATAGTCTTGGATCGAAAATCAACGACACGAGAGGAGTCATACCATGAAAAAGCGCTGGACAATGGCACTTCTTTTCCTTCTTTTGAGCACGTCCAGTTTGTTCGCCCAGGATCCCCTCGATGGAATTTGGCAGGGCTACGACGGCGAGTGGAGACATGTATCTCAGCAGTTGATTGCACTCGCCGAAGCCACGCCTTCCGACAAGTTCGGGTGGAGGCCCGCTCCGGGAGTGC
>CAYVSQ010000327.1:0-5575 GCA_964453815.1 uncultured Acidobacteriaceae bacterium | reverse complement strand
GTAGACGGCCCTGACCTGCGCCTGGACGTTGGGCGTGACGTCATGCATCGATAACCAGAGGTGCGGCTTGAGCGCTTCGCTGAGTGCCCGGCAATCGCGGTATTCAAAGCGCACTCTCTTGAACCAGGAAGACTTGATATCCGGGTATTCCAGATAGCTGACGTTGGGTATATCGAATAAATCCTTACGGTGGACAAGGGCGATGATTTCGTAGGAGTCTGCATACTCCGCTGCCAGCCAAGCAAGCGCCTCTTTGAAAACTGCTAGGAGGCCCATTTCGTCGAGATTAACACCCGATAACACCACTCTCGGTTTCAAATACCCTCCCAGGTTCCTGACGAAAATGTGAATTTCTTGATGACCCTTTGCCGATACTGACGCCAGGAAGCCGGGCGACAAATCCCCCAGCCGGACACAAACATTGACGACAGGAGAGGAGCTTGCCTTGGCAGGCTGGCGTTTCCTTATCCAGCAATATAGATCATACATCCGAGATCGTCGCGCGCCGTTGTGCGGATCTATTCTGTGCTGTAGCCGCGTCGCCGACGTTGCGAACAATATAATGAAAGCTCACATATGTCGATCACTCACGAACCTAGCGAAATATCGAGGAGTGCGGAGCTTCCTCCGCGGGCAATCCAAAGGTCGTGGACACAGTTTAAGGATCGATGGAAGCGGATAATTACACTCGCCGTAACCTTCCTCTTCGGCCAAGCGGCGCTGCAAGGAATAAACGTTCTTGTAGGACTCTACTTGGTTCGCGCCCTGAGCGTGGAACACTATGCTCAGTTCGGCTTAGCGTTTGGCTTTCAGACGACCGTTTGCATGTTGATGGACCTTGGGTTCACAAGCACCATTATCCCCATGGTAGGCGAACGGACAAATGACCGTGCATTGGTTGGAAGTTATTTGCGTGCGGCCAAGCACCTCCGCGATCGGACATTCTGGATACTTAGCCCGTTCGCAACTATCGTCTTTCTGTGGATGATGCACAAGCATACCTGGGGCTGGGCCACTCAGGCGATTCTCTTGTTATCGGTGTTGCTGGCGACCTATTCGAGCGGGCCGGTCGCGTACTATTCGGCTCCACTGTTTCTATTCCGCAGGTTACGAGAGTACTACTTTCCCCAGACGATCTCCGGTCTTACCAGGATGTTGGCCTATCTTGGTTTGGCGGTCGCCGGTGGACTGAGTGGCGCTATCGCGGCTGCACTCAGCTCGATCAATGTATTAGCAAATGCGATCCTGCTTCGAAGGAGCGGTGGCCGCTGCGTTGAATGGCCAAAGACCAATGAACCCGAGGTGAACCGTGAGGTTCTGCGATACATTCTCCCTGCTATTCCGACGTTTATCTTCGCGGCTTTTCAATCGCAGATCGCGCTCTTTATGATCAATGCCTTTGGGCAGACAGTGAACGTGGCGGAAGTGGCGGCACTCAGCCGACTTGCCCAGTTATTCACGGTACTCATGTATTTCAACTTGGTCATTGTCGAACCAAGACTCGCCCGGCTCAGCCGCGAAAGGTTGCTGGGCGCTTATCTGCGCATGCTTCTATTGCCCTGCGGCATAGGTCTTTCTATCGTGCCCCTGGCGTTCGTTTATCCAAGGGCTTTTATCTGGCTGATTGGGCCGCACTACCGCAGCCTTGCTCCACTTGCTGGGTGGGTCGTTCTAACGGGTTGCCTTAACTATGCGGCCAATTTGATCTGGATCATGAACCGGTCACGAAAGTGGATTTTCTGGCGGGGAACGATAATCGAAATTGCCGTAATGTTCTTATTCGACGTGTGTTTTGTCGCCTTGGTGGGCGTTCGCAATACAAAACAAGCGATCCTCTTTACTTTGACCTCCAGCGTTAGCGCCGTCTGTACCCACTCTTATATCGGTGTTTATGGCTTTCTTAGAGGGGGGGCAGACCTTTCAGAAAGCCGCTCGGAATTTCCGGAGCCGATCACCTCTAGAGAATAAAAGATCTCTCAGACCGATTTTCTGGTTTATTCAGTTCGCACAAGTCCCTTGAAAAGACTTCCCTCCAGGCGCGTGCGTGGGTCACGGGAATTTCGCCAGCGTGTCGACGAGCAATGGCGGCCACATTTTCAATTACCTTTCTCCACTCCGGGTGACCGTGCCACATGACGCAACACTGAGGATTGAAAGCTGCGAAAGAGACGCAGTGTTCGAATTTGCGCGTCGCGATCCGCAGCCTCCACAAATCGTTGTCATGAAGGACTACGATCGGCTTAGAACCGCACTGACGTGCGACAGCCTCAACCGTCGGTACGCGTGCTCGCGCCGTGGGCGAATCGTCGATGAATATCATTCCCGCTGTCTCAACCTTGGCGTCATTGACCGCTCTGTACATTTTCCCATCAATAAATCGGAGACTGACCCGTCCACCGGGAGGTATTTGGGCCCTGATCTGCTCGAACCATTCCCGGTTATTTTCGTAGGACTCCGTACTTTTCAGGGTAGGAAACGCCAAGTCGTCAAGAAAAGACAAAGTGCTGAAGATGCCCGAGCCGAACTCGATCACAGATGCCGGACTGAAGGCTGCGGCAACCCCTACAAGTACTGGCAAGTGGGTTGCGTACGGTTGTTCGGATCTTGCTGCGAGACCGATGCTTTGCTGATAGAGTCTTCGAGTTGGGCGAACAACTTCTCGAATGATTGCTCTCGGGAACATAATCCAAGATAACATCCCGGAAATTGATATCAGGCTATGCTCGCGCGCGAATCCGGAACTCGGATTCGCCTGCTCCTTTATGCTGCGCGGCTAGCCTTTCTTTGCGGACGAAAAGCCCGTCCAGTTGTAGCATCCGACCAGTCGCCGGATCGCGGAGGGTCGGCTCGAGGGACCAGGCTTCGAACCCCCTCGCTGCCAGCAAATCCCACTGTTCGAGTGCCAGTAATTGGCCGTCGTATAAAGGCACCAGTGACATCTCGATCACGACCGCGCGGCAAACCTCAAGTATGTGCGGCGCACCCTCTAACACCTTGCTCTCGAACCCCTGAACGTCGATTTTCAAAGCCAATCGGTCGGCAGATGTGCAGGCGAAGAGATCGTCGAGACGATGAAGCGGCACTGGCTCCGTGGCGACGTAATTCGATTGTGGCGCCGCCGCAGAGTGGGCCGGCAGCATGGGAAGAATCGAGCTACTCACACTGTTCTCTGAGACATGCATCATAACTGTTCCGGTCTCTGCGCCGACGGCGGTTCGGTCGGCAATCGTCCAGCTTGGATGAGTGGCTGCCTTGGATCGTAAGTGCGCGTGCGGCACAGCCATCGGCTCAAAGGATATCAACCGACCTGTATAACCTAAAGCCCAGAGTTCATCGGCGAATTGTCCATAATTCGCACCGACATCCAGAACAAGATTGATCTCCTCCTGGCTCAGCAGTCCGGCCAAGGTTTTCTCCGCGGCGTAGGCGCGGGGCGGTGCCTGAATCTCGTATCCGAGGCTCCTCGTAAGGTTCTTCATTAATTCTTTGAGCATCATTCTCCTGGAGGCTGCTCCGGCTTCAGTCTGAATTGTGGAGGCAGCTGGACATTTCAATAGAAAAGCAAGCTTGCACTAAATCAGATCGAAAGTCGCAATCTGTTGCTCTAATGATACATTCAGATTGACACCATTTGACACATGCTTTCAGTGGTCGAGTGCGGGAAGTCATAGACGTATAGTGGATTTGCTGGGAGAGAAGTTAGGATGAAGTCGCAAGTGATCGTTGACCGGAAGTCGGAGATCGAGGCGGAAAGCAGACATGCCCGCGACCCGCACTTACTGGACGTATTGATCCTGCTCGCCAAGCGCCGGAAATTGATTTTGATCTTTACGTTCGGCGCTGCAGTCGTGGGAGCAATCGCACTGCTTCTGCTTCCCAGTCGGTACACGGCGGAGTCAGTTTTGTTGCCACCCAAATCCGACTCCGCAATCAGTTCTGCCCTGTTGAGCCAGGCCGCTGGCTCGGCAACGCTGGCTTCGGCTGCCGGTGCCAGCCTGGGGATCAAGAACCCCGGCGATATGTATGTGTCGCTTCTCAAGAGTCGGACCGTCGAAGACGCGGTCATCCGGCGGTTTGGATTGATGGACCGGTATCGCGCCAAGAAGATGTCGGACGCACGCACTAGGTTTGAGTCGCATACCCGCGTAACGCTGGGTCCCAAAGACGGACTGATCACGATCAACGTCACCGATCGGGACCCGGTGGTGGCGGCACAGATTGCCAATGGGTACGTCGACGAATTCCGCAAATTCTCCGCCAACTTGGCAATCACCGAGGCATCGCAGCGCCGCGTTTTTTTCCAGCAACAACTGCTCGACGCCAAAGAGAAACTCGTGGCGGCGGAAGAGGCCCTAAAGACAACCCAGCAATCCACCGGGGTCGTCCAAATCGACAGCCAGACACGGGCGTTGGTTGAGTCCGTGGCAGAGCTTCGCGCTCAAGTAGCTGCGAAAGAGGTCGAACTTGAGAGCATGCGTTCCTATGCAACCGATGAAAATCCGGCGACGGTCGATGTCAGACGGCAGTTAGAGGCGCTCCAAGGCCAGCTCAGGAGACTCTCTGGACCGGATCAGGACTCGGGTGCGAACGTGCTCGCTTTGAAAGGCAAATTGCCCGAGGCAGGGTTGGAATACTTTCGAAAGCTGCGCGATGTAAAGTTCTACGACACAATCTCGGAACTCATTGCAAGACAGCTCGAAATGGCCAAGCTTGATGAGGCGCGTCAGGGAGTTGCGATTCAGACGCTGGACGTGGCCGTGCCTCCGGATAAGCGGTCGTTCCCAAAGCGTGGCATCACGATGATCCTTGCCGTTGTACTCGGATTCTTCACGGGCTGTGCATGGTGCATTCTTGCGGAAGGGTTCAGCCGATTCCGGAGCAGACCAGCTGAATCCCAACGTATCGAGGCGCTGAGGGCAGCCTTCCGCTAGACCTCCGGTTTGTCCACGCCACCATGCATGGCATTTTCAACCCTGGCGAATGAAGTACGCGGCTGAGTACGTTATGATAGAGAGGCAATCACCTTCACAAAGAGGTCTCAATCATTCAGGGGTTAGGTACATTGACTACCGGCTTATGCGGGCAAGACGGTTTCTACTTAGCGGAACACCTTCTCAGCAAAGGTAAGAAGCACCTAGCGAACCGTGTGTCCGCAGCCAAAGTGGTGGATGATCAACATAGCAACGCCAGTATCTCAGCCAATGGATAACTCATCAGAATCTGGACATACCTTACGCGGCGGACAAAGACTCAAAGGAGTCGCGGCCGAGAGCAGAGCGGGGTCTCCATTAGTCTCTGTCATCACTGCCGTTTATAACGGGCAGCGTTACGTGGCGGGATGTCTGGAGAGCGTCCTGCGTCAGGACTATCCAAATCTTGAACACATCGTCTTCGATGGCGGGTCAAACGATGGGACGGTCGACGTGCTACGAAAGTACGACGACCGAATCGCGCTGTGGAAGAGCGAGCCAGACCGAGGCGTCTATGACGCGTGGAACAAGGCGCTATTAGAAGCGCGCGGCGAATGGATATGCTTTCTCGGGGTCGACGATGAGCTGCTTGCGGGGGCTGTTAG
>CAYVSQ010000326.1:0-3140 GCA_964453815.1 uncultured Acidobacteriaceae bacterium | reverse complement strand
AATAGTCCTCAGCGTCAGGCTGTCGCGGCCGGCACGTATAACGCGAATCTAGCCCGGCAGTATCTCGGCTTTGGCTCCGTCACCCAGGAGGAGAATGCGACCAACTTCAACTACAACGCTCTCGAGGCAGGTCTCCGCATGGAGAACCGCCACGGCCTTACGCTGCAACTGGCTTACACCTACTCGCACGCGCTTGATACCGTCAGCAACGATCTGAATCTCATTTCGAACCCATTCAACATCCACTATGACTATGGCTCGGGGTCGTTGGACCGGCGCCATATCTTCAATGCGAATTACATCTATTCCTTCCCGTCCCTCGCGCATGCAAACGGAGTGGAACGCATCCTCTTAGGAGGCTGGCAGTTCTCCGGAATAACGTTTGTTGAATCCGGAACTCCAATCGTTACCTCTTACTCTCCGGATGTGCTCGGATTGGGCGGCGGCACAAACAACCGTCCGAATCTTGTAGCAAGGGTCTCTTACCCCAAAACACGAACCGCCTGGTTCAACGCCGCCGCTTTTGGCGCCCCGCTTGCACCTTGGGCAGGCGGTACGAATCAGGGTTTTGGCAATGCCGGAAAGGATGCGATCGTTGGACCAGGGCGATTCAACTTCAACATGGCCCTGTTCAAGTCTTTTCCGATCACATCCGAGGGCCCGAGATTTGAATTCCGCTTCGAGACGTTCAACACCTTCAACCACACTCAATTCAGTGGTCTCGATTCGAGCTTTACCGATGGCAACTTCGGACAGGTCACGTCTTCCTACGATGCCCGTCGCCTGCAGCTCGGCGGAAAGTTCTATTTCTGACCTTTAACCTGGGACGCACTGGGCGCCGAGGCTTCATTGCCAAGGCGCCCGTTTCATCTCCGCCGCATTGCTTTTGTCAGCCCTTACGCATCACCGGATACACGTCACCTGACCTGAAAATCGGAATCCGTTAAAAACCTGTCAAGCCCCAAAACAGCAAATACCCGCGCCATTCAAGGAGATTCGCGTTGCGTAGTAATTCCACTCAACCCGCTATAATGGTTATAGAGAGTAAAGAAAGCCCCGGATAATCACCGGGGCTTTTTCATCTTGATTGCTTCAAGAATCGGTGAGAATCGGCGTTAAGCCTTTAGAATGAAGATTTTGTCCGTAACCCTTTTGTTTGGATGATTTTAGCGATGCACATTTTTATATCTAGCTGAAAATAAAATACTTATAAATCAATCCCCCGAGGGGGAGGGGTACAGCCAGGAAGATCAAGGCTCGGCATAGTACCCCTGGAGCGCGCGTGCCGAAAGGCCAGGCTTTGCAACGTGGACCTCGACATGGTGATACTCGTTGCGCTGCTCGGCAGGAGGCGGATCGAAGGAAAGTTCGTAGTAGGCATTTGTATCGGCCATGGACCGCTGCAGCAGAGCGCTGACATCGTTGCTGGAGCTCAAGGCAAGTCCGCCGGTCTGAGTCGCGATCACCTGCAGGGCAAGGTCGCCGATATTAACCTGGCTGGGCTTGCTGACGCCCTTCAGAAACGACTCATAGTAGAAGTTACGTTGCAACGATTCGTCGGTTCCCAGCGGATCGACGCTATAAAGCGTGACGTGAGCCTGTCGAAGCTCCGTGGACAGGTTGACGATGTCGCCGAAGATCTGCTGCTGTTGCTTCGGGCTGAGCTGGATATTGGGGCCTGAGAGGAGTGGCCAGCCCGGCGACACCCAAAGAATGATCTTGCGGCCCGGCCGGGCAGCCTCGCGCTCAGCAAGCTGATGAAGCGCGGTCAGCGAGAGCTGAAACCGTTCGTCGGCGCCATAAATGCCAGTGGAGCGTCGGATGGTGCGGAGACCGGTGACGTACTTTTCCAGATCGCTGCTGAGCGCGTTGCCGTCACTCGAAGATCCTTCCTGGATCTGGGTGCCGGCATCCGTAAAGATCGCGAGTGTCATGGGGTGTGCGAGGCGCCCCTCGTTCGCGCGCAGAAATTTGTCGATCTCGGTGCGCGCATAAGCGAGTTTCTCGTACGAAATGTTGACCGCATCGACAACCAGAACAACCTCGATCGGAGGCTGACTGCCGCCCAAGGCATGAAAGGACGTAACCGGTCTCGGAGATTTGTTATCGAGCACAGTGAAATCCTGCTGCTGCAGCCCGGCGACAGGCGGCCCAGACCTCGGTGTGACGACGACGTCAAGGTAAACCTTGTCATGCGATTCTCCCGCCGGAATGTTCTGCTGGGCTGAAGTTCGAATACTGAACGGCGCAAGGGCGAGAAGCAAAACTGCACTGAAGCGTAGCGCAATGGCCATGTCTTCCCTCTATCCGCGCGTGAGGAGCCTTCGTAGATCGCGTTGCGGACAACTGCTGTTGAGATAGACGCAACGGAAGCCTGATAAGTCTATGAAATGAAGCTGGAATCGCCGATTCGACGCCTACGTCTCCCGGTAGATTCACTTCGAGTAGCTCAGCGGCCACGACGGAGTGGAGGCAACAATGGAACACCGCAACTTTGTTTCGGCAATTACAAGGATTCAGTAAACGCAGTCGCCTCAGCAATCGCCACGATTCGTGTACACTGATATCTGTCGTTCACCCCATTGTCGTCATTCCAGACGGCAGAAAAGTCGGGACGTGGCTCAGCCTGGTAGAGCGCACCCTTGGGGTGGGTGAGGTCGCTAGTTCGAATCTAGTCGTCCCGACCATTCTTTCCAAACGAGCCCTTTTGAAGATCCTGTCAAAGGGCTTTTTGTATGTGGGCGTTACACTTACGGCGTCTACAGAGCAGTTCGAAAATTGCACGGCCAGACTGGGTCAAAACCTTTCGGTAATTCCGAAGCGTGTAGAAGATATATAAAACAACCAGAGGCTCTTTGGATTATGAACCCAAAGAGCCTTTGGTTCTTTTGCAGCAAAAATGTGTACGCATGGCTATGCGTCTTGGGAGATTGAATGGGGATTCGGTTTGCGTCGCTTGTGGTTGCCTTTCTGTTGTTAGCAAGATCGTCATTTGGTTCGATCGGTTATCAGGAAGTCACGGTGCCTGATTCGCAAGGTAAACCGATTGCCGTTGGCATCTGGTATCCGAGCGACGCACAGGCTTCAGCGCACCCACTCGGATTGTTCAGCCAGAATGTAGCCATGAACGGCAAAGTGTC
>CAYVSQ010000325.1:0-9600 GCA_964453815.1 uncultured Acidobacteriaceae bacterium | reverse complement strand
CGCAAAATCCGTCTTACTTGGATACATCAAACCCTCTGGCATCCCATTCTGTCCGCCGATAAAAACACTCGGTGTGCCATTCGATGAAAACGTCAGGTTGCTATTGGTGTACTTGATGTCTCTCAACGCACTCATATACTCGTACCGGACGCCATAGTCGACCGTCGTATTCCTCGTTATACGGAACGTATCCTGAACATATCCATTTGCGTACCACTGGCGCAGGTTCATCTGCGGAACGCCTGCCTGTCTCTGTCGAACCACTGGCAGCCCGAGGAGAAAACTCGCCAGCGCCGAGCCAGTCCCGTCATTCGCTCCAATGTCCGTCGTGAATCCATTGGTGAACTGGTAATATCCGCGATTCTGAAAGAACCCCCACATGGGCCAGATGTACCACTGATACCCTCCGCCAATCTTCAGGCTGTGTTTACCGACCAGCCAACTCACCGTGTCGCGGCCTTCAATCAGTGTGTCCCACGCATGCATCGGCGTCGCCGCATAGCTATCCCCAATCGGCGAATATCCCTGCACATTGAAATACGGCGCCCCCCACGCTTCCGGTCCGCCAAAGCCGACTCCCTGAATTCCCAGAGAGCCCGTGATGTCATTCTTGTTCGCGCTTTCCGTCCAGTGATTCATACTCAGCCGCGATACTGCCACCGTCGCCACATTCAACAAGGTTGGAGTAAAGATGTGGCTGTATGATCCGGCACCCTGTTGCGACAAGTTGTCGTGATAGTAGCCAAACCCCGGTAGATTTTCGGGCATGAAGCCACGCTCGCCACCCGCGCTGTACCGAATAAATCCGGTGTTGCTCGCATTGAATTGATGATCGACTCGTATCGTTCCCTGGTCCGTATTGTGGACCTCATTCCTGACGTCCAAATAGTTGTTGGAGTCGTTGCCTGCACCTACAACAGTCGGCGTTCCCATCATTGTCATTCCCGCGCCGCCCATACCCATCATCAGATTTGGCTTTGGTGTGTATTGCGTCAACATTGTCACCGCGACTGGACTCAACCGGCTCGCGGGAATCACGTTGTTGGGAAATGGTTGCCGCGTAAACTGAGGATTCGATGCGGTCACTGGCAGAGCAGGATTGTAATTCGGGTTCGCCACTTGTGTCTTCGGATCGTAAATTGTCACGCCACTCATGCTGAAGTCGCCGCTTATCTCATCCGCTGTCGGCACTGTGTCCGTCGCGGTGTCCGCCTGTACATGGCGTAGTCCTTCGTAGTTGACGAAGAAGAACGTCTTCTTCCCGATAAGGGGCCCGCTTAGTGAGCCGCCAAAGTTGTTCTGCACCAAATGGTTCGTTCCGCCCATATCATTGAACGAGTGCGCATCCATCGCTCCATTACGCACAAACGCATACACAGTACCGTGCAGATGGGTTCCACCCGAACGCGTCACTATATTGACCTGACCGCCGCCTGCACCACCCATCTCCGCCGAGTAGCTCCCTACCTGCACATTGAACTCCTGCACCGCATCCGGCGACGCGCTGAAGTTCTGTGTGTTGAACGTTGGATCTGTGTTCGTTGCGCCATCCAGCAGAAAGTAATTCGCATTCGGGCGATTCCCGCCTACACTGATTGCCGATCGCTGTCCCGGTCTCCAGTACAGAGGATTCATATCTCCCGTCTGCGCTCCGTGACTGACATGCGCACCGGGTACTGTGAGCATGAGGTCCACGAGCATCCGGCCATTTAGCGGCAATTGCGATACGGAACGCTGATCCACTACCTCCCCCACACTGGCGTCAGAGGTCCGCAGCAGTTCCGCCGCTGCCACCGCTGAAATCGTCTGGGTGTCCGGCCCGACCGCAAGCATTATGTCCAATGTCGCGTCCTGACCCACCTCCAGTTGCAGCGACCGTCGTGCTACAGCAAACCCTTTGCTCTCTGCCTGCACGATGTACGATCCCGGCAGCAGTCCGCCAACCTCATAGGCTCCATGCCCATCTGCTATAACAGCGCGTTCTGCGCCTGTATTCACCAGAGTCAGCTTCACGCTTGCATGCGGAATCGGCAGATGCTGCGGGTCCAGCACTACTCCACGCAACGCTACGTAGTTCGCTTGCGACCATGCGAGTGATGCCGAAACAAATAGAACAATAACAAGGATGATGGGGAGCAAACGACGGGGCTTCATGTGGTCTCCTAAGTTACTTTCTCCGCTCATCGCTCATCGCGCTTATGTCTGCGATGGAGTCGGCTTGTCGGCCTGACGCGGCTTAAAGGGCCTGGTCGCGGCCAGGAGTGACTACAAATTCGGCTGGTCAAGTCCCACCGAGTCTACCCACCACCAAGCAGACTGTCTTCCATCTCAAGTACGTGTCCATGCTCAACCTTTTGATGGATCATTGGACCCCCGCGCATGCGCATCCCGTAGTTACCGAACGGACGAGGTCTCTGTCGTAGCATCCGGCGTATATTTAACGACGTATGCGTCGCCTCCCCAGCATCGTCGCGATTCTGCTTCTGCTGTCTACTGCAGCTCCCGTCCTAGCCTGCGTGACCGGCAGCACCATGAGCCGCGAGGAAAGTGCGTGTTGCCGTTCTATGCATGGTAACTGCCGAGAAATGGCCAAGATGGGTTGCTGCCAGACAGAGGTTCGGACGAACGTGAATCCGCAGATTGCAACAAAAATTCCATCAGTCGATCTTCACTGGGCAGTCATCGATTGGCTGGCACCGGCTGTTGTTGATATCCAGACGATCCCATCTTCTTTGCTCAGCGCTCCCGACGAACATTCCCCGCCGGGATTGATAACCGCAAGAACGACTGTTCTCAGAATCTGATTCTCCCTTCGTAGCCGATGACCTACGCACCTCATGTGCGTCTGCGCCTCATTTGGTTCAAACGAAGGAGCACTTATGAAATCCCTTATGGTTCTGGCATGTGCGTTTGCGCTGCCAGGCGTCGCCGTCGCCGCTGACCACGGTCCTGTCTTTAGCTATGCAACTCCGGTGAACTCGCAACGTGAGCTCAGTTTCGATACCGGCATCTTCGGTAGAAGCGGTTCTCAGGGAACACAGCTCTCGACGGGCTCAGGCTTTGGATACGGCATTACTCCTCACATCACGGTCAATGCGTTTCTCCCAGCGATGTTCGGCAGTGGCGCTCTCCCTGAGAGTCGCATCGTTCCAGGCAGCGAATGGTCTGCAGGAGCTTCATGGCGGTTCCAGCACTCGGTTACGAGCGTTGGGAAACGGATCGAATCGACGGCTTCGTTGGGGCTAGTAGTTCCGGGGCCACAACAGGAATCTGGAGTTCTCGCCAATCTGCATCGAGCGCCGGGCGTCGCTGCCACTCTTGCAACTGGCTTTGCTTCCCGGAGTCAGTACGCCTGGGTGGGGGGTGGCTATACACGCTTTGCGGAGGCTTCGCACGATCGAAGACCAGACACCATCTCCTGGAGTGGCGTCTATGGCTATCGTCCCGCCAGACTTCGAAGGGGCTATGACAAATGGGATTATCGAGGTTTCGCAGAACTGACCGGAGAACACACCGGCAATGTGCGAACAACCGGAGCGATCCTTCCAGCTAGCAGCACGACAACGCTCTGGCTTGGTCCCTCCGTACTCGCGATCTTCAAAAACATTGCCATCTCAGGCGGAGTACAAGCACCTCTTTTGCGAGATGCGTCCGAGTCGATCTATGGCCGAGAGCACGTTCGTTTCGCCATCAACTTCAGCTATCTCAAATACTCCGCACACTAGCGCCCATTGAAAGGACTGATCATGAAAAAGACGCTTGTAACAGGTACCCTCGCTCTTTGCTCTCTTGCCGCTCACGCTGAATATCAGCAAGTTAACCTTACCGTCTTCGGCATGGACTGTGCTCCGTGCGCCCACGCCATCCACGTTTCAATGAAGGGAATTCCGGGCGTGGACAAGGTAGACGTGGACCTAAACACCGGCCTCGTCATCATCAAATTAGCACCTGACAACAGCGCCACTATTCGACAGTTCAATCAAGCAGTCGAGAAGAACGGCTTCACACATAAAGACGCTACCGTCATCGCACGAGGCAAGCTGACCGGCACGGCCAATGCAGCATTCTTTGAGGTCACTGGAACTCAGGATCGGTTTGCCGTGGTCCCAGCCGCGACTGGTATAGACATCGCTGCTCTTCTCGGTAAGACAGTAACCATTGCGGGAGTGCTCCCACAGGCTCCCAAAGGTAAGCTGACCGATACGCTTCGTTACAACACGATCACGGAGGCGCGATGACTTCGACTCGGCCAATCTTAGTTCCTGAACGCAGGACCAGACGAGCAGCCCTGCTCAACTACTTCTCGCTCTTCGGCTCGTTCAGTACGCTCATCTGTTGTGCGCTACCGTCTGTCCTAGTCTTGCTTGGAATGGGAACGGCTGTGGCATCTCTGCTTTCGGCAGCTCCGTGGCTGGTCAGCCTATCCCGACATAAAATCTGGACCTTCAGCATTGCTGGCATGCTTATCGCGGCCAGCTTTGTGATGACATATGTCGTCGCGCCTCGCTTGCGGATTGGTGAAAACTGTGACGCCGACGATCCAAGCACCTGCGGGGAGGTCAGCAGGGTCAGTCGCTTTGTACTTTGGGCTTCAGCCCTGATTTGGAGTGGTGGGTTCTTTGTTGCCTACCTGCTGGGGCCAATTCTGGAACGGATGGACCGCTAGCTATTGAGGCTGCGACTGCAGTATCTTCAGGGACGTGGGAACGACCTCGTCACAGCCCGATGATCTTGTCCTTCCCTTGCCGACCAGGCAGCAATCCACAGCTGCCTGTTACCAACCCCTTTCTCTCTCCGAGTTTCCGACGGCTCTTCTTCGTGAGCTATGGCTGATCGCTGAGGCAGACACCTGCGGCCTGACTTTGGAGGAGTTCAGTGCTGCCCTTGCCTCGGTAGGCGCAAAGCTCAACTACAGTCTGCCTTCTGGTGTTCATCCTGATCCCACCCAGAAAGCCTCGTTTTTCCACTCACTTCGTCTCTCTGAATTCGCCCTCGCGCACTCGTGTGCTCTTGGTTACGAGGTTGCATGGGAGCGTTTCCTTAGCCTCTACCGCGCTCCTCTCACTCAGGCTGCCATCGCCATGACTGGGTCAGGCACTCTCGGCCACGATCTCGCCGATTCACTTTACTCCGAGCTCTATGGCCTTCGTCAGGTCGATGGCCAGCGCCGTTCTCCACTGGCTTCCTATTCCGGACGGGGCTCACTTCTCGGCTGGCTCCGTACAATCCTGGCTCAGCGGCATGTAGATCACCACCGACGCACCTACCGCGAGGCTCCGCTCGACACGCTCGATGTCGCCACGCAAGCACCTTCTTCTGCGCCGATCGGCCCCGAACTCACTCTCCTCGAGCATGCTATTGCCCGCACCTTTGAAGCTCTCGCGCCTGAGGACCGCTTTCTTCTTGTCTCGTACTTCCTTGACAGCCAAACGCTCCTGCAGATTTCCCGCGTCCTCCGCGTTCACGAAGCAACGATCAGCCGACGGCTCAAGCGCCTCGTCGCCGACCTGAGAAAGCAGCTTCTACACAATCTTCAGTCGGGTGGCCTCAGCAAAAGGGCGGCCGAGGAAGCCCTCGGCACCGATCCCCGTGACGTGGAGACAAATCTGCGGTCCCTGCTGCAAACTTCTCAAACCTCGTCGTTCTCTAATAAGACGATCTCGACCACTAGCGCGGCTTCCGATCCAACATGAGCAACCTCCTCCAATCCGGGCATCATCCAGACGCTGACCAGCTCAACGCCTTCATCGAACACGCTCTACCTCGGTACGAGTACGAACAGATGCTGGCTCACCTGTCTGTCTGTCCTGATTGCCGTGCAGTCGTGGCGCTCTCTATGCCGCCGTCCGTGGAAGCTGGAGATCCGCAAGCCGAGACCGTCCGCAAGCCATGGTTCTCTGGGTGGAAGCTCGTGTGGCCTGCGGCCGCGGCGGTTGCTGCGCTCGCTGTTGTCGTCGTTCACATACGCAACACGAAGGCGTCGCATGAGACCGCCATGTCGATGACCGAGAGGGCAGACTCTCATCCTCCTGCACAAGTTCCTGCACCCGAAATGCGCCCTATACCCGCTTCCAAACAGGCGCTTCCTCCTTCCTCCAAGGCGGAACCTGACTCGCTCTTCGCCCGGGGGCCTGCGAGTTCCTCCAGCGGCGCGAAGTCTCGAAGCGCCCCTAACTTCTCGAATCGGAGCCTCGATCTAGAGCCTCCTGCCCCGTCAGCATCTCGCGCAGCAACGACATCAATTGACGGCAAGCCGTCGAGTTCGTTCACAGGAGGCGCAGTTGAAGTCTCCAATGACGCCCCATTGTCGCTGAATCCGTCAGCCACGCCTTCAGTTCCTCTTCACCAGAACCTCTTTAACGCGGGGAACGCTGCTGCCGTGGCCCGTGCTGGTTCACCGATTGCCGCGCCCGCGCCGATCGGCGGTCCTCTCACAAAATCTCAAGTTATAGCACCTGCATCACCTGCTAACAACGCGCCAAAGCTGAGCGGCCTCAATCAGGATGTCGCGGTCACGAGCGTCGCGCCTGAGGTGACGTCTTCCAGTGTTCACGGTGCCTCGTTCAATCAAGCTGGTGGCGTCCTTATCCAGCCATCTCTTCCAAGCCGTCTTCCAGCTATCTCGATGGTTTCAGCCGGCCATCAGACACTCGCTATTGATGCGCAGAACACGCTCTTCTTCAGTGGAGATAATGGGAAGAGCTGGAAGGCCATCACGCCCCAGTGGCAAGGCCGCGCTGTCAAAGTCAGGCTGGCAACTTCTGCGCTCGTTGTCCGACAAGGCTACGGAATCATGGGCGGCGCTACGACCTCAACAAGCTTCGATCCGAATACTGGCCCCGTTCGAGATCGGCTTCAGATAGCAGGCTCCACTCTGGCGGGGAAAGTTACTGATGCGACCGGCGCAGCCATCCCCGCCGCTGACGTGGTTGTCACCAACACCGAAACGGCAAAGGCCCGGACCGTGAAGACGGACCATTCAGGGAGTTACGTGATTGATGATCTAGTCCCGGGCCAATATAAGGTTGCGGCCCGTGCACCTGGTTTCCAGGAGCAGGTGTCTGCGGTTAGCGTTACCGCATTGGAACATGGTCCCGCTAACTTCATCCTTCCCATCGGTCAGGCAAGCGAAACCGTTGCGGTTGAGGCGACGCCCGTCCCTCCCATCCCTCTTGCCGACTCCTCCGTCACCAATAAAAAGGTCGCTGGATCTTCTACCGTTGGCGCGATGCTTCCCCTCTTCGAGATCACGACCGGAAACGGGGATCATTGGACTAGCCCCGACGGTCAGACCTGGAAGCACAAGTAAGGCTCTGCGGGGACTCCGCGATTTTTATCATCTTTTCCTGCAAGTTCTAAGAAGCCCTGCGTTCTCCAGTCAGACAGTCGCCGGCGAACGTTGCACCGGCGTCGCCTGGGAGAACCTTGCATGCGCATTAGGCCTTCTCGCGCTTTTTTCGGCTTTGTACTGCCTTTCGTTCTTGTCCTTCTTGTTGCTGCAGGCTTACTTTCGTTGGCCCATGCACGAACACAGCAACTGGCCGCGACATACTCCCGCGGCAACCTGTCAGTTACCATCCCGTACCACTCAACGCGCGAGGGACATGGCAGGCTGATCGCCGAGATCCTGGACCCCGAAGACCACGTCCTGGGCCGGACCGAACGCGGCGTGGACATAGCTAAAGGGGACGGCGCGTGGATGCAGGTCATCACTCCCGAAACGCTCATCCCCTTTGACGATATCGTTTGGCAGCGCGTCCGCTATCGCTTCGAGTACAACGACGATACCCTTCCCGCAATTGAGGGCATTGAGTCCATCTCACAAATCCTGCGGCGACCTGTCGTTCACGTCATTGGGCAAACCGAATATCTCGCAGGTAGTCAGGCCGCAATTCGTGTCATCGTCTCAGACGCCAACGACAGCGATATCTCAGAAACCGGCACCCTGCGCATGGAACTCCTTATCCCGAATCGATCACCACGTATGCTCTTCTCCGGACGCGTGAACCGTCGAGGCACGGTCGAAGCCCAGTTTCGCTTTCCCGCAGACATTGCAGGCAAGTACGAGATGCGTTACGTGGCTGAGACACCTATCGGCTCGACCGAATTCACCCAGCCCATTCAAATCGAAGAAAAGGCATCCATCCTCCTTACCACCGAAAAGCCCATCTATCAGCCCGGCCAGACCATTCATGCCCGACTGCTTGCGCTTGATCGCTCCAATTACAAGGCCGTGTCAGACCGTAAACTGACCTTCGAGCTCGAGGATTCCCGCGGAAACAAGGTCTTCAAGAAGTCCACTACAACCGATAAATTTGGCGTTGCCTCCGCCGAATTTTCGCTCGCCGATGAAGTGAACCTCGGTACCTATCACCTCCGTGCCCTTATAGGTGAACCATCTGCACCGTCTAGCATCTCCGAGATCGCCCTGAACGTTGAACGATACGTCCTGCCCAGATTCAAAGTTGCCGTTGAATTTTCCCAAAAGGATAACAAGCCAAAACGGGATTATCGGCGGGGAGATCACGTTACAGGCACCGTCCGCGCCAACTATTTCTTCGGCAAGCCTGTCGACCACGCTGACATTACTGTCAAAGCCTCTGGTGTGGATGTCGCTGTCTTCGAGGCAGCTTCTGTAAGCGGCACGACGGATAGCGACGGTGTCTTCCACTTTGACCTCAAGCTCCCCACATACTTCGCTGGGAGACCGCTCAACCAGGGCGCCGCCCGTGCCTTGGTCGAGGCTGTCGTGAAGGACTCGGCCGCCCACACAGAGACTCGCGGCGAACCCATCACCATCAGCTCGTCGCCACTCCTCATCACTGCTATTCCCGAAGGCGGTGAACTCATCCCGCACATCGAAAACCAAGTCTTCATTCTCAGTTCCTATCCTGACGGGACACCGGCCAACACCGCCCTCACGGTCCACGTTCCCGACATCGGCGACCAGCAGGTCTCTACAGACAGTGGCGGCGTCGCTGTCATTCGCTTCAACCCCGGCCTCGGTACGGAGTCCCTCCACATAGAAGCGGACGATCGTCACGGAAACCGCACCTCGACTACTGTTCCTCTGCAGACCCGAGCTGGAACCGACCAGGTCCTTCTCCGCACCAACCGCGGCGTCCTCAAAGCCGGGGACCGCATTCAACTAAAGATCCTCTCCACGCGGAGAAGTGGCTCCGTTTACGTCGATATCGTCAAAAACGGGCAAACCATCCTTACGCGCGACCTCGACCTGCAGAACGGACAAGTCGACCTCACCCTCAACGCAACGCCAGAGATGGCTGGCACGCTCGACATCGATGCCTATCTCTTTGGTCGTGACGCCCAGCCGGTCGCCGACCATCGCCTCATCTTCGTACAGCCCGCCGATGAGCTGAAGATCGAGACCACCGCCGATGCGCCTGTCTACAAACCAGGCTCCGATGCACGCGTACGGTTCCACGTCACCAACTCTCGGGGTGAAGGCGTCAGTGCTGTCCTCGGTCTGCAGGTCGTCGATGAAGCCG
The DNA here is from genome assembly GCA_964453815.1 of uncultured Acidobacteriaceae bacterium. Classification (GTDB taxonomy): domain Bacteria; phylum Acidobacteriota; class Terriglobia; order Terriglobales; family Acidobacteriaceae; genus Silvibacterium. The sequence goes on along the minus strand of CAYVSQ010000325.1, from coordinate 91 downwards.
TCTTTGCTCTTGCCGAAAAGCAGCCCGGCTTCGCCAAGGTGTTTTTCTATCTTGAACAAGAAGTGATGAAGCCACGGTATGAGATTCACTC
>CAYVSQ010000324.1:0-13262 GCA_964453815.1 uncultured Acidobacteriaceae bacterium | reverse complement strand
CGTTTGGCGGTTCACTTTACCAGGAGCCATGAGGATAAGCAAAGCCAGCCGAACACCGAAGCGATCCAAAACACACAAATCCGGCTTACAGACGGAAGCATTATTTTTACGCCCAACCTATTTGGGCCAGGCATCACGGTCAACGATGTGAATTATCAGATGACCTCTGTCGACAGTGGGGTGAAGTATCACGGGTATGCAGTAGAAGGTGAGTATTACTTTCGATGGCTAAACAACTTCGGCGGCCCCGGTACCGCCGGTCTATCTCAAATCTTCGACCATGGCTTTCAAGTGCAAACATCGACGATGGTGGTGCCCAAATCTTTTCAGTTGTACTTAGGCGGGTCGACGGTGTTCGGCAAGTATGGGCATCCGTGGGATATTCGCGCCGGAATGAACTGGTTTCCCTGGAAGAACAGAGTTGTCCGGTGGAACACCGAGGGGCTTTACCTCTATAACTCTCCCGTAGGTTATTCTTCTGTCCCGTTCCAAGTGGGAGGCCACGGATTTGTATTCCATTCAAATTTCGAGATGGCGTTCTGAGGAGGCAAGCTATGACGAACAGATCGATCTTCAACAAGTCCTGTTGGAACCAACATTTGCTTCTGGTAGCCTTCACGGTCATATGCTCTTTAGTCGGGGGCGGTCATGCAAGTGCCCAGTCCTCGCCTTCGTCTCAATCCCAGGCTGAATTGAACGATAGTCACTTCCACCTGACGAACTACATTCAAGAGGGAACTGACCTTCACGATTTTCTGACGATTATGGGTACGAGGGTTGGGCGGGTTGCGCTTTTCGGCATTCCGCTGCAACAGCAATGGTCTTATCAAAATTCAGGAGACTTCGCTCCAACCTACTATTTGCAGACGGACGCGCCTCTCTACTACTACTCGTTCACGGATGCCTATATCGCGATGGCTTACCGGTCGCTCTCTCCTGAGCAACAGGCTCGTTTCGACCCTATGATCACCGGCTTCAACCCTGCCGACATGTACGCGGCAGATCATATCCGGCGTGTACTCCAGACTTTTCCTGGGGTCTTCTCCGGAATAGGTGAATTCACGATTCATAAGGAGTTTGTTTCCGCCAAGGTTTCGGGGGAAACGGCCAGCCTTACGAATCCCGCACTGGATCGCATCCTTGACTTCGCGGCCGAAGCTGGACTTGTCGTGTTGATACACAATGACGTGGACGTGCCGTTTCCAAAGGAGGGTGCGGAGCCTGTCTACCTAGCCCAAATGACGAAGCTTTTGAAACGACATCCCAATGGCCCGATTATCTGGGCTCACTGCGGGCTTGGGCGGGTCATTCATCCGATCAAGAACCATGCGGCTATGCTGGAAACAATTCTTAGTGATCCTGCAATGCACAACATATATTTCGATATCTCCTGGGACGAATTCGCGAAGTACATCGTTGCTAGTCCAGAGAGTGTTCAGGCTACTGCCGATCTGATTAATCGTTACCCGGACCGTTTCCTTTTTGGGACTGATGAAGTTGCTCCATCCACTCAGGAAAAGTATCTGAAGATTTACTACCAATATGGTCCCCTTTGGAAGGCATTGACCCCGCAAGCGAGCGAAGCCGTACGCAAAGGTAACTACGAACGGCTTTTCGATGCCGCAAGACGAAATGTGCGGACATGGGAAGAGGCTCACCGGAAATAGCTTCTTCCTCATGAGGAGTCAGACAGGTCTTCAACAGTTAAACGAGCGGTTTCCGATAAAGGGTCTAGGTAGTAAGGAGCTTCTCCACCTCTGACTGTAGCCTTGCGGTGATTACGGCCTCAGGTTCGTTTGCAGCGAAACGCACCGGTTGCCCAAGACGCACTTCGAGTGTTCCTGCGCGAAACCAGCTACGCTGCCGCGTCTTGAGATCGCCCAGACCGCGGAGCGCAACGGGCAAGACAGCAGCGGAAGATTGTTTGACCAGCAGGCCGATCCCGGGCCGGAAATTCGCCAGAACACCGTCCGGTGAACGCGTTCCCTCGGGAAACACAATGACATGGAAGCCGCGGTCCAGCGCCTGCCCAGCGTGGGCAAAGCTGCGCTGAAAGTCTCGCTGGCGGGGCAGCGGAAAGACATTGAAGAGTGCTGTGATTAGCAGCCAGGCGGGCGGCCCGAGTGGGTTGAGCCAGCGCGGTTCCATGTTGCGGGCGTGGCGAAAGTCCTCGAGTCGCTCGCCGGACATGGCCACTGCGGTATGGCTCCGGATGGCCCGCGTTAACGCGAAAAGCAGCAGCGGCACGTCATATGTGGTGACGTGGTTGACGATGATCAGCATCGGGTCTCTTGCGGGCAGCGTCTTAGTTGTACGGATTATGCGGGGCGCAGCCAACAACCAGACCAGCGGGCGCAGGACACACTCCACAAAAGCTGCGCGAATCCAGCGTAGAGGCCTTAGCCAGGGCCAGTGAGGATAGACATAGTGCGCGGCAAGCGGCCGGGATCCGGCCTCGGGCTGGTGCTGGGTTTTGGGCTCATGGCTGGCCGTCGTCAGATTGGAAATGTTGAAATTTTGTGCATCTCCCGGCTGCACGATGGGTTGGCTGACCTCAGCCTCTGTGTTGCCGAGACGGGTCACAAATTGCCGCAATCCACCCATTGTCTCCACCCTGGCATATTCCTCCTGATCGAGCGCGACGCCAAGCCGTTCCTCAAGCGCATCCAACAGTTGCACACGACCCAGACTGTCAAGGTGAAGGTCCTCAACCAGGAGGAGATCGTGATTCGGCCCAACAGCTTTCTGATCGGCTGGCGAGGCTTCTCCTGTGATGTGCGCGATGAGAGCCAGCAGCCAGTCTGTGCTTGTAACGGAAGCTGGGTTTCCGGCATTCGCTCCGTGGTTGGCCAGCCAGGCGTTTACAGCGGCTCGTTTCACCTTGCCGGTCGAGGTACGCGGGAGATCCGGCTCCGGCCAGAGCGCCCAACGGCGAATTCGCTGAGGCTCAGACAATCGAGAGTTCGCCCGTTGCAGGATTGCGGCGACTCGCTCAGGTGCTCCACGCAGTACGAGGATAGCGCAAGGCTCGGGGCCGAAGGGAGTTTTTACAGGCAGAATAGCGCAGGCAACGACCTCCGGCTCCTGTTCGAGAGCAGCTTCCAGGTCCTCGGGATGGAGATTAACGCCGGCGCCGGTCACAATAACTTCGCTTTTGCGGCCAAGGAAGCGTAACTCTCCAGTGGGTTGGGCTTCCGCCAGATCGCCAGTGGCCAGCCACTCGCCGGTGCGCGGATGGTACGAGCCTCCGTTCCATGTTGCGGGCGAGACCATGGGGCCGCGTACCAGCACCTCGCCGTCAGGCAGCAGCTTCACCTCCCGACCGGGCAGCGGCTTGCCCATGGTGCCGCGGGCCACTCGGAAAGGGTGATTGAGGGTGATGAGGGCAGCTGTTTCCGTCATACCGTATCCCTGGACCAATACAAAGCCAAGTGCATTCCAGAACTGCTCGATCGAACCGGGCAGCGCGCCACCGCCGGTGATGAAGGCCCAGAATTTGAGGCCGAAGGCGGCATGGATATCGCGGAAACACCACCAGCGCTTGAGCGCGGAGAGGCCCTGCGCGGCAGCTACGCGCGTCGGCAGGTCGGGATATGCTGTCTCCAGATGGCTCTTGAGCACGGCCAGCACGCGGGGAACTCCGGCCAAGACCGAGATGCGCTCGCGGCGGATGGTCTCGATGAGCCTCGGCGCCGTGAGTCTGCTCTCGAAGTGAACCTCGGCGGCAAAGATCGGTGGAATCCACAGTCCCATCGTCTGCCCGAAGACGTGGCTCAACGGCAGCGTATGGAGGAAACGCAGCGGATGAACCAGTCGTACGTAGCGCAGGTAGCCACGCGCTGCCTGCTCGATAGGCTCCAGACTGGCAAGAACGTTTCCGTGGGTGTGGACGATGCCTTTGGGTTCCCCTGTTGTGCCGGAGGTGAAGAGAATCTGCAGCGGCGTGTCATGTGTGAGGCCGGCGACCGGACCAGCTTCCTCGGTGGGTAGCGCAGCAGGCCAGTCCTCGAAGAAGAGCTTTGGCCATTCGCCCTCCATAGTGAGGAGAAGCGCGGCGTCGCCTACAACCAATGACGGCCGCACGTCCGATGCTATTCGAGCCGCGAACTCCGGCGTTCCATAAACGTCCAGCGGAACCGTCAACACCCCGCGTAGCAGGCAGCCATAGAACGCCGCGATCCAGTCGGCACCGTTCTCGGCCCACAACAGTACCCGGTCGCCCGGCCCGATGTTGTGCTTGGCCAGCAGCGCTGCAAAACGCCCGGCCAACCTTGCGATTTCTTTGTAACTGGTGATCTTGCGTCGGTTGCCCACATGTCGGACGATGGCTCTCTCGCCGCCAAAGAGGCGGAAATCGTCAAGCAATGTAGCCATGTGAGGGCGCATGGGCGGCGGCTCCAATAAAGTAAAGGTAACCTACCGTCGCGTATTCTGGGGGCTCTATGGCGGTGCCTGCAGTCCGTCAAGAACATCCGGCGCGAGCTGGGAACATACGTATCCAGCGCCCCTTAAGTAACGGCGCGGTTTGCGGTCATCTGCATTGACGACGGCATAAGCAGGTTTTAAGTTCGTCGTTCCGTAAGAAAACAGGTCAACAAATTCTCTGGTTTACTTACTCCCAAACGGAGGAAGCATTATCCGCATAGTCGGCTGATCTTTACCTCAAACGCGTCCAGTGCTATTACCGCGAAGACCTTGCTGAGCGAATTACCTGGCCTACAATGAGTTAGAGATGAACAGGCTGCGAAAGAATTCTGCGAGTGTGCACCAGAAAACGGGGTGAGCAAACTATTATTTTTCCTCACCATCTTGTCACAGGTAGTCTTGGAAAATGTGAAATTTATTGTTATGTAGTATGCAAGATCCTACATCTAAGGGTCACTTGCGAACCGTTAATTCCCCATCGAAATCAGCAATAAAACCCATCATCTAGGGCTTTTAGTAGTTGCATGCACTATGGCCATCAACGTGCTGCTATCGTCTCTGTAAATCCACAAATAGCTCGGTAGTCTGAGCTACAGAGTAAAAAACAGGCCTGTAGCCCACAGGGCGAAGCTATGTCTTTCTGACGGGTGTCAGAGATTCCGCCCAATCAAAATCAGAGGCGAAGCAAAATGGCCACCTCGCAAACAATTGACGTCGGATTCCACGAAGTCCCTGCCTGGTGGGTGCTCTACACCCGCCATCAGCACGAGAAGACGGTGGCAGAGATGCTATCGACAAAGGGCTTTGAGGTGTTTCTGCCACTCTATGCATCAGTGCGACGCTGGAAGGACAGAAGCAAGATGCTTAGTCTGCCGCTGTTCCCTTGCTATGTGTTCGTCCGTGGAGGACTCGATCGGCGATTGCAGGTCGTGACGACTCCGGGAGTTCATATGATACTGTTCCACGGCGAGCAGGTAGCAATCATTCCGGAAGCCGAGATTCAGGCGGTTCGAAGGGCTGTTGAAGGGCCCTTTCGTGTAGAGCCGCACCCCTTCCTGAAGTGCGGTGAACGGGTTCGCGTCACTCGGGGCTCTCTTGAAGGCGTCGAAGGCATTCTGATCCGCAAGAAGAATCTGTATCGTTTAGTTCTTTCCGTGGACATGATGGCCCAGTCTGTGGCAGTAGAAATTGACGCTACTGATGTGGAAGCGGCGACAGGACGAGATTTAGCGGGTATATTCCCAAGCAAGCAACCTGGTGAAACCCGACGCTTTGGCGGCATTAGTTCATAATGACCGACCAAAAAGCAGTGCTTGAAAAGAGCCCGTTTAGATCTTTAGTAAGCGAAAGTCTAGCTAGAGGCTGAAACGAGCGCTTTAGCTCATCAATATTTGATGTCCTGATAGCGATCGTGAGGTCATCCCATTTTCCTTCAGTTGACACGATCACTGAGAAAATAATCATGCCAGAAATCTACGAGGAAAAGAACTCCGCAGTGTTCGATGTCCAGCACTACCTGCAAATAGTTCGCCGCCGCCACATCCTATTCCTAATAGTGGTATTTTTTGGATGGCTCATCGTTTGGGGATCTAGCTGGCTTCTACCGGCACGCTATAAATCGGGCACGCTGATCCTTGTAGAGCGGCCTACTATGCCGAGAAACTACGTCGAACCAAACATCAGCGACGATTTGCAGAATCGGCTGGAGAGTATTACGCAACAAATTCTTAGCCGCACCCGCCTCCTTCTGATCATCGATAAGTTACAACTCTATAGCAACAGTCACGGCCAGATCACACCGGATGAAAAAGTCGAACTCATACGCAAAGATATTGGCATCGAACTTGTGCGTAGCACTCAAGGCGATCAGATTACGGCATTCAGGATCTACTATTCGGCGCGCGATCCCTATCTTGCCCAGCGAGTGACGAGCGAATTGACGAGCCTCTTCATTAGCGAGAATCTGAAAGTGCGTCAGCAACAATCTGAAGACACCACCAATTTTATTGGGAACCAGCTGGAGATTGCGCGTGCGAACCTGGCTGAGCAGGAAGCAAAGGTTCAACAGTTCAAAGGACAGCACGAAGGCGAATTGCCTTCCCAACAAGCAAGCAACCTCCAAATCCTGAGCGGGCTCCAGGCGCAGCTACAGAACGAGCAGGATAGTCTCAACGGAGCGAAACAGCAGGGAGTATATCTCCAGACATTGGTCGAGCAATACCGAGTTCTCCATACGACCTCCCGGACTGCTGACGGCACCCCTACAAATCTGTCAGCGATTGACCATGAACTCGTTCGACTTAAGTCGGAACTGGCAGACCTTAGCTCTCGTTACACCGATGAATATCCTGAAGTCCAGAATCTGAAGGACAAAATAGCCAAGACCGAAAAGATGAGAGGCGCGTTCCTTTCTGAGCCAAAGGCGAACGGCAACGGTGGGAGACAATTAGATAATGGAACTGCTACGGTTGACGCGGCGGATCCACAAAACTCGGCGTTGTTGCAACTTCAAGGCCAGCTACGGGCCAACCAGGCAGAGATTGCGAATCGTGAGCAAGCAATTGCCGACTTAAAAGCAAGAGTCAACAGCTACCAGGATCGCTTGAATAATGAACCTGCGCGCGAGCAGCAACTGGCAGATCTGACCCGTGGCTATGATCAATCCAAAACTAATTACGACGAGTTGTTAAAAAAGCAAAATGACTCAAAGATGGCCACGAGTATGGAACTGATGCAGCAAGGTGAGCGGTTCAAGATGCTTGATCCTCCGAGCTTACCGCTGAAACCAGATTTTCCCAATCGTCTCAAATTTTGCGGAATCGGGCTGGGGGTGGGACTCGTATTGGGCTTGGTTCTAGTTGGTGGACTTGAAGTTATGGACGATCGCCTGCACAGCGAAAAGGAAATCAAGACCCTGCTTCCGATGGCGGTCATATCCGAGATCCCGGAGATCATGAGTCTGTCGGATGAACGAAGCAGCAAGAAAAAACTAATGTTCGGATGGACCCTTACTGCACTAGTCGTAGCCACCATTCTGGCAGGTTCCGCGTTTAGTTACCTACACAATTAGTCCAGTTTCCGATGTATAAAGCGTTCTTCAATCTCACGCGCAATCCGTTCGATCTCACGCCTGATCCCGCTTGCTTTGTCCCGACGAAATGGCACAATGAGGCGCTGGCGGCGCTTTACTATGGCATCCGGCGGCACAAGGGATTCGTCGTGTTGACTGGAGAAGTGGGCACCGGGAAGACCTTGCTGCTTCGGTGTTTGATCGGGCTGTTGAAGGAGAGTAAAGACGTTGCATACGCATATCTCTTCAATGGCCGGCTTTCCTCTACTGAGTTCCTACAGTACATTGTCTCCGACTTTGGACTCCCTGTTTTTGGCAAGAACAAAAGCGACCTGTTGTTTGATCTAGGTCGATTTTTAGTCTTGCGAGGTTCGAGGAAAATGACCACCGTACTTATCATAGATGAGGCACACCATTTGTCTGCGGACATACTTGAGGAGGTGCGCCTTCTGTCGAACCTGGAAACGGACGATGACAAATTGTTGCAGATCGTATTGGTGGGACAGCCAGAACTTGACGAAAAACTGGATTCGGTCGGTCTAAGGCAACTCAAACAAAGAATCGCGGTTCGCACGCAGCTTCGTTCGCTCGATGCTGACGAGGCAAATCGATACATCCATCAGCGGTTGCAGATTGCTAGTGGAAACATGTGCTCTGACCCATTGTTTTCTGCACAAACCACTGCGGCAGTGTATAGACATTCGCGAGGATTGCCCCGCCTGATCAACACAATTTGCGAGAATGCCCTCATTACTGCCTACGCGAGACGATTGCCGAACGTACCTCCGGACGTGATAGAAGATGTGGCGAAAGAGTTCCGCCTCGAGGTGGTTTGCTTGCCTGAGGCTGAAGAGATTGGGGAGTTCCAGTGAGAGATAGATGTCCGGCAATCACCAACCTGCTCGATGACCTGTATGCGCCGTGCGAAGACCTGTCGTTAGCAATCCAGATCTAGGTGCGGCGTTAGCCGTTGAAGCGAGCAAAACGTGAGCCAAATATTTGACGCGTTACAAAGATCGGAAGCCGAACGCTCTGGAATGGATTTGTCGGGGCTGACAGAAGCGACTGAAATGCTGCAGCGCGCCGAACGCCTAGCAGCATCGGAATGGGAAACGAAGCGGGGGACTGAGCAACTTGACGCGACGAAAGGCGCGGAGCGTGACACGTCATCCGGCTTGGTAGAAGCGTCGTCAATTGCGATGACATCTGAAGCTCGGGCAACAGCTGAGCTTTCGATGCTGGATCCATTCGGCCAGTTCCAATCTCTGAAGGCATCGCTCACTCCTCAAAGCCGGCTGGTAAGTCTCATGGATAATGGAAGTCCGGCAGCGGAAGCCTTCCGCCTTCTAGGGGTCCGCTTGCGACATTTCCGGCGGGATCGAGAGCTCAAGAAAGTATTGATTACGAGCACAATCCCTCAAGAGGGCAAGAGCATGATTGCTGCCAACCTGGCCTGCACTCTCGCTCTAGGGACACAGCAGAGAATTCTCGTGTTGGAGGGGGACCTGCGGCGCCCGTCTTTATCGCAGATGTTCGGGCTCAGAAGGCCTCCGGGTCTTTGTGAATGGATGCAGGGCGACCGCACTTTAGCGGCGAGTATCTATCATCTCGAAGACCCAAACCTCTGGATTTTGCCAGCGGGTAGCGCTCCGAGTAATGCACTCGAACTCCTGCAATCTGGAAAATCGTCTGCGCTGATGGATCAATTGACCGGATGGTTCGATTGGATCATTATCGATTCTCCTCCTGTATTGCCTTTGGCCGACACGAGCGTATGGATGCGGTTCGCAGATGGAATACTTCTGGTTACGCGTCAAGGAACTACAGAGAGACGGCAACTAGAGAGGGGACTCGAAGCTATCGAGCCAAAAAAACTTATTGGTGCATTGGTGAATAGTTCCAAAGACGCGGCTGCCAGCTGCTACTACTACAAACCGGAGACAGTCTCACGGTTGAACGATGCTTCGACACAATGATTGACTCCGATTCGGGACCTATCTTTTTACCCACTTATATCCAAAATCGTGCGTGAAGATGCCGATTGAGACGAACAATCGCAATCACCCTTCCTCTTGCTTTCAGAAAAATGGACGGACAAGAGCAGGTCATGAATCGTCGTTCTTAGTGGACAACGAAAAAGAGGGAATCGCGGAGAGGAATTAGCTGTGACCCTGCTGCGGATAGATAAAGCTTCAAATCCGATTGACCCTTTCCTCGAGTGGTTATCCGCCGGGGCGCGCGAAGTCTTTAGTGAAGAGACCTTTAAGCGAATGATCGCCATAGAGCGCAAAAGAACAGAGCGTTCCAGGGAGCCCTTTCTGCTTATGTTGCTGGGGGGGGGCAAGCGTGAAGGTTCGGAAAGGAACGAGACGGTTCTGGACAGGGTACTGTCTGTCCTCCTGGTATCTATCAGAGAAACCGACGTAATCGGCTGGTACAAAGATCGGACCACCGTTGGTGTGATGTTTACAGGGCTTGCACGTCATGACAAGAACACAATCCTGAGCGTGATCCTAAGCAAGGTGAGTACCCTGCTAAAGGCCCGGCTGTCTCCAGACCAATTCAAGCAAGTCAGTATCTCCTTCCATTTCTTTCCGGATGACTGGGATCATGCTAATTCCGGGCGTCCAAGCGATCCATCCCTGTATCCGGATCTGTTGAGCCCGGACAAGCGCAGATGTACCCTCTTGCGCATTAAGCAAGTGATGGATATTGTCGGCAGCGCATTGATATTGATCCTCTGCGCGCCTCTGCTTTTGATGATTGCACTAGCGATCAAGGCGTCATCCAAAGGTCCTGTGCTTTTTCGACAACAGCGAGTCGGACAGTATGGTCAAAGCTTTGTATTCCTGAAATTCCGATCCATGCACGCGGACAATGATCATAGTGTTCACAGAGAGTATGTAACCAAATTGATAGCGGGTGAGGCGGAACATAAACCGTTCAATGTGAATGGCGATGGCATCTACAAGCTTACGAACGATGCGAGGGTTACACGGGTCGGAAAGTTCTTACGCAGAACAAGTCTGGACGAACTACCGCAGTTGGTGAACGTTCTAAAAGGAGATATGTCACTCGTCGGCCCCCGCCCTGCAATTCCATACGAATTGGCAGCCTATCAGACCTGGCATCGTCGCCGGGTATTGGAAGTCAAGCCTGGGATTACTGGGTTATGGCAGGTTACTGGTCGAAGCAGTGTCAAATTCGATGAAATGGTTCGGTTGGACCTGCGATACGCCACATCCTGGTCCCCCTGGCTCGACTTTAAGATCCTCATGCGCACGCCCGGCGCAGTGATCAGTGGTGCGGGTGCCTGTTGAGTTGAACAGGTGATCGTCTTTCAATCGATTCGATGGCGGATATGCTCCATCCATCCCGCTCACTCCATTTGGGATGGATATTTCGTCCGTGTTGGATACGGGCATTTTCCGTCATTATTTGATGCCGTGCAGACGAAGATCACGTGTTATCACTGTTTTTACCGATCGCGCGACGGCCTCAATGTGAGGACTTAGCATTTTGTAGATTCAGCAAGAGTGTGAAACACAGAGTAAAAACGAGGGTTGCTGCCCTCGCAGGACGAAGCTATGTCCTTCTGGCAAAGGTCTGAAGTATCGCAACCACAAAGAAGAGGCGAAGCAAAGTGTTGACCTTCAGAGTCCGCTTCCGCTTCACTCTATACCGGACGCATTTTTCCTCCGATACGCGTTCCCGATCGTCAGCAGTTTTGGAGAGTGGTGAAAAGTCATGAACTTTGGCGTCATTGGCTACGGTTATTGGGGGCCAAATGTTGTAAGGAATCTTGAGAGTCTAGAGGATTCTCAGGTACTCGCAATCGCCGAGATGAGTCCGGCTGCGCGATTGCGTGTACAGAAGGCTTATCCAGGTATCAATGTGACACCAGATGCTCTGGACTTGATTTCGTCGCCTAAGATAGACGCCGTCGCCGTCGTGACACCTGTCTGGACACATTACGAACTGGCAAAAGCTGCGCTGGAGAATGGTAAACATGTGTTTGTCGAAAAGCCATTCACCAGCAATGCCGCGCAAGCGGAGGAACTGATCAACCTCGCCCAGAAAAAAAATCTAATAATCATGGTGGACCATACCTTTCTATTCACTGGTGCAGTGAAAAAAATTTCGCAACTGCTCGACGAAGGAACCCTAGGAAAGCTCTATTACTACGATGCAACTCGCGTCAATCTGGGCTTGTTTCAGCACGATATCAACGTGCTCTGGGACTTAGCACCGCATGATCTTTCAATCATGGACTACCTGATCAAAGCATGTCCTGAGGCGATTGTCGCGACCGGGCAGAAACATTTGAATGGACACGAGGATGTGGCCTACATGACGCTTTATTTTCCCGAGAAGGTCATAGCGCATATCAATGTCAACTGGCTCTCTCCTGTAAAGGTGAGGACCACTCTGATGGGCGGCGAGAAGCGAATGCTGGTCTGGAACGATCTCGAAGCCGACGAAAAGGTAAAGATATACGACAGAGGAGTGGATATCACTAACCGCGAAGGCGTCTACGAGCTGCTAGTCAACTATCGGTCCGGTGATATGTGGGCTCCTCAGCTTGAGCAAGTAGAGGCATTGCGCCAGGAGCTATCCTACTTTGTGGATTGCATTTCAAGTGGGAAACAACCGATTAACGACGGATGCGCAGGGCTTCGAATAGTAAAAATGTTAGAAGCCGCGAGTGACTCACTCAACAGGAAAGGTTCGCTGGTCTATATATGAATCCCTGTAACTGCATCGCGGACGACGTGAAACTTGGAAAAAACGTCCGACTGTCAAGATTCATAAATCTGTACGGATGTGAGGTCGGAGACGAAACAAAGATAGGCGCCTTTGTCGAAATTCAAAAAAATGCGATCGTCGGACGCCGCTGTAAGATTTCAAGCCACACGTTTGTGTGCGAGGGTGTGACCATTGAGGATAATGTTTTTGTTGGCCATGGCGTGACCTTCATCAACGACCCCTATCCCCGTGCGACCAAAGACGATGGAGAACTTCAGACCGAAAAAGACTGGAGTGTTGAGCGGACGGTGGTGAAGCGCGGTGCTTCTATCGGTTCGGGCTCGACGATTCTTTCTAACCTGGTGATAGGTGAAAACTCGATCGTTGGAGCTGGCAGTATGGTGACACGCGATGTTCCTCCTAACTCGATTGTTGCGGGCAATCCCGCGAAGATTTTGCGTTCAATTCCGCCAACATCCAAGTTGAATCAATTATCCGAGTCGTGACGGTGTCCGGTAGGGGTTGTCGGAATACCTCTCTTCTGTCGAAAGTCTTCCTGGGAACAATTTGGGATGAAATTCAGAAAATAATGAAAATCAAGATCGAGTCAAGGTGCTTAAGCGATGTCGTGGTCCTTGTTCCTGATGTTTTTCAGGACACACGCGGATTTTTTATGGAGACGTTCCGCAAGGATGAATTCATGGACAACGGTTTACCGACCGATTTTGTACAAGACAATCACTCGCGGTCTATCCAGGGCGTCGTGCGGGGTCTGCATTTCCAATGGGATCCGCCCATGGGCAAATTGATGCGCGTTTCTTTAGGATGTGCCTTTCTCGTGGCGGTGGATATCCGCAGAGGATCACCGACACTAGGAGAGTGGGTCGGGGTAGAAGCTTCGGCTGAAAATCGCCGACAGGTGTGGGCCCCCGCAGGTTTTGCGCGTGGGTTCTGCGTGCTTTCCGATGCAGCGGAAATACAGTACAAATGCACAGGGATTTATAGCAACAAAGGAGAGTCC
>CAYVSQ010000323.1:0-4025 GCA_964453815.1 uncultured Acidobacteriaceae bacterium | reverse complement strand
ATGCGCTTCACAGCGGGAAGGTCCACAACACGCACTTTGTAGTGTGGTGAAAGCAGCGGACCAGCCGCCACGTAGTATTCAACGTTCTCCGGTAAGCCGGCAAAAATGAACTGATACGTTGCCGCACCGCCTGCATCCGGTTGCGCTTGCATGGTTACAGGCTCCCACCCGTTTGTGCTCTGGTAACGAGCGAAGATCTGCGTCTTTTCCGGCCTCATGCCGAGTATGCGCGCGGTAATCAACTGGTCGCTGTTTCGCCGCACGACAACGTCGCCGGGAGTCACCACGATCGAGTAGAACGGAGTCGCATTCTTTTTTGCGCCGGTCCACAGCAGCGAAGCGCCATAGCCCAGATAGCCGGACCCGGCAGCGATTGTCCATGCCAGCACGCCGAGGCATGCGACTCCGGCGCCGCTCAGAACGATAAGTCGGTTATCTGAAACCAGAGAGGACGGTTTCACATATTGTGCCTGCGATAGAGTGTCGGCAGCCAGCAGCTCGAGAAACGGGTCACCGTCGCTACTGCGTTCGCGTTCATGGAAAGTCGTCAGCCGTTGTTCGAACTCAGGGTATGCTGCTTCGGCCCGGCGCACCGCATGCGTTCGCGTCATGCGGATGAGCGGGAGGGCAACGCCGAACGCACCGGCTGCAGCGAGCGCAGCGAAGAGTGCCAGACGTGCTCCTGCGACACCATGTGATGGAAAGGCGAAATGATTAAGCAACAGTACGAGTGCGACTGTGACAACGAGCGCCGTGCCCGCAAAGATCGCAGCACCACGCAGCCACGCTCCCAACCGCAACCTCTGCTGCAGTTGAGCAATGTAGGAATTGAGCTCATCCCGCCTGCTCATGCTTCCTCCCGCTGCGTACCCATGTAGCGGCTGGCAAGCGTCGCCTCTGCCAGCGCCACTACCAATGCAAGCAGCATAACGTACCACCATAGATTCACTCGACGATATTTGACGTCATCAAGCACGGTGGTCTCTGTCGGCATGCCTCCCGCGTTGTTTCCACTCCAGAGCTGCTGTACATCCTGAGGAATCGGCTGCAGGTCCGACTCGCGGCGATCAGGATTCACACCGATGACCGCATCCTGTCCATTTGCAAATCGAACATGATAGAAACCTGCGCGTTGCAAACGAAAAGTTTGCACCTTTCGTGCCTCGCTGAGCGAGAGCGGCCTGCGCCCGTCCGGATCGATTACTTCTACATTTGCGACCTCACCGGCTGGAGCGGCAGCAGAGCGAAGCTGCACGAATGAATCGACGAGTTGAGATCCGCTGAGCCGCTCATGTCCTGAAAGATAGCGAGCAGTCTTGTCGATGAACGCGACAAAGAGAGGATGGAGTGGCAGGTTGTTCGTCAGATTTTCCAGCCCTGATGTGAATAGCAGCACGTGTCCCTCGCCTGACTGTTTGTCCAACAGAAGCGGAGTCCCGTCACTCAAACGGGCGGCCACGCGCGCCTGTCCCGGATCGACAGATGCGGCATAGAAAAACTTCGTCTCCGCCCAACCTCCGTTGTCATGCCCGGGCTGTTCCTGCGCGAGTGCCGGATGGGTGAAGTCCACCTGACTGACGGTAGCGGCGGCGGGTCCGATGCGAGCGTAGTCATGCACATCCTTAACATCAGCTCCCCAGAGGGGAATGCGCGCACGTCGCCCTGCGTTCGTGCCGAGAGCAATGAGAACGCCTCCTCCTTTGGCAACATATTGTGCAAGCGTGTGCTCGAAAATCGATGGCAGCGGTCCAGTATCTGACAGGACCACGAAACTGAATTTGGAGGGATCG
Source organism: uncultured Acidobacteriaceae bacterium (assembly GCA_964453815.1). Lineage (GTDB taxonomy): Bacteria > Acidobacteriota > Terriglobia > Terriglobales > Acidobacteriaceae > Silvibacterium. The sequence continues at coordinate 2,235 of CAYVSQ010000323.1, read as the reverse complement.
AGGTCCGTCGTTTGTCCCGCAATCACAGCTTGCAACAGAAAGGACCCCGCTCCTGCCGCGGCCAGAGCAGCACTGAAGTACGACGCAGATCGGCTATCGCTCGACGCATGAACGAACAGCACCCGCTCAGGGTCCGCCCGGCGAATCACGAAGAGGCTTGCATCATCCGCTGGAAAGGCGTCGCCTGCTTCAATTCGTACCTCACACCTGTTGAATCCGTAGCCTACGTCAATCGGAGCGAACTCCACGACCGCACGCCCATCGGCCGGAACGTTCACCTTATGTGTTGCGATCGGCTTTCCATTAACCACCAGCGATACTGTCTTCTCTGCCGCCGGAGTGTCGAAACCAGCCACAACTGCCTGTACGCGTGATCGCTTCGGATCTTTCGGGTCGGCGAGCTCAGCCGGCGCACTTACCCGCTCCACCGTCCAGTTCGGGAGCACTGTGCCCTTCGCCGCATCATGGAGCACGAGTGTCGCGTTCGGCGGCAACATTAACTCAGCAAAGTTCGCAGGCATGGCGGTACGCTGCATGTCACTGAAGAGATGCAGATCGATCGGCCTTTCCGCCGTTTCCGCCATCGGGCGGATGATCCGCCGCAATTCGCCGAAGCCTGCGTGCCCATCTCCTAGCCGGATGCTCTCGAGAGCCGAGCGCAACTGCGCCTCATCGGCAATCGGTTGCGTCAGCACCTCGAGCTGCCCTCCGAGCCCAATCACTTGCGCCTTTTGCGACGGAGGCTTCACGGCCAGCAAAGCAAGCGCCTGCTGCTTGGCATCCGCGAATCTCGTTCCCGCCTGCATGCTGAAGGAGTCATCCAGCACGATCAGTAGTTCATGATCACTGGCACCCGTTGCCGGTCTCAGCACAAACGGCTCCGCAAACGCCAACACCACCAGCAGCAGCAATGCAGTTCGCAGCGCAAAAAGCAGCAGGTATCGTAACCGCTGCTGTCGCGTGGAACTCTGAATACCGCGTTCGAAGAACATCAGCGAGCTCACCGGTCGTGGCGTCGTCACATGCTTGCGCAGCAGATGCACGAAGACGGGCACGCCCAGCGCTGCCAGACCTGCCAAAAACCATGGCGCCAGAAGGCCCATCAGTTCCCCGCATGCCGCAGCGAAAGATATTCGCGCAATGCCGTGTCAAGTGGTTGATCGCTGACGAGCAGGTGATAGTCCATCCCCGCTTCCCGCGTGCGCGAGCGAAGCTGCTCGATATGTGTACGCATCTTCGTGCGATAGATCGTCTTTGTGTATTCGGGGATAACCTCCATCTCTCGATCGGTTTCAAGGTCAACCAGGATCGCCGGTCCCTTGAGTTCGGGTTTTATTTCCTGGGGGTCAAGAATATGAAACAGGACTACATCGTTGCCATGAAAGCGGAGGGGCTCGATGATGCGCACAATCGCCTCCGGTTCCTCGTAGAAATCGGAGATCAAGACGACAATGCCGCGCCGGTGCAGTAATGCCTGGAAATGGCGGAGCGGCTTTCCATAGTCCGTCCGCGCATGTGGCTCCGCTCGCTCGAGTCCCGCGAGAAGTCGCATCAGCTGACCCTGCCTCGTTGATGGCCTGATATAGTCTCGTACCTCGTCGTCGAAAACAATCAGGCCTGCAGCATCTCGCTGATTTCGGATTGCGAGATAGAACAGCGAGGCTGCTATGAAGCGTGCGTAGTCCATCTTCGACGGTGGCCCGGATGTGTACTGCATGGAATTGCTCGCATCGAGCAGCACCGTCACCTGACTGCTCGTCTCGCCACGATACCGCTTCAGATAGCAACGCTCGGTACGCGCAAACAGATTCCAATCGACATGGCGGAGGTCATCGCCGGGGCTGTAAGCGCGATACTCAGCGAACTCCTGACTGAAGCCGAAGTCCGGTGATCGATGCAGGCCTGCCACGAGGCCGTCCACAACCGTCTTTGCCAGCAAGTCCAGCGAAGTTATGCCTGCAAGAACGCCGGGATCGAGGAAGCGTTGCATCAGTTTTCCTTTGCGCGTGGCACTTGGGCGATGAGCCGGTTAAGAATTTCGTCCGCGTCGATCCTTTCCGATTCAGCGTGGAAATTCAGCAGGATCCGATGTCGGAGCACCGGAACCACCAGCGCGGTGATGTCGTCGTAAGTTACGTGATAACGCTTTCGGGAAAGCGCTCGCGCCTTTGCAGCCAGCACAATGAACTGTGCCGCTCGGATGCTTCCTCCGTAGTTCACATATTTCTTCACGAA
>CAYVSQ010000322.1:0-2673 GCA_964453815.1 uncultured Acidobacteriaceae bacterium | reverse complement strand
GACTATCGGAGATGCCGAGAATTTTCAGCACCTTGTCAATGAAGTCAGGCGACTGCTTCTTTGCGGGCGCAGGCGCAGGAGCACTCCCCTGCGGCTTCTGGTTCTGACCTGCAGCCGCGCCGCCCAGCACCAGCATGAGCACCAGGCTCAACCCCAGAACAACCCTGTGCATACCGCCCTCACCTTGAGCACGGACGCGACACGGAATGATCCGCGCTGAAGAGGGCACAATAGATATCGTCATAAGCTACGATCCTGACCTGGGCATCCTTTCTGGGAACGGTGAGCAGCACTCTGCGATCCTGCGGTCCATATAGAAAGTACGTTAACGTTTCCTTGCTATTCCACACCAGCCAGGCTCGCTGATAGTCAGGCGATTTCGCGTCGCCTGGCAGCTCGGCAACCTGAGGCAGTTGCTGCGTCGAGATCAAAACCCCGTAGTTGACCGGAAGCAGCAGAAACTCTACCGCAACCAGAAACACCAGCACTCCAGTGAGCAATCTGGCTGCACCGTTCAGGGAGTCGCCGCGCGCGATCGCTTGCCACGCGATAAAAACGGTAAGCAGCGTCCCCGCCATCAGCCCACTGAAGTAAAGCGTTAGCTTGCCATCGCTGGTGAGCAACACAGAGGAGATCCATTCATCCGGCAGTTGCTTCTGCAGAAGAAGATTCCCGAACGCGAAGCATCGCCGCATCGCCAGCTGGATGAAGAGCACCGCCAACACGATTCCCAGCAGAGGCAGGGGCAATGGTTTCGCGTACCACTCGGCGAACCACCGTCTCACGCGCTCCCTGACGGGTAATGGCGTCAGCCGCCATGGCACGTAGCCAATCGCTGCCACCACTAGAGCAACAATCAGAATATTGGGAACGGAGGACACTACGTACACCAAAAACCGGCACCCTGCGAAAAGATATCTCTCATCGAACAAATCCAGGTCTGTCGCTACTCCATACGTACTCAGTTGGAAACGAAGCGTCAGGTAGCCGATCAGATACAGCAGGAAGGAGCCGAACGCGGCATAGGCTGTCCACTTGGCGGCGAAGTTGCCAACCTTCTCGGTAAGGCTCTTGAACAGATCGTCCATTTATTTCCCCGTTACCACGAATGGAGCCCAAAAGAACGGGTGGCTAAACTCAGTTCGAGACTTCACCGCCACCAGCGCGAGCCGCGCAGCTTCCGCCGGCCCTCTCGTTTGTCCCTCACGATAAAAAGTCTCCATCCACAACTTCGTCGATGCCGCGTTGACTTCCCAGTCCGACAACACCAGGCTCCCGGCTCCGGCATAGAGTAGCGATCGCACCATCCCCAGGAGTTCGCCCGAGTGAGTCGCCTGCACACGGCCAGTCTCGCACGCACTCAGCACGACCAGGCTGTTCTTCTGCAGGGGCAGGCCAAACATCTCTGCGGCTGTCAGGCGGCCATCATCGGAAGGCCCCGGTCTGAATTGCAGATACGAAAGCAACGGATCGCTGCCGTTGAACTTCCCGTGCACCGAAAGATGGACGAGGTCATACCCGCCGACCCACGCTTGAACGTCCGCCTTGCTAACCTGTTCCTGCGCTGTCACCTTGGACCGGCCGGGATAGAGGGCGCCGATAGCCTTTACTTCCTCGCCCGCATCGTGAATCTCCGGATCAGCAACGGCAAGCAGACGGCCGCTCTTCAGATTGGACTTTTTCTCGAGCGTTGCCAGCACCGTCGCGCTCGGCGCGTAAGAGATGTCGAAACTCTCTCCCGCATACTTTCCATCCGCCGGATTCTGCAGAGCTTGAAACGGGATCGACGTCAGATCCTCCTGCGCGATGATAAGCAGATGATTGCTCTTGATAAACGCCGCTACCGGCTGGATGAGATACAGGTACAACTGGCGGGAAATGTCTTCATCGAACCGGGCGTCGGAAGAATCCCTGGGCGCGACAAGGCTGTCGTGCAACTTCGCTGCCTTGGCGGCAAGTATTGCAGACGGCAAAAATACGTTCTTGACCTCGACATCGGTGCCAGCGATGTGCCAGAGAATAACGCTCGTCTGCGTAACAACGTAATAGAGAACGTCGTACCGTCCTTCGGCGGCCGCGCGCTGCACGCTTTCAAGCGTCACGGGTGTGGACGACGTCAGCTCATTCAGCTTCGGTGCTTCGCGGGCAATTCTCGCCTCAAGCAACCGGTACTTCTCCTGTAGCCCGGCAATCTGCGCCTCCAGATCCGCAATCTGTTTGCCGTTCTGGTCCCGATCCGTGCTGCCGGTCAGATTGAAAAGCTTCTGTTGCAGGGCGGCGATGGCTGTTCTTTGAGACTGCAAATCAGAAAAAAGTGTCCGCTCCTGCGGAGTACCCAGGCTCAGCGGCCGGCTGGCGAGCATGTCCGCCATCGCGCGCGAACGCGAGGCCTCGAAGAGCGCAAACGCCTCCGGATAGCGCTTCTGCTGCAGCAAAATAAGCGCAGGCGAATAGTAGTAACCGATCTTGTCTTCCATGAATCTGCTGCGTGCCTGCGGGTCGTGAAGCTTTCTCCTGTCCTGCTCCAGCAATTGGACGGCTTGCAGTTCTTTCGCAAGGGCTGTGTTGAGGTCTCCTTTCATTTGCGCCAACGAACCCTGAACGGCAAAGTCATTAGGATCGAGATCCCGCACGGTCAACCCCTGTTGCTGCATGTGTGCCAGCCAGTCATTG
>CAYVSQ010000321.1:0-51826 GCA_964453815.1 uncultured Acidobacteriaceae bacterium | reverse complement strand
CTCCGAGCAGGAAAACAAACGCCCCTACCTCGCCGGCCACACCAGCTCAGCCTTCGCCGAAATCCGCGGCACCAACCCGCTCCCCGCCCGCACTGGCTCGGCAGAGCAATCCAACACCTCCATCCTCTACGACCAGAAACTCATCCTCAAGCTCTTCCGCCGCATCCAGCCTGGAGAAACCCCTGACGCCGAAATCGGTCGCTTCCTCACCGAGGTCGCTCACTTCCCTCGCATCGCCCCATTCCTCGGCGAGGTCGTCGGTAACAAGACCACCACGCTAGCCATCCTCCAGGCTCTCGTAGAAAACGAAGGCGATGGCTGGCAATGGACCCTGGACGAGCTTTCCCGCTTCTACGACAGTGTCGCCACACTTCGATCGCCACGTGACGTCGGAGCTTCTCCCGCCTTTCAGGCAGAAAAGGACTCTCTAGCCACAGGCCCTATTCGTGAGCATGCCGCCTTATACCTCAAGGCGGCCGCCCTGCTCGGTCGCCGAACCGCCGAGATGCATCTGGCATTGGCCACGCCGACCGAGAATCCCGCCTTCATCGCCGAGTCTTTCACCACCAGTGACCTCACCGCTGACGCCAGCCGAATCGACACACAGCTCGCTCTTTCACTCGAAGCCTTGGAACGCGGTATGTCCCGGCTCACCGGGGTTGGCGCTGAACATGCCGCTCTCGTGCTTGGTCGGCGCAACGATCTCTTCTCTCGTGCCCGGGCCATCGCTTCGGCCGCCCCCGCCGACTTCGGACAGCGTATTCGCATCCACGGCGATTACCATCTCGGCCAGGTCCTCCGCTCCCGCGGCGACTACACTATTCTCGACTTCGAAGGCGAACCCGCTAGAACCCTCGCTGCACGACGGGCCAAGCAGTCACCCCTCAAAGATGTCGCTGGGATGCTTCGCTCCTTCAGCTATGCCGCCTACGCCGCTTTGAACGCCTTTGCCGAGGGCCGCCCTGAGGAGGCGAAGAATCTCGAACTCTGGGCTGGACTCTGGCAAAACGCCGTATCAACCGAGTTTCTCCGTGCTTACGGGATCGCCATCGACGCAACGAATCCGCACCTTATCCCACAGCCCCCGCAGGCGCAGCTCCTGCTCCATGCCTACCTGCTGGAGAAGGCGCTCTACGAGTTACTCTACGAACTCGACAATCGGCAAACATGGGTCCGCATTCCTCTGGCAGGCATCGTCACCCTGCTGCAATGACCCTGCCGTATCCGCCGTCAAGCTCTACAGGACTTCCCAACGCAGTGGTGAACCTGGCTTACTTTCGCCGGAAAACCTGACCAGATGCGCACCGGCATCGGTCGGCAATGGCTGCGAAGAACCATTGATTCTAATTTCCTTCAACTTCGCCGTCTCAGAGCCGGAAAGGCGAAGTTCAACGTTCCATCGCCCAGCGACTGAGGGAGAGTACCAGCCGGTATAACCGTTAAGGGATTTATTAAATCCAAGAAGAGGCGAAGTGAATTCGTACTCCGACAGAGGCAGGTCCGGCTTGAAACGGACTCCCGTTTCGTGGAACTCCAATCCCAGCAACTTCGCGGCGCTGTAGAGAGGCCACGCATGTGGATGCATATTCATCACCGGGAAGTCAGTCCAGTTCACGCCCCAGTCTGATCGCTCCTTGGGGTCGGGTGAACTCGGATCGGCGTGGCGAGTTTCGCCTGGGTGTCTCGATAGCACGGAATTGTACGTGTCGGGTCCGCTCCAGATGCCATACCAGATATCCGGATAGGCCTCTGCATGACACGCGAGTGAATTCTTCTTCCACTCGTCCCAGGCCATAGCAGCGTTCGCGGTGGCCAAAGCCCAGATGAGGGTTCCGTTGATCGATGGCCACACGCCACCGTTCTCGCCGAAGCCGAGCGGCATATCCATCTTCGGAGTCCCTTCGCTTTGCAGCATGGCGCCGATAGGGGAAGGCTGGCGCACCAACTTGTTCAAACCGTCAACCAGGACGCCGGTCTGTTGCGCCGTGGCGGCGCCGCCGATGATTGCCCACGGCTGCGGCTCCAGCCAGACCTGCTCTTCTCCAAGCCACCCAAGATGCGGCCCGAGCCAGGCGCGCCGGAACCATCGTCCTGTCCACTGCGCACGCAGTGCGGAGCGCTGGGCTTCGGCCTTGGCGTGGGCGCGTTCAGCCTCCTGGCTATTGCCCACGTAACTCAGCATCCGTCCGTAATAATCGAGCACGTAGCAGGCCATGGAGGCATTCAGACTGCTCTCCGCCTTTTGTCTGACCTCTTCGGAGAGTGCCGGCGGCACCTGGCTCAAAACGACCTCGTCGTTCCAATCGCCATTGAAGAGGCGAACCAAGCCGTGTTCTCCGACTCCGATCGTATCCACGAAGTGATGGAAGGAACGCAGCACAAGTTCGCCGACGGTGGGATCGTCCGGAGCAGTCTGCAGGCGAGGATACCTGGGAATCTTCTCGTCCAGGAAGCCTTTGTCGCGGGTAGAAAGCACATACTCACTGACCAGCCAGAGCAGCCACAACTCCTGGTCGCTGGGGTGAAAGACGGCTGGCATCGGCACACCGCTCCCCACAATGCCGTAAGGGATGGAACCGTCAGGCTGGATCTCTTTGAGCGTGTAGCGAAGGATCCCGCGAACAACTGCTGGATCACTGAAGATGAATGGCAGAGCATGCTGTAGCGGATCGCGAGCGGCTCCCTGGAAACCCAAAATGTACTGGTAGACGTGCCCCTGGGAAAGAATTGGCTCGCGGAAGAAGCTGTCGTAAGTAAGGTTGCTGCGGAGGTAGTAATGATGCCAGGATGCTTCCCGTTCCACCCATGGCTGGGATGGGACACTTAGGCGAAGGCCCGCGGTCTTCCACGCTGCGCTGGAGCGTGACCAATGCTCTGCTGCATCACCCGAGTACTTGGCGGCGAGCTGATCGAGATCGAAGCCTTCTGGCAGGTATCCATAGAGAAAGGCGATGGTGTGCGTCTTACCGGGGTGCAGGTCGAAGACGCGCTCAAGCAAGTGCGCACTGTCCGGGCCGGTAGAGGTGAGGTCGTTATTGAGCTGGGCTGCGAGACCCGAAGGCCGCTCTACACCACCTGAGCCAAAGAATGCCGCTGCGTCGGTGGCGAAGCCGTCCGCCGGTGCATCGAGTGAAATGAGAAAAGTTCGCGGAGGGTTCAGGTCTTCCATGCTGGCACGGGGATCGTAGTTCGGTAGAGGGCCACCCAAAAAGCCGTTGGGGTTGGTCTTAAGAAATGCTTCGACCTTCTCCCATGCCTGAATATCTTCTGGCGAGTGGCCAAGAAAGGCTTGCGATTCAACCAATCCTCGCTCTCCTGCGACTTTTCGGAAGTGGTGCGCAAAATGTGCGCCGAACCGCTGTCGGAGGGCCGCAGCGTGTTTCGCGTCGCCGAAGACGGTCGCCTGCATCCATGCTCGATAGGAAAACTGATAATTCAGGCAGTTCCAGTACTCCATCCAGCGGCCGCGGACAGGCTCCGTGCCGTGATTCGTAATGCTCACCATGGCGATCAGCACGGGATCATCGCCAAACGGAGCGAAGATGACCTGATCAACTTCATAACCGTGTCCCGTTACCGTCTTTTTCAAGTATCCTTCGCCGAAGACCCTCTCGAAGCTCTCGCCATTTCCGGGATAATACGTGCTGAGTACCGCCTTCCCGTCGGTGAAGTAGCCAATTCCCGCGCCATATCGGCTATGCTCTGGCGCATAGTCGTTGAGGAATTTCGGCGACCCTTCATCCTGCCGAACCTGCACATACCCATAGTTCGATACGACCGCCACCAGCCGGTCATTCCCTACCTGGTGCAGATGATCAGCCGGCTCACGCCATTCCCTGTGGACCGGGCTTAGCGCTCTGGCTTCAGTCCGTTGATCGCAGGTGTAGCGATATGCCGGCAGGCCAAAAGAATCCGTGATCCATTCGCCGAAGTTGCCGGAGCCGTACGGTTTCGATGAGTTGGGCTGCGTTGTTCCGTCTGCGGCAATCCCTGCGCTCGAAAGCAACGTCTCCAATCGGGGAAAAACAAGTTGGGAGAATCCCAACCCTGCAGCACCAAGAAACTTGCGGCGATTCATCGACGCTTTCTCTCCTGCACCGGCGTGCACATTCAGATTCTGATCTCCTTGATTGGATATTGCCCAAGTCTACTCATCTCTTCCGGCCTTCGCTATCACATCCGAGGGTTGACCGAATCGGCGCAGAGTTTCCAATCAGTTCCTATGGAGCGTGCGGTATCAGTGTCGAGATGACATCCGCGTCGGCCAATCGCTGCTCGAATATCTGCCCATGGGATACAGTCGGAAAATGAAGCCCGCCCGTCAGTCAGATTTTCATTTCCGCAAGTGCCGGTTTCCCGAACGAACCAGAGATGGGAGAGGGTGAATGACCTCGACGTCGAGGGGTTCTGCTAATCGCAGCGTAGCAGCTTCGCGCACTTCGCTTTCGCGGATCCTGGGTCTCGGTTTTGGCATAGCTGTGATCTTTGGCGGAACCGTGGGTGTGGGCATATTGCGCCTGCCTGGGACGATCGCCGGGCAGTTGCAGAGCTTCTCGCTCATCATGCTGGTGTGGGTTGTGGGCGGCTGCTACGCACTGCTGGGCGCGATCTCAGTAGCCGAGCTTGGCGCGGCGATGCCGCAAGCGGGCGGCTTCTATATCTACTCGAAGCGCGCCTTTGGAACTCCCGTGGGATTTGCCGTGGGCTGGGCGGACTGGCTGAATAACTGCGCAGTCGTCGCATATGCGGCGGTGGCTGCCGCCGAATACATCGTCGCGCTCGTTCCTGGCATGGAGTCCTGGCAGACTTCGATTGCGCTGGCGTTGTTAGTTTTGTTTTGTACTCTGCACTGGATTGGTTTGAGGCTGAGCAGTTCGATACAAAAGCTGACTAGCTCAGTCACGGCGATTACATTTCTCTTCCTTGCCGCGGCGTGCCTTCAGCATCCCGCCCAGACCAACAGTGCAGTGCCGGCTGTTTTCGCGCGGAGTGGAGGACTCCTGCCAACGCTGGTACCGCTGATAGCAGCGCTTCGGGCGATTGTGGTCACTTATGACGGATGGTACGAGGCAATCTACTTCACGGAAGAAGATACGGATGCTGCAAAACATCTGCCACGGGCGATGATCGGCGGAGTTGTCATCGTGATGGGTCTGTATTTATTGATGAACGTGGCATTTCTTCATGTGCTGTCGGCCCCGGCTCTGGCCGCCTCCAAGCTGCCTGCCGCTGATGCTGCCAGGATCGTCTTTCCTGCCTGGAGCGGCCGCTTCGTTACCTTGCTCTCGCTGCTTACGCTATTGAGTCTGATCAATGCGGTTCTGCTTGGAGCTCCGCGCATTCTGCTCGCGATCGGCCGCGACGGGCTGTTTACCGAACGTGCCGCACGAGTCGGCGCGGGCGGTACACCGAGGGTTGCGTTGCTGCTCTCCGCCGCAACTTCCGCAATCCTGATTGCCAGCGGCAGCTTCGAGGCCATCATTGCGGTCGCAGCAATTCTGGTCGCTGCCATGTACTGCGTAAACTACATCGCGGTCATCGTGCTGCGATTTCGCGAACCAGACATGGTGCGACCTTTTCGCGCCTGGGGGTATCCCGTCACAACCGTGGTCGTGCTGGCAGCTTCGCTCGCCTTCCTCATAGCTGCGGCTCATGACGACCCTGCAAGTTCCTGGCGAGCCGCAGCGCTGTTGGCGGTCGCGGTTCCGGTATACGCATGGATGCGCTGGCGACAGCGAGGGTCGGGCCAGGCATAACTTCAGATCGCAGAACAGCGACCGCAAATTTACCCAGATCCCACGCCTATGAAACCATCATCCGAGAGGACGATAAGCTTGTTCAAGAATGCAATTGTTCGCATCCCAGGAAGTAATTTTTCAGAGGGACTCACCAGCGTTGACCTGGGGGTTCCGAGCTATGACAAGGTGCTTCAGCAGCATTCGCGTTATTGCGAAGCGCTGCAGGAATGCGGCTTGACAATTACAACGCTAGACGCCGATCTCAACCATCCGGATTCAACCTTTGTCGAGGACACTGCCGTGTTGACCCCCCGCGGCGCGATTTTGACGCGTCCCGGCGCTCGGAGCCGCGAGGGCGAGGTCGTCGCGATGCGCCAGACGCTCAGCCGCTTTTTTCCGGCCACCCTGGAGATTGAGGCGCCTGCAACAGTGGACGGAGGCGACATTTGCGAGGCTGAAGATCACTTCTTCCTCGGCTTGTCGCACCGCACGAATGAAGAGGGTTGCCGGCAGCTGGCTGCTCATCTGGCCGATCAGGGATACACCTCTTCCGTAGTCGATGTGCGGGGAATGACCAGCATTCTTCACCTCAAGAGTGGTATTTCCTACATCGGGAACAACACCCTTGTAGTCACGGAAGAGATGGCCGGGAATGAGCTCTTTCAAAATTACGAACTCATCAGAGTTTCGCTAGAAGAGAGTTATGCGGCGAACTGCATCCGCGTGAATCAACGCGTGCTCGTGGCAGCCGGGTATCCGCATTTCACTGCGGAACTCATTGGCCGTGGTTTCAATCTCTTGGTATTCGAGATGTCAGAGTTTCAAAAGATGGATGGCGGTCTGAGTTGTCTTTCATTGCGCTTCTAGAATCCATCGTATGAATCCGTTCCGGGCATTCGCGCTAAGCTCGTTTAAGCATGGTTTCCGGTTTACCTTGACTCGCGCACAATTCGGAAGGCTGGAGTTCATGCGCTTGAGCGCCATTCAGAAGTTCGCCTCATATAATAGCCGCAATTCAAAACACTCGGTTCACGACACATTAGCAGGAGCTGATACTTCATGTCTCACCTTGACCGCCGCGTTCTGTCTGGTCTATTCGCTGTTTTCACCCTCGTGGCTCTGCATGCACGCGCCCAGCAGCAGCCCGATGCCCCGACTCTCCGATACATGAACCCGGCACTTCCGGTGGATCAGCGTGTCGACGACCTGATCGGCCGTATGACGCTTGAGGAAAAGGTCTCGCAGATGCGCGATCATTCGCCTGCAATCCCGAGACTCGGCGTTCCCAAGTATGACTGGTGGAACGAGGGTCTGCATGGGGTTGCCTTCGCCGGATACGCTACCAATTTCCCGCAGGTCATCGGCATGGCGGCCACCTGGGATACAAATCTGGTGCACCGCATGGGCGAGACTATCTCTACGGAAGCGCGTGCCAAGTACAACGATGCCGTGCGCAACAACGACCACGAGATGTTTTTTGGCCTGACCTTCTGGGCGCCAAACATCAACATCTTCCGTGATCCTCGCTGGGGTCGCGGCCAAGAGACTTATGGGGAAGATCCATTCCTCACGGGCCGCATGGGCGTCGCCTTCGTCACTGGCATGCAGGGCGACGATCCCAACTACCTCAAGGTTGTCTCCACGCCCAAGCACTACGCCGTGCATAGCGGTCCCGAAACGCTGCGGCACCGGTTCAATGTCGATGTTTCGCCGCACGATCTGGAAGATACCTATCTGCCGGCTTTCCGCGCCACGGTGACAGAAGCCCATGCTCAGTCTGTGATGTGCGCCTACAACGCGATCGACGGAGCCCCGGCCTGCGCCAACACCATGCTTCTGCGCGACCACCTGCGCGATGCCTGGCACTTTGACGGCTATGTGGTCAGCGATTGCGCAGCCGTCGCCGATGTGAATACCGGCCACCACTTTGCTCCGGACATGCCCCACGCTGCCGCCGCCGCGGTGAAGGCCGGCACGGACCTGGAGTGTGGCTTCGGGCAGGGACAGGCTTTCCCGGCGTTGGTCGAAGCAGTGAAGCAGCAACTCATCACCGAAGCAGATTTGGACATCGCGCTACACCGGCTCTTCCGTGCGCGCTTCCGCCTCGGCATGTTCGATGCGCCTTCCAGCTATGCCTACGGCCGCATTCCCTTCACCCAGGACAACTCTCCAGAGCATCGCCAGCTCGCCCTTCAGGCCTCGCGCGAGTCCATGGTGCTGCTCAAGAACCAGGACCGCACTCTTCCCCTGAAATCGAGCGTCGGCCGAATCGCCGTTGTCGGGCCCACCGCAGAACTCGTTCAGTCTCTGCAGGGAAACTACAACGGACCTCCGCCGGAACCCGTTTACCCGCTTGTGGGAATTGAAAATCGCTTCACCTCCGCCAGAATTAACTACGCCCAGGGATCGAGCCTGGTCGAAGGTTTGGCGATGCCCATCGAACACACTGCCCTGCATCCAGCCAGCGGGTCCGGGGATGGTCTTACAGGCAAGTACTACAGATCCAAAGACCTGAGCGGCACACCCGTGTTAATGCGCGACGACCGGAATATCAACTTCAACTGGGACAAGGTTGCTCCCGTCGAAGGTCTTCAGCGGAACAATTTCTCTGTTCGATGGGACGGAAGCTTCGTACCGCCCGCTCCCGGCGATTACAAGCTTGGCGTACGCGTCAATTACTGCTACGCCTGCGAAAACGCAGAGGGATTCCGGCTCTATCTTGACGGGAAGGTGCTGGTCGAAGGCGGCGCGAAGAAAACCGGCGAACGCGGCGCGGTCATCGAAGCGCCCTTGCATTTCGACGACAACAAGCCGCATCCCATTCGTCTTGACTATTTCCATGCGAGCGGCAGCGCCGGGATTGACCTCACCTGGCAGGCGCCTGCTGCCGTCCTGTGCGACGAGGCATTGCATGCGGCGAGGCATTCTGACGTGATCATCGCGCTGGTTGGGCTCTCACCGTCGCTTGAGGGTGAGCAGATGCCTGTCAAACTCGACGGCTTCAGCGGCGGAGACCGCACGGCCATCGATCTGCCCGCAGTCCAGGAGGATTTACTGAAGGCTCTCGCCGAAACCGGCAAGCCCCTGGTCGTGGTGTTGCAGAACGGCAGCGCCGTCGCCGTCAATTGGGCGCAGCAACATGCGAATGCCATTCTCGAAGCCTGGTACCCGGGCGAGGAAGGTGGCACCGCTATCGCTGAGACACTGGCCGGAGACAACAATCCCGCCGGGCGCCTTCCGCTTACCTTCTATACTTCACTCGGACAGTTGCCATCTTTCGAGGACTACTCCATGAAGGACCGCACCTATCGCTATTTCTCCGGCGAGCCGCTTTATCGCTTTGGTTATGGACTGAGTTACACCACCTTTGCCTACAGCAATCTCAAGGTGCCGCCTGCGAGCGTGAAGGCCGGCGATCCCGTGACCATTGAGGGAGATGTAAAAAACGCGGGCTCCACTTCCGGCGACGAGGTTGTCGAGATCTATCTCACGCAACCGAAAGGTTTCGAAACTCCCATCCGCGTGCTCGCCGGGTTCAAGCGCGTGCAGCTGAATGCCGGTCGATCTACGCACGTCGCCCTCACTATCGACCCGCGCTCGCTCGCCCAGGTCGACGAGAAGGGCGAACGCGTGATCCTCCCTGGCGAGTACATAGTGTCATTCGGAGGTGCGCAACCGGATGAAACCACCTCTGTTCTCACTGACAAATTCACCATCACTGGAAAAGCCGAACTTGCCAAATAATTACCAACATTTTGCCGCATACTGGCGTTTGAGTTATCAGCAAGGAAACGCCGGAGGATCCTCGCAGCCCAGCACTCTTCGGGATGAGCTATTTTTGGGCTCCGCCATACGCGAGGCAACCCTGAATTGCAGAAGGCTCTTCAGAACGATCCTTCCAACTTCGAGCGCCGACCTCCAACAATTCAGCTCGGGAGGGAATTTCAGGCGTACATTGGATAACGGTTTCATGCGCACGACGAAAGGCCACCGAAACACCACACTACGGAGACGCTCTCAACGATGCTCGATCGCAGAACATTCCTTCAAGCCGCAGCCAAAGCTGCCACCGCAACCGCCGTCACCACACGTCTCGAACCTCTCTTTGCACAAGTCGGGGGGGCGCAAGCCTCCTCAACGCCCACCTCGCCAAATGACAACATCCAGTTAGCCCTCATCGGCGCAGGCATCCAGGGACAGGGTGACACTAAGACAGCGATCCAGGTGCCCGGCGTAAAGCTCGTCGCCGTCGCCGACTGCTACGACGGCCGCCTGGCCCGCTCAAAAGAACTCTGGGGTCCTGACCTCTTCACCACCCGCGACTACCGTGAGATTCTCACCCGGAAGGACGTCGACGCCGTCCTCATCGCCACGCCCGATCACTGGCACAAACAGGCCGCTGTCGATGCCATGAAGGCGGGCAAGGACGTCTACCTCGAGAAGCCGATGATTCACGTCTACCCCGACGGACCCGAGATCATCGAGACCGCACGCTCCACCAACCGCATCCTTCAGGTCGGCAGCCAGCGCGTCAGTTCCATTGTGTATGCGAAGGCCAGGGAGTTGCTCGCGTCCGGCGTCATCGGCAAGCTCAACATGGTCAGCGCCTGGTGGGACCGCAACTCCTCGATCGGCGCCTGGAACTACTCCATCCCGCTCGATGCCTCGACCGAAACCTGCGACTGGCCGCAGTTCCTCGGCTCCGCGCCCCAGATTCCCTGGAACGCCGAACACTTCTTCCAGTGGCGTAAGTGGAAGGCCTACGGATCCGGTGTTGCCGGCGATCTCTTCGTGCATCTGTTCAGCGGCACGCACTTCATCACAGGAGCCCACGGTCCCACCCGCGCCATGGCCACGGGGGCCCTGCGTTACTGGAAAGACGGCCGCGACGCTAACGACGTCCTGCTTGCCCTCTTCGACTACCCCCAAGGCTTCAACCTCAGCCTGCGCGTCAACTTCGTCGATGGTGGCGAGGAGAGCGAGGGCTTTATCTTCACCGGCTCAGAGGGACAGATGATCATCGCCGGGCAGACCGTCACCGTCAACCGCACTCCACCCGAAAGCGAGCCCGGGTATACCATCTCCACCTTTACCGAAGCCATGCAGAAGCAGTACCTCGAGGAGTACCGTAAGAAGTACCCCATCCAGCATTTCTCCGGCGTGGTGCCCGCGTCGATTGAGAAGTTCGCCCCGCCCAGCGGCTACTCCGACAGCTACGATCACTTCCACAACTTCTTCAACGCCGTGCGTAGCAGACAGCCCGTCGTTGAAGACGCCACCTTCGGATTTCGCGCTGCGGGTGCAGCCCTGCTCAGCAATCTCAGCGTGGAGAAAGGCACCGTCGTGCACTGGAACCCCGAGACCATGAAGCTGGCCTAAGCCCATACAAGTACGAACCCGGGTGCCCCACGTCCGGATTTTCGGACGTGGGCTTCAACCCAACACCACTGGAGTCAAATGATAATGAAGCGCCTCGCCCTACTTCTTCTCCTCCTCGCTCCTGCCCTCGCACATTCGCAGGATCCCGCCCACGCCACCGAGTTTCGCTTGCAGCACCCCGGCAACGGACCCGGCGGAGAGCCGCGCATTGCCTTTCTCGCCCACCGCCTCGGCAACGACCACGCCGAGGGCATCTCCCTGCTCGACATGAACGGCGATGGCTTCCCCGATCTGCTCAGCGGAGCCTATTGGTACGAGAACCCCGGCGCCAACGGCGGCGTGTGGAAGCAGCATCAGTTCCGCACCGTCGGCGTCCATAATGAATTCGTCTCCGACTGCGGCGAGTGGATCGTCGACGTTGACCACGATGGCCTGCCCGACCTCGTCACCACCGGCTGGATTTCGAATGGAGTCTGGGTGTATCGCAACCCCGGGCCCAAAGCCACCGCAGCCGGAGAGATGTGGAAGGCAGAAAAGATCACTGACAGTTACGATACCGAGGGCGGAGCTTTCTTCGACATCAATGGAGACGGTAAGCCCGATCTTGCCCTCGCTCACTACAACCGCTCCGGCGTTATCTGGATTGACTTCAGCAAGGACAAGCCGCGCGTGCATCACCTGGGAGGCCGCGAGCAGGACGGCCACGGCATCGGCGTCGCCGACATCAACGGCGACGGCAAGGCCGATGTCCTCACTACCCACGGATGGTTTGAGCAGATCGACGCCGACAACGACCAGTGGAAGTGGCACGGCGACTGGGACATCGGCGACGCCGGCTTCCCCATCCTCGGCTACGACGTCAACCACGACGGCAAGCTCGACCTGATCTACGGACAGGGCCACGGCTATGGCCTCTACTGGCTCGAACAGGCCGGCACGCCGGACCATCCGCTCTGGATACGCCACACCATCGACGAGTCCTTCTCGCAATCGCATGCGCTATTGCTCGCCGACATCGACGGCGACGGCACTCCCGAGCTCATCACCGGCAAGCGTTACCGCGGCCATTCCGGTGCAGATCCCGGCTCCTACGATCCCATCGTGATCTACGCCTACAAGCTGCCGACTCAGGCGGCAAAGTCTTCAGCTGACAACGCCACGCCCGGCGTAGTCGCAACCATGCGCATCGCCGATCCTACGAGTGATCCAGTCTTCACCCGCTACGCGCTCTCCGTCAACGGAACAGCGAGTGCGGGAACACAATTCATCGCGGCTGATCTCGACAAGGATGGAGACATCGACATTGCAAGCGCCGGCAAGCTCGGCGTTCACGTGCTCGAAAATCTCAAGATCGACAATGTGCCCAAGTCCGTGCGCGAAGAGACGCAACCCCTCGAGCGCAAATGGCCCTTCCCCGGCGAGGGCCAGGAGGTCCCACAGGAGGACGGTCCCAAACCTTAGGGCCGCGAGACCAGGACCTCCGCTCTGCGTGAAACACTACACCGAAGTCTCTGGATCGCCGCGGGAGTGGGAAATTGAGAACGGGAAACAGGAATAGACGAGAATTCCTTGTGCAGGCGGGCGCCACCTTAACGAGTGCTGCTGTAGCTCCGCGTCTGTTGCTGGCAAGCGGCTCAATCACTTCGAATTTTTCCGAAAGAACCTCGCTCCAAGCGACAGAGGAATCGAGGTCACCGGATAACGCAGCCCGGAAACCAATGCGTGGTCTTATGGTGGACGCGGGTCGCGTCCCGGAGTCCATGGAGTACTACAGGCGTGTCATAGAGTTTTGCGTCGAGTGGGAACTTAACACACTCCAGTTTCGGCTCGCGGACGACCAGGGAAGTGCCTTACGCTTCGATTCCGTGCCCAATCTGGTAATGCATGATAGCGCCTTCACACCTGAACAATTGAAAGGTCTGGCAGAATATGCCCAAGCCCATGGCATCGATTTGATGCCCGAGCTGGAGTCGTTCGGGCATACCGGATACATAACACGCTCTTCTGCGTACGCTCATTTGCTGGACAGCGAACCGCAAGGCTCTTCTGAATTTACCGGGATCATTCCGGTGAGCCCGGAGACGCTGCAGTTATTCGATAAGTTATATCGTGAAGTCGCCACAATATTTCCTTCGGTCTATTTTCATGGTGGCTGCGACGAGGTTAACTGGGGAGGCTCAATGCTTTCCCGCAAAGCTCTTCAGGTCAGGACTCGCGCCCAAATATGGGCAGATTATCTGAATTCCCTGAATCAAATATCGGAAGGGCTGGGGAAACAATTTATCGTGTGGGGTGATATGGTCCTGCACAAAGAGCCGGAGATTCTTGGCCAGCTAAACAAGAAAATCATCATCATGGATTGGAACTATCGGGACAACAGTTCCGTCCGGATTCACGAGGCCCTCGAGAAAGTCACCGCCAATGGCTTTCGTGGCATCGGGGCCCCTGGCCTTATTCATTACAAGTGGGGTCCGCGGGTAGGCACCGAACAGTTGAGAAATATCGATGCTTTTGCCGATTCCTATCTTGCAGCGAATGACTCCAACTCTCTTGGTGTCATCCTGACAAACTGGATTCCCAGCCGTTATGTTCAGAATTCTATCTGGGATGGTTTCGCATACGCCGCGATTGCCTTCAATCAAGGAACGGCAACTGCGCAGACCTCAGGATTCCGCCGCTTTGTGGAGAGGCACTATCGAGCGACCTGGAACGAGGTCTGGGATGAGGCTTTCCAGATGATCTATGACGTGGCGCCTCATGTCCAAGAGCGAGAAACAGCATCCTGGATGGGACTCCGACTGCCAGTTCCATGGAGTGACGACGAACAGCTTTTAACCCTGATGAGCGAGGCATCTCCGCGCCCAAATCCCTTTACGCGGCTCCGTAGCCTGCTTGTGCAGTTAGAACCACTCGTCCTGAAGAACCTCTCCGATTTTCAAGCTTTTGCACTGTGCGTCGAGTATCTGGAGAAAATGTTTTGGCGGGAGGCCATTGTCATCGAACAGACCGCCAGGAAGCCGCTGGAGCGAGCAACTGCCGGCTTACTAATTCAGAACATCGCTGAGCGCGACCAGCAGCTCGCAGAGGCCTTGTCCAGAGATTGGGATCAAGGGCGCCCTCCGAAGTCCGCTGCGAAGTTGACTCCTGTCTTCGGCCTGCAGCCCAAAGATCAGTTGGTCTTCCAGTGGCAGCGAGCGGCAAACTATTCAGCTTATCTTAGAAACCATCCAGATCGCTTTTATCAACTTATCGAGAAGGCCAGGTCAGGATGAAGCAGTCTGCGGCCCGATGCGCTCTTTATCTCGATCATTACTCGGCGAGCGAAATCATCCACATCTATCTGGACACAGTCGGCAAAGGATCATTCCGGTTATCCTGTTCCCGCCAACCGACCGTCGACAGCACTCATCTAAAGTAGCGGACGTTTGAGAGTTTTCCCTGATCTACTGAGCCCCAGCATGACAATTTCGAGCTTGCCGAGGAGCGCTGAATGAGAGATCAGATCCACCATGCGGCTCCCGGCTGTTCTTGAATAACAATTTCGTTCAGAAACTGGGCTGCCTTGGTAAGTCCTTCTTCAGGAGAGAGCAGGCTGTCCTCATGCTCGATGGAAAGTACGTAGTCGTATCCAAACATCCTCAACGTCGAGACGAACTCCTTCCACCACTCTGCGCCATGTCCGTAGCCGCAGGTGCGGAAAATCCACCCGCGATCTCGCTCTTCCGTGTAAGGCTTGGTATCCAGCACGCCCGTCCGCACCAGGTTCGACGGGTAGAGCTGTGTGTCCTTCGCGTGAACATGGAAAATCGCATCTCGCAGAATCCGTATCGCGGCAATAGGGTCGATGCCTTGCCAGAACATGTGGCTCGGGTCATAGTTGCAGCCGATCGACGGACCTGCAATTTCCCGGAGCCGGAGCATCGTTTCAGGGCTGTAGACCACAAAGCCGGGATGCATCTCGATCGCGATCCGAACGCCGTGTTGCGCGGCGAAGCTCGCTCGTTCCACCCAGTAGGGAGCAACCACCTCGTTCCACTGCCAGGCCAGCACGTCGAGATAATCAGGAGGCCACGGGCAGGTCACCCAGTTTGGCGCCTTCGCATGCGGCGAGTCACCCGGGCAGCCAGAAAAATCGACGACCACCGGCACGCCCAGCTTCTCCGCCAGGAGGATGGTCTGGCGGTTTACCTCCTGAGCCTGCTTCGCCTGAGCAGGGTCCGGGTGCAGCGGATTTCCATGACAGCTCAAGGCGCTGATGGTTGCACCATGATCCTCCAACTTGAGCTTGAAGTCCTTCAGCGCGGAGGCATCTTCGAGCATCGATAACTTGCAATGCGCATTGCCCGGATAATTCCCCGTTGCCAGTTCTACGCTGCTGATGCCGAGCGCCTTCAACTTCGTCAGCACGCCTTCCAGGGGCACCTGCGACAGCAGTGGCGTGAACACTCCCACTCTCATGCGACTCTCTCTCCACTTTTGTTATTTGGAACGTATTGCACCTTCTCCCAGACTCCGCCTGCTGCATGGCTCCTGAGCATGGCGTCGATAAGACAGGCCGATCGGTAGCCATCCTCAAATGTGGGCAACATTGTTGGCTTTCGATCGGGTGCTGCTCCTTCGCGAATCCATTCGTACGCGTCCCTTATCACATTCAGGAACGCGTCTGCCCAGGATTCCTGATGTCCTCCGGGCAGATGGGTGTAGCGGCGCACGTCGGGTGACACCAGAGAAGGGTCTTTCGCCATCACGGCATTCGGCTGGTTGTGATAACCCAGCCAAAGCTCATTCTGTTGTTCCTGTCTCCACTTCAGGGAACAGGCTCGTCCGTTCACCTCGAGTTCCAGGTCGTTTTTATGTCCGGGCAATACCTGGCCCACGGAGAAGCAGCCCTTCGCCCCATTCTCAAATCGCAGCAGGACACTGGCCAGGTCTTCCGATTGCACCGTTACCGCCGTTCGCTCGACGGCGCTTCTGCTCGAAAACGCCTCGGCAGACGAGCCTGAGGAATAGCGAGTAGGGATGACCGTTGTGAGGTCGGCCAGCACGGAAGTCATCTTCAATCCGGAGACATGTTCCGCGAGATCACACCAGTGGGAACCAATGTCACCGAGCGCGGAACTCACGCCGCCTTTCGCCGGATCGGACCTCCAGGAATAAACGTTGGGGTCCGTCATCCAGTCCTGAAGATAATGGCCATGGACAAAGGTCACACCTTGCGTCTCTCCGCCTGCGACCATGCTGCGAGCCTGTTGCACCAACGGGTTCCCGCGATAGTTGAAGGTGACGACGTGAGCGACCCCTGCAGCGACGGCGGCATCGCGCAGTTTGCGTCCCTCCTCCGGATTCATGGCCAGGGGTTTGTCTGAGATGACGTGCTTGCCGGCTGCCAGGGCCGCCATGATGACCGGCAGATGCAGATAATTCGGCGTCGTGTTGTGGAGTACCTGCACATCCGGATCAGAAATCAGTGCATGGAAGTCGCCATATGCACGTTCGACCTTATACTCGCGCGCCTTTCTTTCGGCCGATTCCTGTGATGATCCTGCAATAGCGACCACGTCCACATCGCCCAGGCGCCGGACCGCGTCAATGTGATGCGCGGCAACGAATCCGGGGCCGATTAAGCCCATTCCAAGTCTCTTCATAGGATGCTTTCTTCCCGACCTATTGATTGGGAACAGAACCGGCCGGCCGCGCGTGAGATGAAGTACTGCCTTCGGTCATACCCAGCGCCCACTTGATCGCTTCAAAGTACATCTTGCGAATGTCCGGGTCTTCCCACGATTCCTCCGTGTGGCCGAGCGTGGAATAGAAGACGCGGCCCTTGCCATACATCTTGCTCCAGGCCACGGGAAAATCATGATCGGTGCGATGGATGCGGGGATTGTTCGCGTAGTCCAGCTTTGTCGGGTCCAGACTAAGCAGCACGTTCACATTGCTACGGGACCAGTCCTTTGGCTGGTAGATTTCGTCGTACTTCACGAACTGTTTCGGGAAGTGGCGAACTGCGGGAAAGTCCGGATCCTCTGTGATGATCGGCGCATTGAACGTTCTCCAGGGATGCTCATCAAACCAGCCGCCAATCATCTCTCCATATTCCGGCCAGGTGTAATTCGTATCCAGCGCCGCATGAATTCCTACGAAGCCCTTGCCATCGTCTTTGATAAAAGACATCATGTCCTGCTTTTGATTCGCATCCATATCGAGTTCGCCGGTTGTACTGGCAAAAACCAATACATCGAAGTAGTTCAGATTCTTCGTGTTTCTTTGCAGGTCCTTCTTGGTAAGGAGTTCGGTGTCTGTGCGCAGGGTCGTATCCCACAACCCACTCTCCTGGCCCATGTTGTAGATGGCAGCCATGGCTGCCGGGATTGAGTCGTGCTCAAAACCTTTCGTCTGGCTGATCACGAGAACATGCTTCAGATGTGTCTGCTTGGCGTGCGGTGGAGGCGGCGTCATTGGGTGTGCTGACGGCTCCTGGGCTCGACCCATTTGAACAATGACCACCAACCCAAAGAGGGCCAGCAAAGAAAATGGAGACTTTCGAGAAGGGCTCAACTGATTTCCTTTCATGCGATGCTTTGTATTCACTGACCGACACATCGTATCAATGATGTCAGTAGCCGTGCTGGCCCGGTTGCTGCTCGATCATGTGCGCAATGCCGGCGGCGGACTGGGCAGCATGCCGCCCTGAATCCGGTCTTGCGGCTTTAGAAAGCATTCGAGTCAATCATCACGCTACTTTCAGGCGCCAAGTCGATCCCGAGACGATCGCGTTCCACGGCAAAGTTTTCCGGCCCCCAAGCAGAACGCCATTTCAATTCCTTCCACGATGCGGGAAGCTGGAGAGAAATATGCCGCGAGTGGTCGGCGTCTTCGCGCAGCCCCTCCTCCAGGTTTCCGGCGAGCAGATGAATCCTCCCGTCCGTCGTTCTCCACGCGGCAACAGTGCCTGTTTGCTCAAGGTCTATCGTCGCAGCTCGGAGCGCATTTCCCGAGGCAAGTTGCTGCGTCAAGGTTGCAGCGGCCAGGGCATACGGCGCGCCGCTGTTGCCCAGAATCTCTCGCAGTGGTTTGCAACATCTCCCTAGAAGGGTAGGCGGATCCCATACCGAAAGATTGCGCGATCCCGACTGATTCAGCACGAGCGCAGGCACGTGTTCGACCGAATAGACGGTCGTATCCGGAGCGGCACTTGCGTCGGTCAGGCGCTGCTGAATGGGAAACTTTCCAGGGATATTGTTCGTGTTCGCGAGATGCAAATCTCCGAGCACTCCCTGAAACTTTCCCGGCCGGTCGGGTGTGCGAGGTGTGGCCGACCAGCCTGTGAGTCGGAGAAGCGATGGATCAATCCCCTCGCGGGAGCTACCGAAAAACGAAATAGGTTGACCGCTCCTGGCAAGCCGCTCGATGGTATTCAGCTGGTCAGCCGGAAGATGCGAGGGCGCTCCGAATACGTAGAGATCGGACTTTACCTGCGGGAGCGACTCGATCCGCGTGATCGACAGGATCGGGACTGGCCACTTGATCACTGTCCCAACCTGTTCATCGGTCCATTCTTTGATGTCATAGTTCGGGGTGGCATGGTCCGCCTGGTAAAGCATCGCATCTCGCGAATAGACAATTGTCGGACCATAGACCTCGCTCGTCTTAGCGGCATCACGTCTCGCGTCATTGATATTCGTACGAAGGAACTGGACATCGTCCTCACTCAGCAGCCGCTTCCCCTGGTTCGCCCAGGAGATATATGTGCCTTCCGGCAGGCGCAATCCATGAGGGGTTTTGACTGTCGTGTGCGAGTACATCCAGATGCCCCAGCGTAGTCGCTGCGGAACGGTATGGAGGACGTCCCAGCTCTCCCATGCATCGAAGGTCTCAACCAGCGGGTAGTGACGGACCTTCGTCCCTGCCAGCAGCGCGCTGTGTTCGAGGGTGTAGGTGAGCTGATAGGTCCATCCAAGCAACGGGACGTTCCAGAAGTTATCGTGGCGCACCCCGACCTCATTCCATGCGCCGGCCCACGTTTGATCGACAAAGATATCGAGGTACCCTTCTTTGGCAACGCTCTCCAGATCAAGCCCGTTGCTTCGCCAGTCTGAGATCGCGCTCGCGGCATTCGAATACATCATGGTCAGTGCAGCGGGGTTGGCCTGCTTGATCTCGCGCACCATCGTCGAGACATCCGCTGTCGCACGGTGAATCACCTCCGCGGATGGCATCACCGGACCGAGCGGCCCCGAGCGCGCATACGGAACCGGGAAACCGAAAGAGTCACGCAGCATAATGCCGTCCAGGCCGACGCTCTTCGAGAGCGCGCCCCACTGTGCAGTGAAGGCGGTGTGCACCGACATCCCCTCGGGAATGCCTTTCGGCAGCGCAGCGAACTTGCCACCGTCGGCGTGAAGCGTCTTCCCTGGGTCGAAATAGGAATTCAGATTCACAGTCGGATCGTCGCCAGCAGCACTGCCCCATGCCGTCCAGGCCTCAGGGTGGCGCTTGGCGAACGGGGCAATTTCTCCATAGGCATTGGTCCACGCATAACAGAGGGTGGCTACCTTGAATCCAAGAATGCCGCGCTGCCCGCCGCCAGCTCTCAGCAAATCTGCAAGCCTCTTGAGATCGCCATAAGTCCATGAGCCGTAACCATGCCGCGGAACCATTAGGGGAGTGCTAAAGCGTTGCTTCCACTCGCGCACCCGGTCTTCTGTGCTGCCCGGCAATGCGCTCGTCTCCTCCACCCATGGCTGTTGCCCGCTGCCGACCGGCAACGCAATCTGCTGCTGAAGATCGCCAGAAAACTCCATGATGTAGTTCACCGTCCAGCCAACGTTGAGAACGATGCCTTTATAGCCCTCGACGTCCGAATAGAGCGGAGCGAAGCGTTGCCAGAACTCGTTCACAGAGCCGGAAAGGTCCTTCTGTTCGAACCAATAGAGATCGATCTCCATCCAGCGGTCTCCGGGTACGCTTGCGACATTTGTCGTGTCAGGCGCCGCGGCACTAGAGACGCGGCCGAAAGTGCAGATCACGAGAACGATAAGGAAAATACGAAACAATGCAGATTGCATGCGAACATACCCTGAAATCTGCTGCACCAAGACAAAACCTGACCTTGAATCGTGGTGCAGAGGTTGAGTGGTTAGGTACCGGTAGCGGTCACTTCAAGGATGTCAACGGTATTTGCACCCGAAAACTTGAGCGTCACTCCATGGACAAAATCCGATTTGGTGAAAACGCCAAGCTTCTGGCCAGTGATGACCGAGTGAAGCTCAAATTTCCCTTCTGGAATGAGTGGTAGTTGAACATTGACAGTGGACAAGTTGGACTTGTTCCTGAAAACCACGATCACGCCACTACCACTGCGCGCCAGACGGGCAAATCCGTCCCAGGAGGCGGGGGAAGGCTGCAGCCAATCGCCGAGAGGAAAGAAGCTCTCGCTGATCCTGGTAGTCGCTCTCAGCTTTTTGAACCAGCCGATTTTCTCGCGATACCACTGCTGCTCGGCTGCGGAGAGGTTGCGCAGATCGCCGAGCAGAAGTGGCGCCGAGCCAATCTCGGTCGCAAAGCTTTCCTGGATGCTCGGAAGCTCACCGTGAATATTGCCGATGAGCATACTTTCCACCGGCATCGAGGTTGCGCGCTGGTAAAGCAGCGTTCGCGCCTGCAAAGGGCCCGCGGAATCAGGAAGGTTGTCGTCGACATTGCTCATCCAGTCGAGATCGCCCGCAGCCAGCAGACCAGCGTCCACGACATGCTTCTGGCCCCAGAGTTCAAACGTAAGGTCAAGAAGGACATCGGGATGTTTCGCATACACCTTGCTGGTGACATACGCGATGCCCTCGTATGTTCGATTGAGCGATTCGGCCCAACTGCCGTGGTCATGTCCCTTGGCCCAGCAACCGGGCGCTTCGCCGTAGGCGTTAAATATAGTCGTCAAATCAAGCTTTACGTAAGCCAGGTTGTACTGCTCAATGAGCTGGTTGATCCTTTCCGCAGCCTTATCGCGAAAGGGGCTCGCGAGGCACATAACGACTTTCTGGCCGGCCATCGTGCCTGTCATCTTCTGTTTCCCGTCCAGATCGATCGCACCCCACTCGGGATGATCGCGGTACTCTTCGGTCGACGTTCCAATGGCGGCCATAGGAACCCATAATCCGAGCCGCATACCTTTCTTTTCGACAGTATCCTGAATCGGTTTCAATCCACCTGGAAAAGCTTCTAGGTTTACCGCATTGTCCCCGTATTCCTGTTGCCATCCGTCATCGATGGTGAAGACATCCATGCCCATGTTGCTTGCGGCATCGACTAGTTTAAGCACCAGATCGCGAGTCACGCCTCGCTGGAATGGCTCCCAGGTGTTGTAGATCCACGGAGCGCCCCGCGCATCCACCCGCCGCATCAGGACCTTTGCCGTATAGGACGGCAGTACCCACTGCGGATCGCGGAAACCAGCCCCTTTCTTAAAGATGACAATCGAAACCGCGGCCGTTACGAATTCTTCGCCCGGGGCAAGCGTCCTCGCAAACGGCATCAGGTCAGTATCGTAGAGAACATGAATCCCCACGTGCTCGGCATCAAACCAGCCATCGACCTCGGTCCGCTTCATGTATCCAGGGACTTCGCTGATCACGGCTAGACCAATACCCGTGTGCCCGTTCGCAATCAATAGTGCCGCGTCCTCCGAGCGCCCGGTGTAAAAGATCTCCCGCGGAATCGCGCCATACTGCGCATTCAGAACTGTTTCATTCTCGGGGCCGACCGACGGCGCGATCGCCTCGATGTCGAGATGCGAAAGGTGCAGAGGCACAGAACCCGTGTTGCGAAACACCAGGCGTTTGCGTATGGCAGGCTGCCCATCGTAGACGGAATAGATCAGGGAAATGTCGAGAGAAAGTTGTTTGCCGCGAAGCCTGATGGTGAGCGATTTCCCGTTTGGCAGCACTGCTTCGTCCGCTGATACAAAATCGAAGTCGGAGCCGTGACCCGAGTAGGTATGGCCGTTGCACTGAAAGGAGAACTCCGGAGCGAGTTCCGCTTTGAGACCTTCAGGCTTAATGAAGTCGGTATGAGTCTTCAAATCGGAAAATCTCTCGGTGATCAAACCGGCAGGGCTGAAGACCAGCGTTCTCTCGACCTCTCCGTTGCCAATCGTCCAGGTAAGAGGCGAGGCGAAGGCAGTCGACAAGGTGAAGCAAGCGAAAATGAGGACAACGGCAAGCAATGGGATTCTCATAGGTCGTACTCGAACTTACCTCTTGGGTTTGCGGGGCGCTGTTCCGCTGGATTCACGAAGGATCAGTTCAGGATCAACCATGTAGACGGCGGACTGCTCAGCGGCTTGCTCGTCAGTGGCAGATAAACTACGAAATAGCGCGCTTGCGATGCGGTCACGCGGAATGTTGATGGTAGTAAGGGACGGGTTGCTGAATTCGGCGAGCCCAATGTTATCAAATCCAGTTACCGAAATTTCGCCCGGCACAAAGATATTTCGATTACGAAGTTCACGCAGAACTCCCATTGCGACGAGATCATTGACGCAGAGAATGGCCGTAGGGGCGAATGCGGAAGCGAGCAGTTCCCGGGTCGCATCGCGTCCAGCAGCGAGGTCGCTGTGCTCCCGTACAAAAAGATAGAACTGCTTGACACCGAGCTCCTTCGTTGTGGCCACAAAGGCGTCACGACGCTCATCGATGGGCCCCAGCGGCAACGGGTAGCCAATATACGCCATCCGGCGATGGCCCAGGCCGTAAAGATGATGGACCAGCTGTTTCATACCGCGGCTGTAGTCAAAACGTACACCAGTTCTACGCTTGCCGGACACCATGGAATCGTAGAAGGCGACAGGGATATTGGCCTGCGCCAGCTGCTTCTGATCGGGAGGTACGTGCTCCGTGGTAATAATGGCCAGGCCTGCCACGCGACGCCCCAGAAACAGATCGATGGAGGCGATCAAGCGCTCCGGTTCATAGTTGGTGTTTCCCACCAGAACTTCGTACCCGGCGGCGTGCGCTTGTTCTTCGAGATGATGGAAGATGTCGACGAAGAACGGATTTTCGAGGTTCGAGACGATTACGCCCAGCGTGTTGCTGCGTCCGGCTACGAGGTCGCGAGCTTGCAAATTGGGGCGGTAGTTCATCTCATCGAGCGCCGCCATCACTCGCTTGCGAGTGGAGGGCCTGACCGCTTCAAACCCGTTCACAACTCGCGAAACCGTGGAAACAGAAACCTTCGCTTTGGAGGCCACATCTTCGAGCCGCACCGCCGATTATTCCTTCGCCGCGAGCACTGATGCGCTCTCGTCCGAAGTTGGACTCATCCATGACGACTCATCCGCCCCAAAACGCTTTAGGCCCGCCTGCCTGATGGCCGCATCCGGCACCTTGTGGAGAGGCGTGTAACGCGGATGATGACTCTCCTTATAGGGATCGTTGCTCTTGGCGTTATAGCAGCAGATCATCGACCAACGCGGATTCTCTGACTTGTTCTGGTCGGAGCGATGCAGCAGATTCGAGTGAAAGAACAGAGCGTCGCCTGGTTCCATCTCGACATGTACCAGGGGGAATCGTTTGAGGATCTCATGCACGCGTTCCATATCTGCGCCGGCCTGTTCGCCTGTCAGCACGTGCTCAATGCGGCCCAGTGAGTGCGAATGCGGGATGACCTGCATGCATCCGTTCTCTTTTGTCGCGGGATCGATGGCGAT
This sequence comes from uncultured Acidobacteriaceae bacterium, assembly GCA_964453815.1. GTDB lineage: Bacteria > Acidobacteriota > Terriglobia > Terriglobales > Acidobacteriaceae > Silvibacterium. The sequence goes on along the minus strand of CAYVSQ010000321.1, from coordinate 28,006 downwards.
GAAGGCGCTGGTCAAATTAGGAGAAAGCACTCCGTTTTGGTACCAGTAGCCATAATCCTGATGCCAGGTCCACGCGCCGCCGACGCGCGCATCCTTCATGATCATCTTGGAGTGATAGTGGTAGACCTCATCGTTCAGGAGTTTGGTCGCGGAATCGACGATGGATTCGCAGCGCGCCACCATTCCATACAGGGTATCTCCGGGATGATTCCACAACGAGAGCCTTACGTTACCGCCTTCGCCGTCCTTGCGGCTAAAAGAATGCTCATCGAGCGCCCGATCCTCTTTCGCCGCGCGCCGCAGCAGCTGGACTTCTTCGGTGTCAAAGAAGCTCTTTGCCAAAACATAGCCTGTCTCGTGATATTGGCGGGCTTCGCTATCTGAAATGCATCCCTTTGCCATAGGAGAGCCTCCGCTCTGTCTCGGTCTGCAATCGTTTGCAACAAGACACTACAAACAGAATCGCTATAGTGTCAATGCGTAAAAGAAATTTATTTAAATGGCCTTCCTTATGATGTCTTGACATGATCGCGTTTGCAATCAATGCCCGACATGCAAGTCCCCGCCGAAGTTGAACGGTCCCAGCCTGGAGCTAACCTACGGCTCGTTTTTCTGCCTGCCGCTGCATGCACCGCCTCGCTCTGAGGTCTCCTCTTCGGCTTCGACATCGCCATTATCACCGGCGCCGGGCCCTAATCTGCAGATCACTTCGGGCTGAACGATCTGAGCCTCGGCTGGGCTTTCAGCTCTCTCTCATTTGGTTGCGTTCTCGGCTCACTATTTACGGGAAGACTCGCGCGGACCGCTGGGGAAGGAGACCCTCGCTGCTGGGTGCGGCCGGGCTCTCAGATCGGCAAGACTTTGACCTTCGGTTTCCTCACGGCGATGGCTTTTTCTGCAGGCTGTCTTCACTCTGTTCTTCGTGCCGGAGACTAAAAACAAGAGCCTCGAGGAAATAGAAGAATTCTGGAATCTTCGGGGGAGCGACAGGCGACCGTAAAGCAAGAACAGAACTAGGAGTTCGATCCTCCCGAAGACCTGCTTCATCCGCCGTCGAGCTTCATAGGACTTCCAGCGCCTGACCCCTCCCTGCAGCAAGCTCTCCAGCATCTCTTCGTGGAGAAGATGCGTTGATTCTGTTATGAATGATCACGCCCGTTGAATTCGACGCGCAGACCTCGACCCGCTACCGGATGCGATTCCCGATCAAATCTAACAGCACCGGCCGCTGCGCCAGTCACCCGCCGGACAGAACATCAATGCACAGCGCGGCCATCTTTCTACGGTGCCTGCCATGTTTACTGCTGCTATCTTTCGTGACGGCGTGCCAGGGACAAAGCTCTGATGCCTTGACAGCGTTGCACAATTCCTTCGCCCAGCCACCGGACGATAGCAAGATCATGATGCGGTGGTGGTGGTTCGGGCCCGCTGTCACCAAGTCCGAGCTCAAGCGCGAGCTCGAACAGATGAAGGCCGCGGGCATTGGCGGCGTGGAGATTGCGACCCTGTATCCGCAGGCGCTGGACGATCCGGCGACGGGCTTTCGTAACTTTACGTATCTATCCGATCAGCATATTGACGCGCTGCGCTTTGCAGCGGATGAGGCACGACGGCTGGGCCTTCGCGTGGATGTAACGCTGGGCAGCGGATGGCCGTTCGGCGGCCCGCACAGCCCGGTGACGGAGGCAGCGGGCGAACTGCGTGCGGAAGCGGTGACGGTTCCGGCGGACACAAAGTCGGTCGCGGTTCCTTATACGGATACGGGCGAGCAACTGATCGAGGCATTCGTCCTACCGGCTGCCGGTGCGGAGCTGCGCCTGAGCGAGGCTGTGCCGGCGAAGGAAATTCGAGACGGTCGGCTGGTCTTGAATAGCGATGCCCGGCCGAGAACAGCGGTTTTCTTCTTCTCAAGCCGGACGGGGATGGTGGTGAAGCGGCCGGCAGTAGGCGCAAACGGCTTTGTGCTGGATCACTATGACCGGCGGGCGATCCAGACGCATCTGCATGCGGTTGGAGACAGGCTGCTCGAGGCGTTTGGCGATCATCCTCCGTATGCCGTGTTCAGCGACAGCCTGGAGGACTATGGATCGAATTGGACTCCAGATTTTCTGGAGGAATTTCGCCGGCGGCGTGGGTACGACCTGGAGCCGTACCTTCCCGCACTGATCGGCGATATAGGTCCGAAGACTGCTGCGGTGCGCCACGACTGGGGCAGAACGCTGACAGAACTTGCAAACGAAAACTTTCTGGAGCCAATGCACGCGTGGGCAGGACAGCACCACACGCTGCTGCGCTCGCAGACATATGGGTTTCCTCCGGTGACGCTATCGAGCAATCAGTACGAGGACTTGCCGGAGGGTGAGGGCAAGGCGACGCTCCTGATGTGGCGTGAGTTCTCGGATACACGATGGGCCGCCTCGGCGGGCCATCTGTTCGGACGGCCTGTAATCTCGTCCGAGACCTGGACGTGGCTGCACTCACCGGCGTTTCGCGCGACACCGCTCGATATGAAGGCAGAGGCGGACCTGCATTTTCTCCAGGGGATTAATCAACTGGTGGGGCATGGCTGGCCGTATTCGCCGGAGACGGCGGGCGAGCCGGGCTGGCGAATGTATGCCGCGGCGGCGCTCAATGCGCACAATCCGTGGTTTGCGGTGATGCCGGAGCTGGCCGGCTATCTGCAGCGGGTGAGCTTTGCACTGCGGCAGGGCAAGCCGGCGAGCGATGTCGCTCTGCTGCTGCCGAATGATGATGTGTGGGCTTCCTTCAAGGCCGGATTAGAGCGGAACAAGCCGGCGACCTCGGCTGCGGGGTTTGACGAGACTGGGTCGAATGTGACCGTCGATGAATCGATGGGAGAGTTTCTCGGCAAGGAAGTGATTGGTCAGGTTCTGGATGCGGGGTTCAACCTGGACTTTGTGGATGCGGACGCGATTGACCAGGTAGGAATTCCATACAAGGCGCTGATTTTGCCGGGAGTGGACCGTCTGCCGGTGCAGACATACGAGAAGATTCTGGAGTTTGCACGGCATGGGGGCGTGGTGATCGCCACGCGGCGAATGCCGGCGACCGCGCCTGGCCTGAAGAACGCAGAAGAGGATACGGCGCGCATCCGGGAGATTTCGCGAACGCTGTTTGAGGGGAACCTCGGCTCAGGGCATTTTGTCGAAAATGAGAGCCAGGTTGGAGCGACGCTCGACAAAGATCTGGTTCCGGATGTGATGCTCACGCCGGGCGCGCCGGAGATCGGGTTCATTCATCGCAAGCTCCTGGATGGGGATCTCTACTTTGTTGCGAACACAGACAACGAGCCTAAGCATGTGCGGGCAAAGTTTCGCGCAGCGGCCAAGCGGGCGGAGTTCTGGGATCCGTTTACGGGGAAGGTAACGGGTGTGGCTGATGCGGCGAACGTGGAGCTCGATCTCGAACCGTACGAGTCGCGGCTGATTTTCTTTTCTGAAGAAGTGTTGGCTGCGCCGCCGGAGAGATCGAGCGTCAAGGTGATCGAAGTCGATCTTTCGCACGGCTGGCATGTCACGTTTGGAGACAGTGGGCCCACGATCGACATGGCAGAGCTACGGTCGTGGTCGGATGATCCACGCTTCCGATACTACTCGGGCGTCGCGACGTATGAGAAGATTCTTGATCGGCCGCCGGCGATTGCGGGGGCGCGGGTGGTACTGGACTTCGGGCAAGGGACGCCGGTAGCGAAGCCCTCGCCTCTGGGCGATCACAATATGCGGGCATATCTCGAAAGCGCGGTGCGCGAGACGGCGCAGGTGTATGTGAACGGGCAGCTTGCCGGGTGGGTGTGGCGGCCTCCTTATCAGGTCGATGTGACGTCGTTTGTAAGGCCGGGAAGAAATGTGATTCGCATCGCGGTGGCAAACACTGCAATCAATCAAATGGCGGGGCGCGCGTTGCCAAACTACCGGCTGCTGTGGGATCGGTACGGGCAGCTGTTTGTGCCTCAGGATATGCAGAACCTGCAGCCGCTGCCCTCGGGGATCATCGGGCGCGTCACGCTGATCGAGACCGATCCGGCGCGAGAGTACGGGGAGGAAAAATGACATGCCGCGAGTCGCGTTTCTGCTACGCCTGAAGAAAGACGCCGGACCGGCCTACGACGAATCGCACAAAGCGGTATGGCCGGAGATGCTGGAGTTGCTGAAGCGCGCGGGCATCTCGGACTACTCGATCTTTCGTCGCGATGAGCTGCTGGTGCTCACGATGCGCGTAGAGGACTTTGAGTCCACGTGGGCAATGATCGAGAACGATCCGGTCAATCTGCGCTGGCAACAGGAGATGTCTGCCTATTTTGCGCCGCTCGACGAGCTTCGCCCCAATGAACGCTTTCCGATGCTGGAAGAAGTTTTCTATCTACCCTAATTCATCGATTGGCCTGCCGAGTCATTCGCCGGTGCGGTGACTGCGACTGAGAACGAGTATGTGCCAGCGGGGAGCAAGTAAGTTGTGCGGCCGTCAGTCTCGCCGGTGGCATGCACGCGCTTGCTATTTGCAATGGGCACGCCATCGAGCGAGAAAGCAGTCTGCTGGCTGGCAGTGAGCGGCAGCTCGGCTGTCGTGTTCGGGGGAATCTTGAGATTCCAGGCTGCAGTCGGGCCCTTCACGGACCAGGAGGAGTGGATCTGTCCGTAGCGCGAGTCATAGGAGAAGTCGAGACTGCCGAGTCGCGCATCGAAGGTAGGATGCAGGTAGATGGTGTGATAGCCAGCATCAGCAGTTGTGGCATCGACGCCCGCTCCGTAGGTGTAGATCCAATCGGCGACGGCTCCGTAGGCGTAGTGATTGTAGGAATTCATACTTGGATCGGCAAGCATTTGGTCGCCGTTCCAGCGCTCCCACATTGTGGTCGCTCCATGACCGACGAGATAGCCCCATGAGGGGTATTCGGTGTTGAGCAGCAGCCGGTAGGCAACATCAGAATGACCGGTATCGACGAGGACGGCAAGCAAATAAGGTGTGCCCAGGAAGCCGGTGCCCAGACGCCAGCCGTTTTTCTGGATCTTTGCGACCAGCCTGTCCGCGACGGCGGGGCGCAGCGAGTCGGGGACAAGTCGCATCTCGAGAGCCAGGACATACCCGGTCTGTGTGTCTCCACCCTTGCTTTTAGCATTAGGGTTGTTGATCTGAGCGAAGGGTGAGGGACTATTGTCGGCGCTCTCGATCATACCGTCGGGATGAACGAAGGCAGTGATGAAGGCGGCCTTGATCTTGTCAAAGAGGTCGGAGTATTTCTTCTCGTCGTCGGTGCGACCGAGCGCGTGCGCCATCTGTTTCATTAGAGTGACGTCATAAGCCCAATAGGCGGTGGCGATGAGAGTCTGTTTCGTGGGACCCTCGGGCGAGAGCCAGTCGCCGAAAGGGATGCCGGATTTCTTCCAGATATAGTCGGGGCTCTCGGTCTGGATCGCGGCGAGATATTTCTCCATCCCGCCCCAGTTCTGGTCGATGGTGCGCGTGTCTCCGGATTGCAGCCAGGAGGTCCAGGGAATGATGACGCCGGCATCGCTCCAGCCTGCGCCGAACCCGGGGGTCGGCGTGGAAGTGCCTGGCGCGAAGAATCCGTACATCGCGGTGCCTGCCTGAGTACCGCGAAGGTCGCCGGCGAACTTCTTCGAGAACTGCGAGAGGTCCATGTTGTAGGAGGCGGCGCGCCAGAAAACCTGCGCGTCGGCAGCCCAGCCCAGGCGCTCGTCGCGCTGCGGGCAGTCGGTGGGTACGCCGACGAGGTTGGAGCGCTGTCCCCAGAGGATGTTGCTCCAGAGCTGGTTGATCATGGGGCTGCCGGTGTGCAGGTTCACGGTGAATGGCGCATCGGTGTGATAAACAGCGGTGGTTAGGTCGCCGATGGCAGGCTTGGTTTTCAGGCCGGTCAGCTCGACGTAGCGGAAGCCGTGGAAGGTGAAGAGCGGCTGATAATCCTCGGGGCCTTTGCCGGACAGGATGTAATGATCCGTGGCCTTCGCAGTGCGGAGATTTTCGGTATAGATGGTCCCGTCGGCGTTGAGCACTTCGGCGAATCGCAACTGGATCTCGGTTCCGGCATCACCTTCAACGTGCAGATGGGCGACGCCAGCCATGTTCTGACCAAAGTCGTAGACATAGACGCCGGGCTTGGGTTCGGCGAGCGATTTCGCGTGCAGCACCCTCTTGATGCGGATGGGCTGGAAATCCTGCGCGATGATGGCTGGCTCGAGGGGCTCGACGACTTCGATGGGGCTCCACTTGGCATCATAGAAAGCGGCCGTGCTCCAGTCGGGTTGCTCCCGGCGCGCGTCGTAAGTTTCGCCGTCGTAGATCTCAGCTTTCAGGATCGGCGAGACGTCGGCCTTCCAGCTTTCGTCGGTCGCGAGCCAGTCGATGGAGCCGTCGGCGTATTCGATGCGCAGCTGCGCCTTGAGAGCGGGCGGCGTATTGCCGTAGTTGTAAGGCTGCTGCTGCCACTGGAGCGGCGTGGTGTACCATCCGGGCGCAAGATAAGCGCCGATGGCGTTGCCTCCTCTCTTGAGGTCGGCGGTGATGTCGTAGGCCTGATAGGTGACGTGACTGCGATAGTCGGTCCAGCCCGGGGAAAGTATCTGATCGCCTACGGCATGGCCATTGATCCAGAACTTGTAAGCTCCGAGGGCCGTGGCGTATAGGCGCGCCGAGCGGATGGACTTCGAGATATCGAAGCCATGACGCAGCACCTTCACAGTGCCAGTGGGCCAGGGGCGGCCGACGTCGGGGTTCTGTGTCGGATCGGTGACGACATATCGAACGGCGTGGGTCCACGCGGCGTCAGAGAAAGCAGGATCGCTCCAGCCATGGGGCGCATTGAGCGCCGCCTTCCAGCCCTCGTCGCTGCGCATGAGGGTGACGGAGCCGTCGACCATCTCAAGGTAGAGGCAGGAACTCATGGGGGTGGTGGTGTTGTTAGCGGAAGCGTTGACGCTACTCCCTGTACTGGTGGCGTACAGCGTGGCCTCAACGGCGAGAAGGTTCTTGCCCGGCTGCAGGCGGGAGGTAACGTCAACCATCCGGTAGCTCTTCCAGGGCGTCTGCTTCCAGGGCGGCGGGGGTTCTCCCGCCAGTACCTGCTTGCCATTGACCCAGGCGGAGACTGTGTCCTTGCCGGTGACATAAAAATGGGCGACGCGTATGGGACCGGTGGGGGTGAAGCTATAGCGGAAGTCGTGCTGGGTCTGGGCGCCAGATGTGCTCGCTCCCCCTGAGTTGGTGATCCAGAGCGCGCCGGATTCGCGGATGCGGCGCTCCTCCTGTAGCTCGAAGCCGATCCACTTGCCGCGCCAGGCAGAGGGATCCATTAGGCCGGTCTCCCACCAGGTGACGTCACTGGCAGGATAGGCGTTGCCATCCTTGTCCCAGACTTTGACGCGCCAGTAGTAGCGCTGCTCGGGCTTGAGTGCGGGCCCGTCGTATGTCACACCCACGGATTTGCCGGACGCGACGCGGCCGCTGTCCCAGATATCGGGCTTGCCAGAGAGCAGCCGGGCGGGCGCGGTTGCCACCTCGAGCTGATAGGCGGTCTGCTTCGCCGCGAAACGGTCGTCCTGCAACTGCCATGAGAGCTGTGGCTGGGGCGTGTCGAGTCCGATGGGCGTGGAGAGCGCGTCGCACTGCAGATGGACCGGCCTTTGCGGGACATAAGCCGCGCCGGCCAGGGACGAAATCACGAAGAGAAACACAAAGGCGGATAGGGCTCGGGCAGGGCTTTGAAGCCCACGCGTATCAGGTTTTGACATGTGCAGAAAATATCTTCGATGCGGGACATGAGTGTCAATTGGATAGGCCAGTGCACCAGCTCTCTCGTTGATGGTCGGCTTAAAAGCGATTGTTTGTTGAACGCTCAGCTAGCGGGACAGTTCAGCATAGATTCGTGCGGAAGTGAGCGGGGGTGCTGGCGCACCCGTTTCAAGCGCCTGCAACCATTCGCGAATGTCATTGCAAAGCAAGGTGATGGAGATACCTCCGAAACATGCGGGATAACGTTCGAGCCGCCCCAGGGCAGCTTGCAATAACTGCGCAGTTCCTCGGGGATTATTGCGTTGAAGGTGATGGAACGCGGCAGTCACCTGAATCAACGCTTGCAAGAACATCTTCTCCGGCTCTTGAGACTCCAGCCACACGCTTTCCCATGCCTCATGTGCTGCGAAGAATTCCTCCGCATGGTAGCGCCGTAGACCTTCAGCAAGTGCGCCCTGGGTCCAATCAAATTCCATTTGCTGCACCCCTGCCACAAGCTAACATCGTATGGATAGACCTTCACGCTGGTCCACCATGACTCGAGCCCCCAGTTGCGTGCCAATCAGCGGACCGCCGCTGCAAATTCACATCGCCGCTGGCTGGTTCTCCATGGGGTCCGATGTCGGTCAGGCTGTGGAAGGCCCTGTACATCGCGTCTGGGTAGATTCCTTTGCCATGGCGGTAACCCCAGTCACCGTTGAAGAATACGCACGGTTTCTGGACGCCACTGGGAGGATACCGCCCCCATCCTGGGGCGCCCCGGACTTCTCTCATCCTCGGCAACCAGTAGTGGCGGTTTCGTGGTTCGACGCCGCCGCATATTGCGCATGGCTTTCCGCAATGACCGGCTCGCACTATCGGCTGCCCACAGAGGCAGAGTGGGAGCGGGCCGCGCGCGGCAATGCCGAGAGGATGCTGTTCCCTTGGGGCGATGATCCGCCAATATCACGTCCCGCCTACCATGATCGTTGGAAGACCGGCCCTGAACCGGTCGGACAATCACAGCCGAATGCTTACGGCTTGTTTGAAATGTGCGAGAACGTACATGAGTGGTGCAGTGATTGGTTTGGGGCGGACTACTATGCGATTTCACCTGATCGGAACCCGCAAGGACCGGAAGAAGGAAAGAGAAGAGCGTCGCGCGGAGGTTCCTGGCGACACCACATCAAAATTTCAAGATGTTCGGCACGCTCCAGCATCCCACCGGAATTCAAATATGCCGATTATGGTTTTCGAGTCGTTTGCGACGGGTTCGCTGAACATAGCGCACCGAGTGAATGACCTGTTGGTATGGAAGGTTAGCCATTCACGCTGAAATTGTGTCGTCCCAGCTTTGGTGCTCCCGTAAGGGTGCCAGCTTTTTGGCATGGTTCGCGCGTCTTGGCTGAAAGCGGTGCAGCCAAAGGTAAATTACCGGGGTTACGTATAGCGTCAAAGATTGTGAAACCAGGAGTCCGCCAACAACTGCGATACCGAGGGGGCGACGGGCCTCGCCGCCTATGCCGCCGCCAAAAGCAATCGGCAGCGCCCCTAGAAGCGCCGCCATCGTGGTCATCATGATGGGACGAAAGCGCTGAAGGCAGCCCTCGTAGATTGCCTCCTCAGGCTTCATGCCGCTATTGCGTTCGGCGGCGAGCGCAAAATCGACAATCATGATCGCGTTTTTCTTCACGATGCCGATGAGCAGGATGATGCCGACGAAGGAGTAGAGATTGAGGTCCTGACCAAACAGCAGCAGCGTAAGAAGCGCGCCGATCGCGGCTGAGGGCAGACCGGAGAGAATGGTGATGGGATGAATGAAACTCTCGTACAGGATTCCGAGAACGAGATAGATCACCATTACGGCGATCACAAGCAGCAGGCCGAGGCCTTTCAGTGCGCTCTGAAACTGAGCGGCCGTTCCCTGGAAAGCGAAGGACATGGTTGCCGGCATGCCCATTTCTTCCGTCGTTCGCCTGACGATACTGGTTGCTGCTTCAAGCGAGATGCCCGGCTTGAGATCGAAATGAAATGTTACGGCGGGAAACTGGCCAACGTGATTTACAGTCAGCGGCGCTACTGTTTGCGTAAGCGTCGTTATGGCTGAGAGCGGAACCAGTTGGCCCGTATTCGAGCGGATGTAGAGGCTTCCCAGCGCTGCCGGATCCCGTTGATACCGCTTTCCAACTTCAAGGATTACGTCATACCGTTCCGATGCCACCATGATGGTGTTTGCGAGACGGTTTCCGTAGGCGTCGTAGAGGGTATTGGCAATCTTCTCCGGATCAACGTTGAGCGACATGGCAAGATCACGGCGTATATCGACATTGATCCGCGGCGCGCTCATCTGCAGATCGGTGGAGACATTTTCCAGCTCGGGCTGAGATTGCAGCTTTTCTTTCAGCCGGGGCGCCCATCTGTCGAGCTCTTCGGCATCTGGTCCTTCCAACGTTGCAGAGTACTGAGAACGTCCCTCATCCTGGCCGAGGCTCACAAAGTCGGCTTGCCGTAGATAAACATTGAGTCCGGGAATGTTATTCAGCTCCTTCTGCAGATCAGCCATGATGACCTTCACCCCAGGCCGAGTCCCGTTTTTGATCAGGTTGACCCAAAACCAGCCCCCGTTTTGCGATTCGATGCCCGACAGGTTGCTTTGCATACCCGGAATCTTCGCAAGCAGCTTGTTGACCTCCTGGCCGTACGCAACCATTCGTTCGAAGGAGTTATCCTGCGAGGCTTCCAGTGTTCCTGAGAAAGCGCCGACGTCCACCGCAGGCATGAAGCTCTTCGGCATGACGATGAAGAGGAAAATGGTAAGGGCGGTCATCGCAATACTGGCAAGCATGGCCGCGCGCTGACGCCGCAACACCGCGTCCAATGAATGCCTGTAGAGGTTCTTGACCCCTTCAAAAAGCCGCTCAGACCATTCCTGGAACCGGTTCTTTGCGTCTTCCCGCGAGCCTAAAAAGCGACTGCACAGCATGGGAGTCAACGTGAGCGCCGTAAGACCTGAGAGCAATATGGACACGGAGATCGTGACGGCAAATTCGCGCAGCAGGCGACCGAGCACCCCGTTGAGAAAGACAATGGGCAGGAAGACGGCCACCAGCGAAAGGGTCATGGAGATGATCGTGAAGCCCACCTCGCGCGCGCCGTCGAGCGCAGCCTGTAATCTCGATTTGCCCATCTCCCGATGACGCACGATGTTTTCGATCATGACGATGGCGTCGTCAACAATGAACCCCACCGATAAGGTGATCGCCATCATCGAGAACATATCGACGGAGTAGTTCAGCAAATGCATTACGACGAACGAGCCGAGTATCGACACGGGAATCGTCGCGCTCGCAATGAGGGTGGAAGACGCTGTGCCGAGAAATGCAAAAATGACCAGGACGACGAGGATGATGGTTATGACGAGGGTTCTGTTCACCTCGGCGATGGAATCCCGAACGGTCTCTGCGTCATCGGCAACGTTTCCGAACGAGACTCCAGGGGGCATGGTTTCCCGCAGAGACTGAACCACAGTCTTTACCTGATCAGCCACCTCGACAGTATTTGCGCCCGGTTGTTTCCGTACCGCGAGGATGATGCTGCGACGGCCGTTAATCCAGAAGGTGCGTTTGTCGTTGCTTGAGCTGTCGAAGACATTTGCAACCTGATCAAGCCGCAAAGGAACACCGTCCCGGTAGGCGACGATCAACTGCGAGAACTGAGTTGCGGACGCCAGTTGACTATTCGCCTGGAGCGAGTAGTCCCTGGTGTCTCCATACAGCGTCCCTGTAGGAAGGTTGGCGGTGTTGGTGCTCAACGCTGTACGAATCTGCTCGAGATCCAGACCATATGCTGCCAGCTTTCCCGGATCTGCTTGCACGCGAATTGCCGGTTGTTCCGGACCATACACGTTCACTTGCGACACGCCGTTCACCATGGATATTCGTTTGGCAAGCACCTGGTTGGCATATTTCGCAAAGTCATTGAACGCCATAGTTGTCGAGGACATTTCCAGCCATATGATCGGGGATTCCGCCGGATTCACCTTGGAATAAGACGGCGGTGAGGGCATGTTTGCGGGAAGAGTTCCCGTTGCCCGCGAGATCGCAGCCTGAACATCCTGCGCGGCTGCGTCCACACTGCGGTTTAGTTTGAATTGCAGAGCGATGTTTGTCTCTCCGACCAAACTGGAGGAAGTCATGTTCTCAAGGCCGGGAATCATCGAGAACTCGCTCTCCAGCGGGGTAGCGACGGTCGCTGCCATGGCATCAGGATTCGCTCCCGGCAAGGACGCCGAAACGCGGATGGTCGGGTATTCGACATCAGGCAGGTTACTTACCGGGAGGGAGAGATAACTCAGGAGTCCAAATCCTGCGATTGCCGCGATGAACAGGGTCGTAGTCGTAGCGCGGCGAATAAAGAAGTCAGTAAAACGCATGGTCAGGCACCTTGCATGGAATACGGGATGCGCGTCATGGTGCAGCGTTCTTCGATGCAGATGGATTTGGCTGAATGCGCGGAGTCTCGATCAGCGAGACTCTCGCGCCGGGCGTGAGCCTAAGCTGTCCTTCGGTTACGATTGTGTCGCCCGCGCTGATGCCGCTGCCAATAATCGCCTGTTCGGGGCCGTTCTCCGATCTATATGTGCGCAGCACAGTTACAGGCGCCATCGTCGCTCTATCGAATCTGATGAGCCAGACGTATTTTCCGTCCAATCCGTTCTGAATTGCGGAACCCGGCACCACGATTCTTCCGGTTTCCATTCGCAGCCGGAGGTGGACATTGACGAATTGGCCTGGCCAGAGTGCCCCATCCGCATTGGGAAACACGGCCTTGAGCCGGATTGTGCCACTCGTTGCATCCACTCTGTTGTCAATGAAAATGAGATAGCCTTCGAATGAAGACCCATCGCTGTTGCTGGCTTCTACACTCAGTGGCCCGTTTGCATTCAACCGCTGCACTTTAGACAGGCTCTGCTCCGGAATGCCAAAAGTGATGTAGATCGGAGCCAACTGGAGAAGGCTGACGAGGGTTGTATCGTTTTCTCTTACCATGTTGCCCGTCTTCACCATGGCAGCGCCGGCGCGGCCGGAGATGGGTGCAATCACATGGGTATAGCTGAGCTGCAATTGTGTTTGACCAAGTCGCGCTCGGTCGGCCTTCGTTGTGCCTTCTGCCGCGTCCACCGCGGCCTGGTCTGAACGAAGCGCGGCGCGAGCCGTGTCACCCGTCGTGACGAGCTGGTTGACGCGCTGACCTGAAATCACGCCAAGCGTCCCAAGCTTCTGTGCGATTTCCGCTTCCGACTGGCTTTGTTTTTGCGATGCGGCGTCTCTGGCGACAACTGCACGGGCCTGCTGTTCGACCGCGGCATCCCGCTCCAGTTCGGCCTGCTGTTCCGCTGCCTGACGTTGCAGCGCTTCGGAGTCCATAGTGAAGAGCAACTGACCCTTGCTGACCGTCTGACCTTCCGCAAAGGCGACCCCCTTGATTTGTCCGGCAACGCGCGACTTCAGCTCTACACTCTCGATGGCTTCGACATTTCCAACTGCAGAAATCTCTAAGGGAACATCTCGAGCTGCGGCGACAATGGCACGGACCGGCACGGCGATTGACGACGCGGCATCCGTTTTGGCTACCAGCCGGGAACATGACGTGAGAGGGAGGCAAAGCACAAGCCCTACAGAGGTCAGTTTTTGGTTTCGGTTCAAGCCAGGAATCCCTCGCCCTTAGAATCCACGTCTTCTTCGGTTCGAACCACACCTTTGCAGCCGGAGATGCGGAAATTGCAGGGAGCCATCGAGAACGCGCAGCAAGAAATATTCCGCCATCGCTCAATCGAGATAGACCGAAGATTCAATGGTCTCTCTGCAGAATTGGCGGCGTTCCCTGCAAAGGGATGGACTCGGGCTTCCAACGAAGAAATGCTTGGAGGGACGAGACCTATCCCAATCTGGCGTCGCGCAACGCTGGTGCTACGAGGGATTACGATGAATACAAGAGTTTCAAGGCGGGGTCGCTGTATCCTGGCGAAACTCTTCAGTCCGAGGTGAAGAAAGGACGCGCATGAATACCCTTGCCCTGAGTTCAGAATATGAAGAGGCGTCCTCGACTTCTGAGCAAGAAGCGGCGAGGCTGATTTCGGCCACCGGCATTCGTCTCAACGGTCACGCAGTCATCTTTTCTGTGGCGACGATTCTGGCGCTGGCTACGGCAGGCGAGTGCTGGTCCGCGACTCATACCCAGTCTTTTGTTCCACATCTTATGTATGGCGCGGTTCTCTGGTTGTGGTGGGCTTGCATCGCCAGCGCCTTCTGGAAGCTTGGTGAACGAGTACCCTTTGCAGCGAGTTTTTCCACGGGGGCGATTGCGATTCATTTGCTGATAGCATCGGTTCTCGGCGTAGTCCACCTCCTTCTATTGGGGAGCCTGGGCTTCACTGATCCGAATTGGCGCGCTCAAGGAACCACGCTCTCCCTCTGGACGGGCCTACTCAGCATCAATCGCTTTGGCATTGAAGTGTTGCTCTATGGCTTTGTCTTTGGAATCGCAGGCATCGCCCAGTTTCAGATTCGGGCGCAACGCGAGGCCATTAAGTCTCTGGAACTGCAAAAGCAGTTATCAGCCGCCCATCTGCGGGCGCTCCAGATGCAACTGGAGCCGCATTTCCTCTTCAACACCCTGAATGCGATCACGACTTTGGTTGAACTTGGAAGGCAGAAGGAAGCGGCGGAGATGCTCTCGCATCTCAACGCAATTCTGAAGAGTACATTGCAAAGGACGACCCCAGAGAAGGTTCCCTTATCGCAGGAATTGGAAAACATGGAGAATTATCTCGCCATAGAGCAGGTTCGTTTTGCCGATCGTCTGCGCATCGAAATCAAGGTAGAACCGAGTACCCTGGATAGCCTGGTTCCGTGCTTCCTGTTGCAGCCGATTGTTGAGAATGCGATCCGGCACGGCATTGCGAACTGTGAAAATGAGGGTCGCATTGAGGCATCGGCGAGACGTGAGGGAGGGTCTCTGCATTTGCGGGTGCGTGATTCCGGCCCGGGATTGAGCGGTGCGACACAAAACGGGCACGGCATCGGGCTCAAAAATACGCGGGAGCGGCTCGATCACTTTTATCGGAACGATTATGCGATGCAGGCGCGAACGCTCGACACCGGCGGTTTTGAGGTGGCGATTCGAATCCCTTACGAGCGAAGCTAAACGATGAGGCTGAAAGTCCTGATTGCCGATGACGAACCGCTCGCTCGCGAGCGGCTTCGCCTTCTTCTGAACGACGATGAAGAAATCGACATCGTCGGCGAATGCCGAAACGGAAGAGAAACCCTTGCCGCCATCCGCGAAACACGGATCGACGTGCTGTTTCTTGATATCCAGATGCCCGGACGAGGCGGGTTTGAGGTAATCGAGCAGGTCGGCCCCGCTCACATGCCGGTTACTGTCTTCGTAACAGCACACAATCACTATGCAATACAGGCATTTGAGGTCAATGCGCTCGACTACCTGACAAAGCCTGTCGAGCCGGAACGGATGCGAGCGACGCTTGTCCGCGTCAAGGAACACGTCGCATCACGTTCGGCATTAATGACGCAGGAACAATTGAAGTCTGTGCTGACGAGTCTCGAAGCTGGCAAAGCGCTCCAAAGGGAATATCCGAAGCGACTGCTGGTTCACAACGGCCCAAAAGATTCCCTTGTCAATGTCAACGATGTTGAATGGATCGAGGCGGCAGATTACTATTCCTGCCTTCACATCGGAACGAAAAGCTTCATGTTGCGAGAAACCATCAAACACCTCGCAGACACCTTAGATCCGCAGAAGTTTGTGCGCATCCACCGCTCCATTATCGTTAACGTGGATCAGGTGCGCGAGATTTTTCGCGAAGGCCAAAGCGAGGGATCGGTAACCCTCATGAATGGGCAGCGGCTTAAAATGAGCAAGGTGGGCTGGCAGAGTTTGCTTGCGATGAGTATCACATAAGTTTCACTTAGAAGTGGCGGCTTCCGGACTCCTCCCCAAAAAATCTCGGTCTGCGGTTGTTCTGCTTGGGGACAATCCTGAGCTGCCGAAAGCCGTTCCACAAGCCGGGATGAGACTTCATGATCCATTCAGCGGCCCGCGATGTGAGCCGGATACCAGTGACTTGTAGCCAATTAGAATAGTGAGTTTCCATACATCGCGAGTCAGAGGTGTTATGCAGCGACGAAAATTCGTCAAGTCATCGGTGTTCACACTTGGGAGCGCCCTGTTGGGCAGGCCTCTCGAGGGCCTTTCTCTTCAGACACTCGCGCCAGCAGCGCCGCCTAATCCCTCGGTCAATCGCGTGCTCGTCATGTTCAAGTGCCATTTCGACGCGGGCTTCATCGATACTCAAGCTCGGGTCGTACAGCGCTACTTTGTTGAGTATTTTCCTCAGGCCATTCGCACCGCAGAACAGATGCGGCAGACAGGTTCGAATCGATACGTCTGGACGACCGGCTCGTGGCTGCTCTACGAGTATCTTGAGCAAGCCTCGCCCGAAGATCGGCGGTGGATGGAACGGGCCGTGGGTGATGGCGACATCGCCTGGCACGCACTGCCGTTCAGCTGGCAGACGGAGATGATGGACCGTTCATTGATCTCCGGCAGCCTGTCCCTCTCGCGTTCTCTCGACCGGCACTTTGGCCGCACCACAACCGGGGCAAAGATGACCGACGTTCCCGGTCATACCCGCGGCCTCATCGCTCCTCTCGCCGAACACGGCGTCAATTTTCTCGATATTGGTGTGAACGGCGGAAGCACTCCGTCGGAGTTGCCCCCGCTGTTTGTCTGGAAAGATCCCGAGGGCGCGTCCATCGTTGTCATGTATCACCACGAATATGGCAACATCGCCTGCGTGCCCGGCTCAGATCTCGCCATCGCTGTGGTAGTACGTGACGATAACAGCGGCCCGCATACTCCCCAGGAGATTGGGGAGATCTACGCCGATCTCGGGCGGCGCTTTCCCCGTGCCACCATCGTCGCCACCGACCTCACTAAAATCGGCAATGCCATTCAGCCGTATCGCAGTCATCTTCCCATGGAAACTCGAGAAATCGGTGACACCTGGATCTATGGAGTGGCCAGTGATCCGCTCAAGGTAGCTCGGTATCGCGAACTCTGCCGGCTGCGGCGGGCGTGGATTAGGGCGAATGAATTTCAATCCGGCGATGCAACTGACTTAGCTTTGCTGCGGCGCCTGTTGCTCGAAGCCGAACACACCTGGGGCACGGATACCAAAACGTGGCTGGACTTTGATCACTACACACCGCAAAGTCTCGAACAGGTGCTGAACACCAAGAACTACAAGGTGGTGGAGTTCAGTTGGCAGGAGAAACGCCAGGATCTATTCGATGGAATCGCAACTCTGCCGGCTGGACTGCGCAATGAGGCACAAAGCGCTATTTCTGCGCTGGTCCCTGGCCGGCCGGAAATGGCAGGTGCGCTCCATCCCACGAGCAAGGACATCGAGACGGAGCACTTTATTCTCGGATTTGACGCAAATACCGGAGCGATTCACCGGCTGCGCAACAAGCAAACGGCGCGTGAATGGGCCTCGCCAGAGCACCCCCTTGCGCTTTTCTCCTATCAGACACTCTCCGAGGAGGACTACCAGAGGTTTCTCGCGAGCTACCTGACCATCAAGGCAGATTGGGCGCAGAAGGATTTCGGTAAGCCCAACATCGAGCGCTATGGAGCACGCAGCCAGAGTTGGTCACCCAAGCTTGTGGAGCTTCGTACGGAGCATGTTCGCGAGGGTTCCCGGGTAATTGGGAGACTGCATATCGATGATCCAGAAGCGCTGCAGAGTGGTCGCGCGGCATTTCCGGGCATGATGTATGTTGAACTGGTCCTGCCCGACGCGGAACCGGTTTTGCAGCTGAATTTCTATTGGTTCGACAAGCTCGCGACTCGAATGCCCGAGGCGCTATGGCTCACCTTCAATCCTTTGATCGCGGATCAGCGTGACTGGAGCATGGACAAATCCGACCAGAAGGTCTCTCCTTTCGACGTAGTCACTGCTGGCGGCCGACATCTGCACGCCGTCGCCAAGGGTTTTGGGTATAAAGACGCGCGGGGATCGCTGGAGGTAGAAACGCTCGATGCTCCCTTGATCGCGCTGGGTGAAAAGTCGCCGCTGAATTTTTCACGCTCGCAGCCCGATCTCGCCAAGGGCATTCATTGTGGTCTCTTTAACAACGCCTGGGGAACCAACTACATCATGTGGTTCAAGGAAGACATGCGCTTTCGCTTCCTGCTCCGGTTGTGAACGAATCGGAATGCATGCCCGACGATCAGGTATTAATTCATTTCCAGTTCACATAGATGGGATTTCCCAACAACCACAGCTTTTCGTCTGGTCCAATAACTTCCGGTCGAAACCAGTGGCGCTGGCCATCACTCGTCCACGACCAACGCAATGTCTGGCTGGAAGAAGAAAGAGTCACAGGCGCGGCCGTTTTCAGTGCTCGCCCGTCTTCTAAGAGGGTGACCCTTCCATTGGCAGATCCGGTTACGAATACCTCAAATGACACCTGAGATCCTTTCGCGCCGGCTAACATATCACCCATGTGCACAGTTTTGGTGGCGCTGCTTGCGGTTACATCAAGGATTCGATCGCGAGATCCGGTTACATCGATAAAGACACGTCCCGCGCGAATACCCGTAAGGATCGCAGGGGTCGAAAGTTCAGACGCATACACAACCGTCGTCGGCCTGCCGACTGAACCTTCTTCGTCGAGTGAATTCATGGGACGATGGTTGTCGCTGCCTCCGATCGCGGTGAGACGGTAGCCAACGTTGAGCTGATTCTCCCAGAAGGGAATGCCGGAGTATGCGGGGTCGGCGCTGCCACCGTTGACGGCTTCGATACCTTGCAAAAGGCTCATATCAACTGGGGAGGCAGGCGACCATCCGCAGCCCATGCACGATTCTCCGGTCGGTGCATTGGGGTGATTGATGGATATGAGTGCTCCCAACCTGTTGGCATTGCGAAGCAGCGTGTTCATATCGGGAATATCGGGGCGACCCAGGCGAAAGTCGAGAAACGCTGTCGTTCCCAGTAGGTTTAGATGTCCCTGGAAAGTGGTGATCTCGCGGCCTGGAATAAGAAGCAGCTTGTCGAAGTAGGGTTGTAGCTCGCGCATTGCATCATATTGCGAAGTCGCGTTATGGTCGGTAATTGCGATGAAATCCAATCCCCGACGGGCTGCGCCATCCACCGTGAAGAAGACCGGACAGGGGGCCATTTTCCCGGTCTGATTGGGACATTGTCCGTCGCTGTGCGCGGTATGCATATGAAGGTCCCCTCGATACCAGCCAGGCCCGCCTCGCAATGGTATGAGCAACTCGGCAGGCTCATCAGCAACCAGGCCACTTCGCATGAAGAAGACCTGCACAGAGTAATGCGATGTCACCTGAGGACGGATGTTCGGAACGCCTATGAGGACGTTCCATTCTCCTTGCGGGATCGGTCCCGGCAGGCAGGAGGGTGTTGCGTCGGAATTTCCTACGGTGAGAAGCGATTTATTCCCGCCACTCCAGCAGCGAAGTTGCACGGTATCCAATAGCCCTAAATCGAGTGCAGTATGCTTATCCTTTTCGGTGTAATTGAAGGTCAGAGTCACCCGCTCGACACCTTCAGGCACCTGAAAAGGAACTTCGATGTAGGTGTGGTTTTGCGAGCCATTCACATCGCCTTCCAGCACCAGATCGGCTGGCGTGGGCGGAGCAACGCGTGTCTGTTGAGCAATCCCTAGCAGCGCAAAAGAGAGGACAAAGAGATAAAAGCCTGACCGTAAGCTCAACTTTGCAGCTGCCAAGCGCAGTGCCATCTCAAAACCCTTGACTTGGAACAAGAGAGGTCATTCATCAGATGGAATCATTCCGTGGGGCGGTGGCGCTGTTGATACCGCCCTTGTCGGAACGCTGATTCGGCAATCCCACCTGGCTAATAGAACAACTTTAACGCGAACTGCAAGGTTCGAGGATTGCCCCTCATGGTGGTGATGGAGCTAAAGCCACCCGTGGGGTTATTAAAGGTATTCAGGTTTCCCGGCTGTCCGAACTGCGGCGTATTGGTTGTGTTGAATGCTTCGGCCCTGAACTGCAGGCGAATCGACTCTGTAAATGCGAAGTCTTTGAACACAGAGGAATCCAGATTGTTGAATCCCGGGCCCCGAACTTGCTGCGGACCGCCGCCCAGGGGCGAGTAGTCGGATTGGCCAATTTGAGTGGCCACAGGAGGTTGAGCGAAGGCGGCAGGATTCAGCCATTGCGTGTAATTGTGTGGGCCTGCGTATAAGTTCTGCCCTGGAACAGTGAAGGCAAAGCAGCCAAAGACACCATTCGCCGTGGTCGCAACGGGGCAGCCGACTGTCGTAGGCTGGCCACTCTGATAGGTGTAGATGAAGTTAACCATCCAACCACCAAAAATCGCATCCACGGCTTTATTCGAGTTGGACAACATCGCGCGACCGTGTCCGAATGGCAGCTCATACGAACCCGAGATATGGATCAGGTTGACTGCATCGATATCACACAATCCATAGTCCGCATTGATTCCGAAGTTCGGAAGCCATTGAGCCCTGTATAGTTGATTTTGCGACGCCTGAGTGTGTTGATTGGTAAGGCACTTACTGTAAGTATAATTAGCAAGCATAGTCAAACCGTAACTCAGCTGGCGCTCATATGTAGCCTGCAAGGAATTGTAGCTGCTGCTTGCATTGGTTGTTTCATAGGTTGAGTTTCGTGCAAAGCTGGGAAATGGCACGTAGTTCTGAGGGTTGACTCCGGGTGGCAGGATCTCGGTTGGAGAATTGTTATACCCCAAATTGTCCAGATGGCGCCCCACTGTCCCGACATATCCCACTTGTATGGAATCACGTTTCGTAAATTGATCCTGCACCGTAAGATTGAAAGTCTGAATGTACGGAGTCTGATAATTAAATTGACGCCCATAGAGGTTCAGACCCTGTCCGCTGTTAATTGTCGGATCATCTAAGTTGATCGTCGTGAAGGCGTTTTCCATCGTAGCCGGCTGACCGTTAGACAGCAGCAGCGGGTGCTGTGAATCAGGGCTTGGGAATGTGGAGGTGTAAACAAACGGGTAATTTGTGCCCAATGTTCCACCGTAGCCCAGATTTCCCAGGGACCCAAAGGCAATACCGTATCCTCCGCGGGCAACCAGCGATGGTAAGACACGATATGCAAATCCTAACCTTGGAGCGAAGTTAAGGTATTGAGCATTTCCCAGCGTAAGCCCCGAAACGCAGTTAAGCGCAATATTGCTGCTCGTTAGCAACGAATTGAACGAAGCAGACCTCGGCACCTGACACCCCTGATTGGAAATGTAGTAAGTACCCGTGTTCCCATTGCCTCCGGCGGCGATAAAGTTCGCTTGCCGTCCATTAACTTCAGCATATGGGGTGAAATGATCCCAACGAAGCCCAAGGTTAAGGGTTAAATCTGGAGTAACTTTCCAGTCATCCTGGAAATAAGCGCCGATGTACCAGCGGTGGTCGTCAGTAGCCGCAATATTTGATCCCGAGAAACTGCTCATTCCTCCGACGTTATCAATGCCACCTACCGTAGATGGCGCGGGGATCAGGAGCAAGTCCCCAATTCCGTTTAGATTGTTATTTACATTGGGAATATCAGTGTACTGCCCATTAAAGTTAAGATCCCCTCTACCCTGAGGCGGCTGAGAGATATCGCCCTGCATCGAGTTGACTTCCACTCCCGTTTTGAAAGTATGGCTCTGGAAAATCTTGGTAACGCCGGTGGAGCCCTGGACGTTCCAAACATATTGAAGCGTCGGAGTGAAATTGCCGACACCGATGTGCGTTAAGCCCGTTGAGGTGTTTGAGAAGCTTATAGGCGGCAGGCCACCGTTATTCGCAACCTGCGGGATCCCACCGATTCCGAATTGAGCGGGAATACCGAAGGTGTTTCCAAAAATAGATTTTTGAAGCTTATCGGCATGGACCATTCCGACATGCATTTCGTTAGTCAGCGTCGGAGTAAAGATATGAGTATAGCCAACTGCAAATGCCCAGGCTGGAAAACTGTCATCCCGGCCTCCGGTCTCGCCTACAGCCAGACCAGGCAGGCTGGATGGAACCTCTCGTGTAATCCAGCTTTGACTGAACACACCAAAGAGGCTGTTGCTCGCGTTGATATTTTCATCGATCCTTATGTCGTATGAGTTGGTATCCTGGGGCTGCTTCACCAGGTTGACAAAATTATTTGCAAAGCCGGACTGGTTCTGCGCCGGATATACGCCGAGCAATTTCACTGCATTTGGATCAATCCGCCCTGCTGGGATGTTGTTGAGCAGAGCTGTCGCGCCAGTGAAATCTGTCATGCCCATGATGCTCCCCGCGTAAAAAGGGTCGCGAACGAAGACCGCGCTGCTGCTTGTGTTGGTGAGGCCGGAGATCGGATCTACCTGACCCGCTGCAACCTGACGTGTCGTAGCCGGGTCGAGAATGGTACCGTGGCTGAACTTTCTGCCAAGGGCGTCTGTGGATGTCCCGCTATTGAAGCTGATGAGATCCTGCAGATTTGTGAAACCGCTCGAGACCATGCCCGTGGTGGGCACTGTACTGGTGTAGGTTGACGGCGTGATGTAGCGGCCCCCTTCGTAGTCGAAGAAGAAGAAAGTCCGGTTCCGGCCGTCGTAGACCTTTGGTATATAAACTGGACCGCCTATCGTTCCTCCAAAGAGATTCTGGCGGTATTCCGGCGTCGGGGCATGTGTCTTGCTGTTAAAGAAAAGATTTGCGTTGAAGACGTCGTTGCGCACGTACCACCAGAGATTCCCGTGAATCTGGTTGGTGCCGGATTTGAGTGCGGCATTGATGACGCCCCCGGTAGAGTGTCCGAATTCGGCATTAAAGTTGCCGCTTTGCAGCTTGAACTCCTGGATGGCGTCTGGCGGAGGAGTGATGGCGGCATTGCTGTTTACCGAGGAGCCGCCATAAAACTCGATATTGTCGTTAATGCCGTTCAATCGGAAATCGTTCTGCCACAGATTGACCCCATTCACGGCGAAAAAGGCGCTACTCGTGGCTCCTGAATCGCTGCTGGGATTGCCGACTGGCGCGGTGGCAACCCCGGCCGCAAGTTGGGCCAGTGAAGCCCAGTCGCGCGTCTGCAATGGGAGATTATTCACGGTCTCGGTGGTGATGGTCTGTCCGAGCGCCGCGCTTTCTGCCTGGAGAAGTGGAGCTGAAGCCGTCACCGTGACCTGTTGGTTGACGGTACCGGCGGCAAACCGAATGTCCGCGGTTATTGTTTGCTGGACATGGACCTCGAGGCCATTCAAAACGAACCTCTGAAATCCTGTCGCCTCGCCCTGCAGCGTGTAGGTTTCTGGTCTCAACTGGTTGAAGGAATAAGTGCCGGTCGAAGTGGAGGTGGTAACGGTTTTGACCCCGGTCGCGTCGTTGGCCAGCGTGATTTTAGCGCCGGCGACAACAGCTCCAGACGGATCAGTGACCGTCCCTGTGATTCCGCCAGTATCAACCTGTGCAAAGAGCAGATTTGTGCCGAAAAGTGTTACAGATATGAGAATCAGCAGCCAGGTCTGGGCGATGCTCCGCTTACTGGCTGTATCGATGAACCGGCAGAGTGGGAGAGGTTCACTGAGGTGTAACATGGGTTTCCTAATGCCTCCAGGCAAAAAAATCTCCGCGGCATTTTTCTCACTTCATTTGAGGTCGCGGAAGGGGTTTACCCGGTGTTTACACCTGTCATACACCTGAATCGCCGCTCATTTTCAATTATTTACAAAAGAGACTATTGTGGAACGCTGCGGGGTAGACCCAGTCCAGACTGCTCCTAGAGTGTTGACGGACTGTTAAAGAAACTTTGCTACGCTGCATCCAAAGAGAAGGTGATGGAACAACAAACCCCCTTGTTGCCGGCCGCAGATACGTCTCACAGGTCATCGCCCATTAGTTCAGAGCCACAACCGGAGCCGGAGTGGGAAAGCCTCGATCTGGCAGATGATCCGCGCTGGCAACTGGCGCAACGGATTGCGGCGAGTTCGAGCTTCGCTCGATCGGCCCTGCTCTCCAAATTCCTGATTTACGTCTGTGAACGCGCCCTGAGTGGAAAGACCGACGAAATCAATGAGCACCAGATCGGAGTACACGCCTTCGGTAGACGGCCGGGCTATAACCCCTCTGAAGACAACATTGTAAGAAACTATGCGCGACAGCTTCGCCAACGCTTGGATCATTATTTCGAAACAGAAGGTAAACAGGAAGAACTGATACTTAGCATTCCACGTGGCAAATATGTTCCTCATTTCGAGCCAAACAGGGTGCCTGAAGAGGCGACTTCAGATGTAGAGGATGCCTCGGATATGACTGGTCTTTCAATACCTCGAAATGGGGCTCTTCCTGTTGAACCTGCTTCCACACCTCGATTTAGCGGGCTTCGGCCATCCCTGGTTGCAGCGGTGGCACTCGTTCTGCTCGTCTGTGTTGTTCTGGTGTGGGTATTATCCCAGCGTGATAGCCGTGTTTTAGCTGATACTTCTCATCCACTATGGGCGCAAATCTTCGATACGTCGCGCCAGACACTTCTGGTTCCGGCTGACGACGGCATCGTCATGATCCAGAACCTCACCAAACATTCCGTAAATCTGGCTGAATATATCAGTCGCAATTACGTCTTCATCAAAAGCCCTTACAACATCGACGCGCGGAATATGGCCGATCTGGACGAACAGCGTTACACCAGCATGGCCGACCTGGACGCGGTTCTTAAATTTTCACGGCTTCCAGAAGCAACGCCTGAACGTTTCACCGTTCGATATGCACGCGAGCTTCACATGGAAGACTTGAAGGATTCTAACGCAATCCTGATTGGCTCATCGTTTTCAAACCCTTGGGTTGAGCTCTTCCAGAAGAATTTGAACTTCGAATTTGAGTACCAGCCAAGGCCGAACGAGTCAGTGATAATCAACCATCATCCGCTGCAAGGAGAGCTGTCTGCATACCAGAACGACGCCACGGCGCCATCGCACCGTACGTATGCCGTGATTGCTTTGGCGCGAAACCTGAATGACTCAGGCTGGGTCCTTATTATAGAAGGACTTACCATGGCTGGAACCCAGGCTGCCGCCGATATTCTTTTTAACCGGAAAGCAATGTTACCTGTAATCAATAAAGCCCGAGCAAAGAATGGACAACTTCAGCCCTTTGAGTTGCTGATCGAAACAAGGAGTTTCGGCTCAAATGCTCCACAGGCGACGATTATAGCTAATCGTACCTATTCGAAACCAACTTCGTAACCTCTTTCCTGAGCGATTCCCCAACCGCAGACAGGTTCTAAGTCGTGGAGACTCCTTCAATGCGTTTTTGCCGAAATGATTGCGCTAGGCCGCTGGGCCAGACGATCGACTTCCGACCCTGCCAGCAGGAATGCACCCACGCCATAGACATAGCTCGATGACGGCTTGAAATCTCCGGGAGCCGCTCCAATGGGCTGAATGCTTCCTAGCCGCCCATCCACATAGATGTGCGATACGAGGCCCTGCCAGCCCTTTTGAACCACCGGCAGGTATGTGGCGCGATCCAGAATGCCGTGATTCACCCCCCACGCCAACGAATACACAAAGAACGCCGATCCTGAGACTTCGGGCAACAGGTAGGCGTCCGCGTCCAATAGCCCGGAGCGCCATAAACCATCGGCCCCTTGTAGGGATGCCACCCGCGCAGCCATTTGGCGATACTGCTCAACGTATTTCGGCCGGGTGGGGTAATTTTCCGGCATCTCCTCCAGCACCCTCGCCACGCCGGCCATCACCCATCCGTTTCCTCGCGACCAGAACAGTTTTTTGCCATTGGCTTCGTGCTTTTGAAGATAACTGGCATCGCGGAAGAACAAGTGCTCCTGCGGATCATAGAGCAGGTTCGACGTAATCCACCACTCGCGATCCATGTAGTCGAGATAAGACTTCTCGCCCGTCGCGCGATACAGCCGAGCCCATACCGGCGGCGCCATAAACAGCGCATCGCACCACCACCAGACCGGCTTTTCCAGATCGTCCGGCATCTTCATAAGCGCATCGAATTGATTTCTGGTCGGCGCGATCATGCGCGCCTCATGATGATCACCGTAGAGTTCGAGGTAGGTCTGCCCGATCGCCTGATCGTCGGCGTGAATCAGACGCGGACCCAGCTTCCAGTCCAACTTATTCCCCACCTCCAGCATCGCGCCTTCATATCGCGCTTCGGGCAGGGTCTTTGCGGCCGCCATAAAGCCCGCGTAGAGCGCTGCGAAGGTCCAGTCCTGGCTGAAGTAGGGTTGGGACCGTCCCAGTTCCCAGTCACCCACCTCGCGCATCGCGGCTCTGATGGCTTTGGGCTCGAAAGCGGAAGAAAGATTGGCGAGTGGCGGAGGATTATCCAGCGTATCTCCCACCCCTGCATCGTTTCGCGGCTTCGCAACGGACGCCGTCTGACCATTAAGACCGGTCACGAGCACCAAAAAGAGACAACCAGCGACGCCAGGCAGCACGAACCTTCTACGCATGCACCATCCTCAGTTGAAGTTGTGACAAGCCATGTTAATGTGAGCCGGCTCTTCATGGGAACCCGTCATCTCGTAGAGCGGGACGCAGGTGCATATAAGTCGAGACACAGGCACGCCCGTTCTGATAAACAGAATTTCGCGGCTCCGTCAGAAGCATCCAGGTCGTTCGCCGCAAAAAAGACCGCACTCAATGCCTCCATACAATTTCTTCATGAATAAAAACGGTAGGGTTCTCGGATGCAAAGGGTTAACTGTTTGAATGACGGATTCTCTCTGCATGCTTTAAACGGAGTCGCCTGTCTCCCGCAGCCAAGCGAGGCCATGGCACCGCTTCGCCTGAACCGGATACTCATGTCCCAACTGTTATGCTCGACGCATGGTTCAACAGTCAGCAGAGGAAGAACGCTGCCGGTCAGACCGAATATTTCCATTACAAGTGGAATGACGTGAGCGACAGCGGCTTCTCACTCCTCGGTCAAATCTTTCAAAGCTACGGAGTCGCCCTCGACACCCTATGCTCCGCTCCGACTGTCAAGAACCTGAAGCGAGCGCAGTACTACATCACACGAGTACACCGATAGCCGCAAGCCCCTGCCGAGACAGGACAACTTTGCGGCAGGAAAAGAATTCATCCCCTGGCTGCTGATGCAGACGCAACGCAAGACTGAATCATCTCAACCGTAGACAATCCGCAATACAGCAACGCTTGAAGGAACATGATGAAGACCTATCTAATGGCCGACCCTGTGCGATACCCCACGATGACGACGGGGGAAATTCGAGAGACATTTCTGATCGATGCGCTCTATGAACCGGGTGCGCTCCGTCTGGCGTATGTCGATCTGGATCGTGCGGTTGTGGGGATGGCTGCGCCACTGGGAAGTCCCGTCTCGCTTCCTGCGGATGCCGCATTGCGGGCGGAATACTTTACCGAGCGCCGCGAACTCGGCGCGCTAAACATCGCCGGTCCCGGCCTGGTTCATGTTGACGGCAAGAGCCATGCCCTGGAGAATCTCGACTGCCTCTATATAGGACGTGGCGCGAAGGAGATCATCTTCGAGTCGACCGACCCGAATTCATCGGCTGTCTTTTATCTTCTCAGTTATCCCGCGCATGCCAGTTACCCAACCGCGCTGGTTCGCAAAGACGAGGCCAACGCCATTGAACTTGGCAACGTCGAGACGTGCAATCACCGCACGGTATGCAAGTACATCTATCTCGATGGCGCGAAGAGCTGCCAGTTGGTGATGGGCGTGACGCATCTCCATCCAGGTAGTGCCTGGAACACCATGCCTGCTCATACTCACATGCGACGCTCTGAACTCTACATGTACTTCAACCTCGGCGAAGAGGCCCGCGTCTTTCACCTGATGGGTCCGGCGGAAGAAACACGACATATCGTCATGAAGGATCGCGAGATCGTAGTTTCTCCCGGTTGGTCGATCCACGCTGGCATGGGCACCCGGGCTTACAGCTTCTGCTGGGGCATGGGCGGTGAAAATCAGGACTACGCGGACATGGATCCTACCCCGCTCAAGAGCCTTCGTTGAGGCGAATGACGAAAGATACTTAGGAGGATAGATGAACCTGATTCCAATTCTCGCAGCCGCCGCACTGGCTATTCCATCGTATGCCCAGGCCGGAAGCAAAGCTGAGATCTTCTCCGGCCAGGACGTGGCGGCGCAGC
>CAYVSQ010000320.1:0-3131 GCA_964453815.1 uncultured Acidobacteriaceae bacterium | reverse complement strand
CGAACGTCGGCCGCAATATGAACCCGCCTGCCATGGACCTGACCTCAGCCCACGTGCAGCACTGGAGCGACGCTGAACTGTTTTGGATCATACAGAACGGAGTTCGCCTCACAGGCATGCCTGCCTGGAAGTCGAGCATCTCTGATAACGACACCTGGAAGCTTACACGCTACATCCACAACCTTTCCCGCCTCGACGCTGCCTCCGCCTCCGCAGCAGGCCTGTCACAGGCACAAACCGCCACTTCTACGCAGGACAAGTACACCCTCAAAATACCGAATGGCCTCGCGTTCTCCGAGTTCAGAGGATACGAAGGCTGGCCGGTGATCGCCATCAGCCATAACGGAAATGCGGTCGCTGCGATCCTCGGAAATCCTGTGATGATCGACGCCTATAAAGCGGGCATTCCCGGAAACGGCAAGCCCTTTCCGGATGGCGCCAAGATGGCGAAGGTTCATTGGAACGCGAAAGTGGATGTCGGTGAACCCGGTGCGCCGACAGTGCCAGGCCCCCAGCATGACGTTGATTTCATGGTGAAGGACAGCAAGAGGTTCGCGGACAGCGGCGGATGGGGTTACGGCGTCTTCGAGTATGACGCTGCGTCCGGTACGTTCAGACTCGGCAACTTAACTGACAAGCCGCCGCAGGGAAACGACGCCAAGTGCGGGTTTACGTGCCACACGAAAGTGAAGACAAGAGATTACGTTTTCACGGATTACGGGCACAGGTGAAGCGCTATCAGCAGACTGTTCTTGTTGTTATTGTGCACAAGCTAATCCTGCATCGTGCCTGAAAAAAGTCGCGTTTCCGGTAACTTCGATTCCCAGTCGGGTGAACAGCCCGAGGCGTTGAGCTATTCAAGTCGATAAATGTCCCCGGCAAGCGGCCAATAAACCGGCTTCGCGAGAGTTGCCCGGAGCCGACGGAAAGAGCGCCCCTTACCCGGTCAAGTTGACGACAAGGCGGTCGCTGCTTAAACCTTAGGGAAGGTATGAAGAAGACGGGTTTCCAAACGGACAGCATTCGCACTCCCGATTGGAGGTCCAGGTTAGCCTCAGGCGATGCGATTCAATTCAGCTTCAATAGCGTCCCGAAGGACAGGATCGTCGGGCACCATATTCGGAGCGAAGCGTGCAACGACTTTGCCGTCCCGACCCAGAAGAAATTTCTCAAAATTCCAAAGTACTTCCGGTGGAGATGTCGGCATGACTCCAAATTCGCGGAGGTGTTTGCGTAATTCGTCAGTATTGCCTTTAGTTTCAGGAGTGCTCAGGACCAAAGCGCTATAGAGAGGATGCCGTTCAACGCCGGTGACTGCGATCTTCGAATACATGGGAAAGTCCACTCCGAAGTTGGACTGGCAGAAGAATTGGATCTCCTCGTCCGATCCAGGCTCCTGGGCACCAAAATCATTTGCGGGAAAACCGCAAACCACCAGACCTCTTTCGCGATTCTGTTCGTAAAGCGTTTCGAGTGCCGCATACTGTGGCGTGAAACCGCACTTTGACGCGACGTTGACGATCAGCAAGACCTTACCTTGATGTTCAGCAAGCGAAGTAGGCGTTCCGTTGATACGATCTACAGGGACATCAAGGATGGGGATTGTCACACTCATAATGGATTAGGGTCTCATAATCCTCTCCGAGGCGCCAAATGAACTTCCCGTAAAGCATTTGAGTAAGTTCGCAGCGTCAGGAACGAACTTAAATTCAATCTTTCGAGAAATAGAGTATGCTGCGGGCATGCCGCAGGACAGTTTGTCGGCGGCCGGGAACAAGCCGAGCAATCGGACCCGCAGGCGCTGCAAAGGGTTTTCTCCTCAACGTGCTCTGCGCTTCGCATCTTCCATTGGTGGCCTGGCGTATGGAGGAACGGACAGACCTATCTTCGGCACGCTGAGTCACGAACAAAATTGGAAGAACGAGGGCATATGTCATCACAAAATGGCGACAAAGCGAGATTCAACAGGTTAAGGAAACAAAAGTTCCGCCGCCGCGAACTCATGGCAAGGTTGGCGACCCAGTCGGCGGCCAGTGCAGCCCGGTTAGGTAAAACTCCACCTGCAAAATTGACGTAGCGATAGCAGACGGGGAGCCAATACTTCAATGATCTGACCGTTTGGCGAAGCCGCCTGTTCGGCCGCGGCGAACTTCCCTTCGAGAGCCTTCTGCACAGCCTTCGTTGTCACCATCCTGAAGTGTGAACCCGGCGGAAACTGCGCCAGTTTCTCCGTGAAACTCGCCATGCTTTTACCCGAATACCAAACCGACCGTGCAATTCAATTCGTTCTCGGGCCACCAGCGCATGTCCAACGTAAATTTGAGATCCTCTCAGCGTCTGCAGAGTGCCATCGAATTCTTTCTGCATCGCCGGACTCGATAGCTCCTTGAGACGTTCGATCGTCGCCGCATCGGCAAAGCACGCCTCCCAAGCAGCGAAAGAGACATGATCACTGCTGTGGGGACGGAATCGGGAGTAGCTAATGCTGTAATTCGCTTTCCGCGTCTGGATCACCGCGAAACTGTTCAGCGAGAATTTCTGAAGCGGGTTCAGCAGAGTCGTACGAACCTGTGAATGGCCTTGAACACGCCGCCTGATTCGCGGCGCTGGTGACTATGCGTTTTTCGCGATCGAAGCGATATAGCGGAGGCCAGTGACGCTCGGGAGGAAGCAGTAGGCGCTGCCGCGCGTGATGACGAATCGTTCGAAGCCGCTGACCTTGACCGAACTTGTTGGCGATGTCGGGAGCATAAAGGTGCTGGAGGATTGGCTGTTGGCTCCGACGATCGGGTCAACGCCGGAAATCATTCCACCAACGAAGTTATCCGTGCTCAGCCACTGTGACATGAGGAATTGAAACTGATTGGCGAAGTCGGCGTTGATGAAGTAACCGACAAGTCCCCGTTCGATTCCGTCGTTCGGCTGCTCAGGATTAAACGGCGGACCATAGGGAACATTACGACGCATGATGCGTGCCTGCTGGGTGAAAAATCCTGCGACGGTTTCGTCTCGCGGATTACCTCGACGGATATGCGCGCCGATGGGACAAGCGACGCCCATGGGATCGGGTTCGGCCTGACCGGGCGCGGCAGATTTGTACAGAAACATGTTCAGGCGATCGGACGGAATGG
>CAYVSQ010000319.1:0-17438 GCA_964453815.1 uncultured Acidobacteriaceae bacterium | reverse complement strand
GAAAGCGGCAGCTGACAAGAATGCTGGCGATGAGCCAAACCAGTTGCCTGCCAGCCTCTCACCGTTTCCTCACGAAAGCTCTGAGGTAGGCGATGCACCACTGTGCAGCACCTGCGGTTCGCTCATGGTGCCAAATGGGAGCTGCTACAGGTGCGGCAACTGTGGCGGAACGAGTGGCTGCTCGTGACGTCGGAGCGGGTATCGTCCGCTAAACCGCATGACCAGCGCATTGGCCTGAATGCGTCAGCTGAAGCCCCACTCGCGCCGTCCAGGAAATACAAGCCGATTCTCTGTTACCTATCCAAACGTCAATAGAAATCACGAAAAGGCCTCTCATCCATTAAAGAACCTCGGTCAAATTACAATCGGTCTCGTGGAGGACATATGGGCCGATCCGTGACTGTTCATGTTCTGGATCAAACGACTGGAGATCGTCTCACTCCGCCGGATGTAATGCTCTATCGGATCGGAGTTCCTGGCGAGACTCGTGCTGAATCCAACATGGAATCGCGGAGTTCATCGGAACTTTACGGACGTTGTAATCTTCACTGTCATAGGATTGATTTTGCTGGCGCTCTCACCGATGCGTCGTGACCGGAACGCAGCCCTTTCACGCTGAGCCTTTGACTTTCAATTTGGAGTTGCCGAGGTATCACCGGCAGCCCGGAAATGAACCGCAAAGAGCCTGAAGAGTCCGTGTTATCGGCAACTTCGATATCTGGTCACAAGCGATATATCTTGACCAGACTGACCGCCCCGTGTTTAGCATCCAATGTCGGAGAGGACGCCCATGACTCCAGAAACGAAGCTGCCAACTTTTACTGAAGACGAAGTGAAGAGAATGATTACAAACGATTCCCTTGGAACTATCGACAGCGCTGACTCTACCGGGTCTGATGAGACAAAAGAGACTGGGGACGGAAAAAAGGGGAACACCAACACTCGGGAAGACTGAGAAGGGGGTACTCCATGCCATCTTCACTCAGTTGAACGATCCGAATTCCCCCGCCCATGTTTCAGGTAAGTCCCCTCAGCCAGGGCGGCGGGGCGGCCCAGTTACCGCCCCGTTTTCATGGGAACTGAAAAAACCTGCACGAGATGGCGAGGTGGGAACTCTAATTGAGGGCGCTGGAACTGATGGAACACTCCTATGACATTCAGTCCGGAAAAGTGTCTAATCGCAAGTGGCCATTCGTACGCTAATCGCGGCTCTTCTGATGGTTGGGCCAGCCGTTGCAACGGCGCAGATCTCCGGTGAGTTTTATCTGGAGAAATCAACCTATGCACCGGGCGAGCCGATTTTCCTTTACTTCAAGGTCGCCAATGACGGGACGGAGACTGAGAACATCCATACTGCCGGCCCGTACTCTTTTTGTTCGGGCTACCAGATCAGCGTTTCGACTGATCCCCGTGCTACATCTTCATGCGGATATTTTGGCACTGCGGGCAGTTGTCTCTCGTCCTCGGCATTACTCTCGCCGGGCAAACTGCATATCGAGCGCCTATTGCTGAACTTTGACCATAAAATCGACACTTCGGGCGACTATTCGGTGGACGCGGTCCGTCTTCTTTCGCACGCCGGCTCGAACCTTGACTGGTTCAGCCCTGACACAGTCAAAGATTCACTGGAAGTAAGGATGACACTGCATTTCCGTGTGGACGAGAATGCCGCCCCGGCCAGTGCCAGCGAGTTTCAGCGCTGGGTTAATCAACTCCAATCGACGGATCTTATGGAGCGCATCGAAGCGGCGCGGACGCTGGCAAGCCTTGCTCCCCCGTTCCTTGAGAACACGCTGCTTGCCTTTGCCGACAACTCAGAGTTCCGAAGACTTGCGCCCCTTGCGTTCCATCGACTGAATACTCCTCGAAGCATGGCGGCGATGGCCGAATTGCTAACGAAGAGCGACGTCGGAACAGCTGAGCACTTGGAGAGCGCGGATTATCTGGCAGAAAGCGATGATGAGCAGTGGTTCCCCCTGCTGCGTGAAATAGCTCAACAGAATGCTAGGATCAGCAATTACGTTGACGACGCCGCGAAACTTGGAGGTGATCAGATGCTTTCCACACTCATCTCACTCGCCAACAGTTCGGACAGAAAGTTCACTGCAGTCAATGCAGTCATGGCGATGGGATCAACAGGATCGCGAGCAGCTGTACCTGCCCTACTCGATTTCTTAAAGAACCCCGATCCCGATATCGCCGACAGGGCTAGATATGCAGTGAGACTTCTAACCCATCGAACTGTTAGCGATGATCCAGTAAGAAGCCCCCAGTCCGAATACTTCAAATGGTCGAATTGGTGGGCGAATGAGGGTGGAATTGCTCCCATCTATAAGGCGACCGAGTGCGGCGACTTCATTCCTTTGAATTAGAGAGTCAGGTTTAGGTCGGGATATCGGTAT
This sequence comes from uncultured Acidobacteriaceae bacterium, assembly GCA_964453815.1. GTDB lineage: Bacteria > Acidobacteriota > Terriglobia > Terriglobales > Acidobacteriaceae > Silvibacterium. Next base: position 15,036 of record CAYVSQ010000319.1, on the reverse strand, counting down.
GCCTTGCCAAGGCGGATACCAAGCCGAATTGGTGCAAACGCCGTTTGCGGGGCCAGGAGACCGTTCATTTCACCTTGCATTTAAATTCCTGAAGCAATCCGCTGGGCACGGCACCAATTTATAGAAGCCAGCAACCATACGTGCGCAGTTGGCTTCCGCTTCAGCTCCTCCACCCTGCACAAAACCCTTGCTGGCAAACATGAACTCCGGGTAATGCTTGTCCTGCTGGGAAAGTATCTGCACTCCCCAGCCGCTGAAAGACCTCGGCCCGATAGTCTCATCATCTGGTGCGATAAGGTTCCGCGCCCCGTGCGAGTTCACTTCAACGATCCACACTGCGCCATTAACTCCGAACTCTGCTAAGCCGCAACTGACGATATAGAGCGTTCCGGAATCGTCTGTCTCCGATATTCGAAGAGTATCAAGCTTGATTTTGTGAAGTCGAAAATCCTCTTCGAGGTTTTCCGCAGTCGCTTTTGCGAAGGAAAGGATGCTCGGTTTCAGCGCAGAGAGTATCTCTTTCTGGATGGACGAAGGAAGAGAGCCCAGCGGCGGCGAGTCCTCCAACACTTTCACGTCACTACGCGGAAGACTGCTCTCTTTGGTTACTGCTTGTGCGCTTCTTATGGATGAAGGAGTTGTTGCAAGACAAACCGCAAAGGCGAGAGACAAAACCTTGCTGCGACGCATGCCATTTCTCCGTGTCGATCTCTGACGCTTTGAAGTTTATACTGCCAGATTCTGACCACCTCTCTAGACGGGGGAGGAAGCGTTCATTCACCGAACTGCCTGTGAAGTCTGGGTTTACGGTAAGTTGCCGTTTGGGGGAAGTCGCCGGGTTGAACCTACCAGATCGCCGTTTTTCAGACATGACTGCTCTATAGTTGAGATTGCTGCTGTGGGGATAATGTCCGGATGGCCGACCACACATGGGGGATTGTGCGGTCATGAACGCGATAGAGAGTTCTCACCATTCATAGCCGAGGGCGTCATTCGCCGTCATCACGTAACAAAGGCTCGTCCTCGAACAGCAAGTTGAGACCTCTGAGGATCAGCTAGGAATCGACTGTATAACTGATAGGGCGGTGTTTCGGTGTACTCAATCTCGTGAATCTCCCCGCCATCGAACGAGAGTATCTGAGCATCTGGGTAGCCCAAGAGAATCGGTGAGTGGGTCGCAATGATGACTTGCACTTCCCGACGGTGCTTAATCAAGTCGTGAAGAATCACAAGCAAGCTCAACTGTCTCTGCGCTGAAAGCGCCGCTTCTGGTTCGTCGATGAGGTACAGCCCCTCTCGATTGAATCTGCTGGCCGCCAATGCGATGAACGATTCGCCGTGCGACTGGGCATGAAGACTACGGCCACCATAAGCACCAGCCGTTCCAAGCACGTCAATCGCCGTCGCGGTATTAAAGAAGCTCTCCGCTCGCAAGAAGAAACCGCGTCCCGTCCGTCGCGAGAATGCGACGCGCAAAGCCATCGCAAGCGGCTCGACGGTATGAACGCTATCCGTCGTTGCTGAACTAAAGTTGCGGTTGCCGCCTTCGCCGCCAAAGCCGTAATGAATGGCGATTGCTTCAAGCAGGGTAGACTTGCCCGAACCGTTCTCTCCGACGAAGAAAACGACTGGTTTTTGGATTTCAAGATTGCAGAGCGAAGCGATTGTAGGCACGTTGAACGGATACTCCGACCAATCGCTAACACGCTCTCGGAGCAGAGAGAGTCTATTTAGTAACACTGGATGATGATAGCTGTTATTAACAGGCGATAACGTTCAAAACCACGCTTCGAGCATCACGTTTGCCGTATCACCGGCAGCCCAGAATGTTTCGTGGAACGGGTCGAAATGTCCGCATTGCCGACCACCAGAAATTTAGCTCATATTGTTCGAGGGTAATGGTAACAGCCTGATCAAACTTTCCACTATTCTAAGGTTGTTTCGGTGAAATCCCAGGCGAAGGCCGAGTCGCTGTGGGCTTATCTGGCAGGCTGGGTGCGCCAGGACTAGATTTCGCATCGTAGCCCTTGATGATCTGATCGGTTATATCCACATTGCTAGCGGCGTACCAGACTATCGGCGCGGTATCGGTTCCTCGTTCCAGCACAATTCGCGACGCGATCGCGCGTTAGGCGCTTAACGGAATCTCAACGAGCGAGTTGGCCTGATATCGGTTCCGTGTCCCATTAGGCCTTTCACTTATGGTATTGGCTTTTCTCCTCAGATGAGCCAATCGCCAAGTCTCTCATTGAACATCGGCTTTGTAACGGAAAAGCCATTCCGGAGGACGATTTCGCGTTGACTGCAACCGGGTGGCACCGTAGGCGCAGGTGTACTCTTTAAAGGTAGTAATGCATCAACTCAGGCAAAACGTTCTGTCGCTGTGCTGCATGTTGTCGCTATTCGCAGGTTGCTTCGCACCTGCCTTGCAGGGGCACGACAGTCCATTTTATAAGCAGGGAAGAGCGGCATACGATACCGGACGCTGGGACGACGCTGCCGGGCTTATGGCCAAAGCCGAAGCTGAAAACCCCGGCAAGAGCGACGCACTTCTCTACCAAGGAAAAGCGCTTTTCCATATGAACCGCTTGACGGAGGCGGAGACCGCGCTCGCCGCATACGCAAAGCTCCATCCCGACTCCGCGAATGCCCTTTTCATCCTCGGCTTTGTACAGCAGCGCGAGAATAAAGCGCGCGATTCACTCGAGACCTACTCCGCGGCAGCGCGCCTCAGGACACCTTCGAGTAACGACCTGAAGGTCGTCGCGTTAGACTACGTTCTGCTCGACGATTACCCCGACGCCATCCATTGGCTTCAGAGGGCCGTGGAATTCGACCCTAACAACATTGACGCATGGTATAGCCTGGGCCGTTGCTACTACACGCAAAGCCGTTTTCCGGAAGCCGAGCGCGCCTTCAACAAGACCCTCGCGCTCGATCCAAACCACGTAAAAGCGGCTGAAAATCTGGGACTCGTACTCGATGCCGAAAACCACGCCACCGCTGCCGATCAGTCCTTCCGCCGAGCTATTACTCTAGCTCGTGACGAAGCACGCAAAGACGAGTGGCCATATCTTGACTACGGATCCTTCCTCATCGATCATGATCGCTGCGCCGAAGCCGTCCCCCTGCTGAAACAGGCCGTCGCCATTGCACCAAAGTGTGTCGAGTGCCACGAAAAGCTGGGCCGGGCTCTCGCCGCAACCGGTGATTCAAAACAGGGAATTGCCGAACTTGAAGAGGCCGTCGCACTGACTCCCCAGGACGCGCATCTGCACTATGAACTGGGTCTCGCGTATCGCCGGGCGGGCATGACAGACCGTGCGAAAGCCGAATTGGCCACCAGCGCACAGCTCTATGGCACCAAGGCCGCGGGTGAACGCAAGTAGAGAGCGTCTCATGCTCGGCGCAGTTCAATGTACGGCTTCCCCAGCGGCCAGAGTCCTTGCATGATGTGAAATTCCCTCAGCGAATAGTTGAGGTGAACGATTCGGCGTCTGCCTCGCATCCAATATACTTCTATCCTTCCTAGCGTTCGGATCGATTTTGAGCGATGAATGGTGACAGGAGGCGCATGAGGGCAAAAGCGCGTCTAAAGAAGAAGCTAAAAATCGCAGGCAGTCTCTCTCTACTGATTGCTGCAAGTGCCGGCGGGCAGATCATTGATCAAAGCCCTGACTCGGCCCAAGACACGCGGATCCATGTACATGTGCATGCGGGACAAGCGTTGTCGACGGCCATACCGAATACGATTTTCGGGAGTTTTCTTGAGCCCATCGGTTATTCCACTTATGGCGGGCTCTGGGCAGAGCTGCTCGCAAATCCAAGTCTGGAAGGGGATCTATGGAGTGCTGGACACGTGGCCACAATGGTGCGCGAGCGACCGGAACTCGTGGGAGCTTCTCAGCTAGATCTGCCGCTGCCGTGGGAGCCACTGCAGGCGAGGCAGGGGAACCGGTATGAACCTCGTTGGGGCGACGACGCAAATTCCCAACGGTCGCTGCTGATCATGGCACTGCCGGAAGGCGAAGTGGGGATTCGGCAGCGCATTTATTTGCCGGTGCATCGCGTGCTCCACTACAAGGGCAGCCTCTGGATCAAGCATGTGTCGGGGCCGTCAAGCGTCTATGTCTCTCTGCGGGAGCGGAACACTCCTCAGCATATTTTCACCGATGCCAGAATCACCGCGGACAGAGACGAGTGGACAAAATACACATTCGAACTCGAACTTAAGCCGGGTGAGGTTAGTCATCTCGAGCCGGCGGACTTTGTTATCGCGTTGCGCGATGATGCCAGGGCGCTCGTGGATCAGGTTTCGTTGATGCCCGCCGACAATGTCGATGGTATGGATCCGGAGGTAATCCAGATGGCTCGCAACTTGAAGTCGCCACTGGTACGCTTCGGCGGTAACTTCACCTCCTCGTATCACTGGAGAGACGGCATTGGCCCTCGCGACAAGCGTATAAGTCAACTCAACCGGGCGTGGAACATTCCGGAGTACAACACCTTCGGCACGGACGAATTCCTGCGCTTCTGCGAACTAGTCGGCGCCCAGCCTCAGATCGCCCTGAATCTTGGGTCGGGAACGCCCGCAGAAGCGGCTGCGTGGGTCCAGTACGTGAACGAGCATTGGAAGGACAAAAAGGGTGGACTGCTCTGGGAATTGGGGAACGAGCTGTGGGGCAATTGGAACATGGGTTACCCTCCGCGGGAGCAGATTGGTACCCGCACGGAACAGTTTAGCGAGGCCGTCCGCAAGGTCGATCCCGGAGCACGGTTGATTGCGACCGGCGATGACGAAGATTTCTACCACGACTGGAACGCGGCGCAACTAGCGACACCGCCAGGCACATTTGAATACCTGTCCACTCACTTCGTCGTCAACGATAATCGGGTCCAGTTCAAGAACCCCTCCAACGATTTCATTGCGCTTGCCACCTTTGCCTTACCAGCAGGTCTGGAAGGTCGATTGAAAGAGATGATGGAGCAGATAAAGGAAAGCAGTCACAAAGAGGCAAGGATCGCCTTCACTGAATGGCTGTTCACCGCAGACCGCGAACCTGCCGGGCAAGCTGCTCCAAACTTCAATAACCTGGGCGGGGCGATCGACACGGCAGGATTCTTGAATATGCTGCTGAGAAATTCCGAGATGGTCCCCATCTCCGATATGACGGGCATTCTGGAATTCGCGGGCATTTGGAAGAAGCGTGAACAGGTGTATGGCGCACCGGGCTATTGGGTGCTCCGCTCCTATGCGGAGGAAGTCCCCACCTACCTGGTTCCGGTTGATACCGATGGCCCGACGTACTCCGTCGAAAACGGCATCACTCGCCTGCCTCATATCGAAGGTGTACGCTGGCTCGACGTAGTGGCAGCACAAGGGATCTCTGCGAATAAGCTGGTTTTGTTCTGTGTCAACCGGAGTTTGACGCAGGACTATCGTGCCGCGATCCAGATCGAAGGGTTTAGGCCTCGACCACGCGCCACGGCGAAGACCATAACGGCACCCAGTATCTACTCTGAGAACAGTGAGACCGACCCCAATGCGATTGTGGCAGAGACGAGTTATCCGCAAGTGGGTCCGGATTTCTGGTACATCTTTCCGCATGCAAGCGTCGTAGTGATCGAACTTGAACGGATAGAACGCTAGATAGACTCTGCCCCAGGAAACCGATGGGCCCTGAACGCGGCACGAAAGCATGACAAGAGGATTGGCTGAAGTTGAAAGATCGAGGGCCTCCGCATGGCGGACTATATCAGCCGCGGTGCCGGGATTCATCCTTCTGGCGGATCTCGCCTGCAATTCTTCGCGGCCTCCAGTCATCGCAGTTATTCCGCGAACAACAGCTCTGGTGTTGTGGGAGGCGGAGCACGCCGGCGCAGAGGCAGCCGCTCGAAAGACAGGCTTTACCATCTACTGGAACGCTCCAACCAGCGAAGACGACGTCGAGAGGCAGATCGCCATTGTCCAGCACTCAATCGATAGGGGAGCGCAGGCGCTGGTTCTGGCGCCGGACCAGGCTCTTGCGCTCATGGTGCCCGTTCGAAACCTGATTGCTCGTGGCATTCCTACTGTCGTGATCAGTTCCCCGCTCGCTATCCCGCCCAGCGCCAAACTTTCCTACATTCTCAATGACGAGGAGGAGACCGGAAGGATCGCAGCGGAGCGGATTGGCCTCATCCTGCAGGGAAAAGGATCGGTCGTCGTCCTCGGCATCGATCCTGATATAACGGGCATCGTGAATAGGATGCAGGCCTTCGAGACTCATCTGGATGCGAAGTTTCCCGGTATCAGGATCGTCGATGAACGGACCGGCGGATTCAACATTGCACAGGCTCAGGAAGTCACCGATGATGTGTTGGCCAAGAACCCGCAAATTGACGCGATCCTGGCCCTCAACTCCGCTGCGACCCGAGGGGCGTTCATCGCACTGCAGACGCATCGAATGCTGGGCAAAATCAAACTGGTGGCGTGCGAGCAGGAGCTGATACCACCTGTGGTCACGGGGGAGATTGATTCCATCATTTTGGAGAATACGTACGAGATGGGCTATCGGGCTGTCCAGTTGATTGCCGCCGAGCGGCGAGGTGAGCATGTGCCAGAACAAATTAAGCTGAGCCCCAAGCTGGTGACGCGAGAAAACCTGAATTCGCCGGAAGTGCAGCAGATGCTCACTATGAATTGGAGATCTCCAAATTGAAAGTGACCAACCGAATCCGCGGACGTCTTCGAATCGCAGGCATAGGTGTGGCAATAGTATCTATGCTCGGGATCGCCGCCACAGTTTTTCTGAGGAGACCATCAAACCGACTGCCTTACCACGACTCGTTCGCATCCGGTCAAGCCGGCGAGTGGACGGCATTTGGTGGCATCTGGGAGCTTGCCAACGGAGTTATGCGAAATGATTCCGACGAGCGTGGCGCCAAGCTGGTCACCGGCTCGGCGGTCTGGAAAGATTATTCCTTCAGTGGGGATGTGGAACTTTTGGGACAGCAAGGCGATGCAGGACTCATGTTGCGGTCCGGCGACGAAGAGCGGGGAGTTGATTCTTACAGAGGTTACTATGTTGGACTGCGCAGCAACGATGACAACCTCATTATCGGTCTCGCTGACCACGGATGGATTGAGCTGGCGGCGCGGCCAATGCCCGGCGGGGTCCATCCGTTCCAGTGGTATCACTTGAAAGGGGCTGTGCGTGGATGTCAGATCACCGCGATCGCGACCGAAATTTCCACTAGGGCTTTCCAAGCAACCTCGGTCATAGACAAGGACTGCGTGCCCCAAGGTCGCGTGGGCCTTCGCTCACACTCATCGGGCGGAGTTTGGAAGAACCTAGAGGTGCTTCCCTTAACCGCATCGGAAAGCAACCTTCCGCAAGCTAGCCCTTCGGTAACCCCACCGAAGCTCTCGTATGCTGTGGATGAACCAGTAGTTGAGCGTATTTCTAATCCAGATCGGCTGAACGCATCGTCTTCAAAGAAACAGCAAGTCATCCGCAACAGACCAGGTGGCGCAACGGCGAATGCCTCTCCAGTGGAGAGCATCAGCGGCTTACGCCTGATTCGTACCAAATCCAGACGAGCGACGATCCGCGGCACGGTAATTCTCACTTATCCAAGCCTCTACGTCCAGGATGCGACGGGAGGAGTTGCGGTGATCCCTTCCAGTGAAACTCATCTGAAAATTGGAGACGAAGTTGAGGTTACGGGCGAAATTGATGTGCACGACTTCAGCTGTGTGATTCGCAACGCCAACATACGGCTATTGTGGGCGCATGCTCCCGCTCCTGCTGTGGCTGTAACCGCCGGCCAGGCAGCCACGGGTGCATTCGACGCCATGTTCATCGAAGTCGATGGCGACCTTTGGGCGAAGGATGCAGGACCCGACAACACGCTCCTGCTGACCTTGAAGTCAGATGGCCAATCGTTCCAGGCGATCATCCATGAAGGACGTGGAAACGCAATCGCCCGGAGCATAAGTCGCCGAAGCCACCTCAAGTTGCGCGGTGTTTGCGTAGTGGATTCGCTTTATACTCATAACCTGACGCCCTTTGTCCTGCTGATTCCGAGCAGCGATGACCTGGAGGTGCTGGCTGGGGCGCCCTGGTGGAGCGCGCGAAACCTCCTGATCATCGGGCTCGTCTGCTTGACGCTGGCGCTGCTTGCCTATCTGCTCTATATCCACGCAAAACATTGGCGGCTACAAGCTATTGTTGAGGAGCGCGAGCGAATCGCACACGAAATGCATGACACGCTCGCTCAATGCTTCGTGGGCATTGGGTTTCAACTGCAGGCAATCAGCAACGGCATGCCAAAGAGCATGCATGCCATCAACGAGCAGATCGATCTTGCCTGCGAATTAGTGAGGCACAGCCATGAAGAAGCTAGCCGGAGTCTTTTAACCCTGCGCCGGGAATTCCTCGAATCGGAGCCCCTGCACTCCGCACTCAATGCTTTTGCGTGCAGGATGGTCGAGCACGGATCAATCAAGGTGCTCACCACTGTTGAAGGCGAAGGCGCGCCGACTCCTTACCGCATCAAGGACGCGCTCTTTCGCATTGGCCAAGAAGCGATCGCAAACGCGGTGCGCCATGGAAATCCCTCTGTCTTGAAAATCCAGGTGGACTACAGGAACGCTGCGGTAATGATGCTAATTGCGGACAACGGCGGCGGCTTTACACCCTCCGGTGATCTGCGCGGGTTTGGCCTCACAGGCATGCGGAAGCGGGCCGAAGGCATCGCTGGAGCGCTGCACCTCTCGAGTATCGTCGGAAGCGGCACACAGGTAAAGGTTGTTGCTCCGCTTCCCCCTAAGCTCACTTTGCTGAAGGTAAACAGCTACGTGCGACGACAGGGAACGGAAGGTGGATCCAATGACCCGAGAATCGACAAGAAAAATCCGTATTCTTATCGTCGATGACCACCCGGTGGTGCGCGCGGGGCTCACGAGCATGCTGGCCACGCAAAGCGACCTCGAAATTGCGGGTGTGGCTTCGAGCGGCGAAGAAGCCCTGTCGCTGATCGAGCGCCAGACGGCCGACCTGATGCTCCTCGATCTGCGAATGCCCGGCATGAATGGCATAGACACACTCGTCGCTCTGCGGAAAATGTCTTCGCCGACCCGTGTCATCGTGCTGACGAACTTCGAGACCGACGAAGACATCTACCGCGCTGTACAGGCGGGCGCGCACGGCTACCTTCTCAAGAGCACCACGCAGCAAGAGATGATCGCGGCCATCCATGCCGTTTCTGGCGGCGAACGCCATTTCCCGCCACGAATCGCAGCCCGACTTGCGCAGAGGATGTCGCGCTCCAGCCTCACAGTCAGGGAGTTGGAGATTCTCGAAATGATGGCGAAGGGCCTGACCAATAAAGAAATCGGGAGCGCGCTCCAGATCAGCGGTCATACCGCACGGAACCATGTCAACAACATCATCGAGAAGCTTGCGGTGGCGGACCGCACCGAAGCTGTGACAATCGCGATCCAGCAGGGCTTGATCGACGTTTCGGACTAGCGACGAACTTGTATGGTTCAAGCCCGGCTGGCAAGCCCGGCCCAGCTTAAAAGTCAGATGACGAGGGCCCGTCTCTGAGTAGTTCATTCGAACCATTCCATGCTGGTTCATCTATTTCATATACAGCCGACCGAACAGCCCGTTACGATCCAACCGGTTCTAACTGGCATACGGTGGCGTGCGCCATATTTACGCGAAACACGGTGCATCTTGAAATAAAAGCGCAAATGAGCGGCGGAAGGCTTCGCATGGAGGGCACCCGCATCTAACGCCAAATGTAGGCCGCGACAGGTTCGCGGTGAGATGAACGGACGGCGCCGCAAAGACCTAGACAGACATAACGCATGGTGGACAAGAGAGCAATTTCAGGAGGGCAACCATGAGGTTCTTGACATGCAGCATAAGATATGTGCTTTGCTTGTTCCTGCTGAGAGTACTGCTGGGTCCTTCGGTAGAAGCGCAGACAGTATTCGGGAGTCTGGCCGGAACCGTAACCGATTCTACTGGCGCTGTGATCTCGGGCGCTCAAGTGCGGGCCGTTGACGAGGCTTCGGGAACTACACTGCAGACGATTTCCAGCTCAGCAGGCACATTCCGCTTTCCTCAGGTCTCACTCGGAAGATACGACATAACGGTGAACGCCTCAGGATTCCAGGTCAAAAAAATGACCGGTGTCCAGGTAAATCTACAACTCACGACTGCGATCAACATTACGCTTCAGGTAGGTACGACTGCTGAAAGCGTTACGGTCGAGGCAAATACGCCCCAATTGCAGACGGCAAGTTCAGAAATTTCTGGGACCATTTCAGCTCAGCAGTATCTTAAGCTGCCGCTTGCGCTTGGCGGTGTGGGGGCTTTTCGGTCGCCCGAGGCGTTTATCTTCCTACTGCCTGGGAATACAGGGCCTGGGACTAGCAACAACAACAGCAACGGCGTTTTCTTCAGCAAGCTCGCCGGAGGTCAAAACTACGGCGCGGAAGTGCTTATCGACGGTCTTAGTCAACAGCGCAGTGAGAACGGCTCTTCATTCGACGAGGAGGCACCGTCGATCGATGCGCTTCAAGAGCTGACTGTCACAAATGCGTTGCCGCCCGCGGAGTACAACCGTACCACCGGCGGGTTCGAGAACTTCGTCACCAAGAGCGGGGCGAACGCCTTCCACGGGACTGGGTACAACATCATGCGGAACACGGCTCTCAATGCCAATCTCTGGTTCAATGGCGGCAATGAGGCCATCACATGTGTGGGCGCCAACGATACGCCGACATGCCGTGCCGGCTTCGCCACGCCTGTGGACCGTAAGAACGATTATGGCGGCACCTTTAGCGGTCCCGTCTGGATCCCAAAGGTTTTCAATGGCCACGACAAATTGTTCTTTTTCTTCTCCTGGGAACAACTGAAATATAGCCTTGGTGCGACGACCATCGCCACGGTTCCCACTCCGCAGGAGCTGGCAGGCGACTTCTCCAACCCTGTCTTGTTCAATCCCGGCCCAACGACCGTTGTGGGGACCAATCCGTGCGACGGAACGACCGTTTACAGAGGGCAGATCTTCGATCCGAGCACCACGAGGACGGTAGGCGGGGTCGAGTGCCGGACGGCTTTCCCGGGCAACAAAATCAACACGCCCTTTTCACCGGCGGCCCTGAAGCTGCTGGCCTACTACCCGGCACCAACCAATGACAATGTGTTCAATAATTTCTCGTTTTCGAGCACGTCCCCCATTACCAACACCGCCTACACCGTCCGGATCGACGCCAACATCACTCAGAAGATCAAGCTGTGGAGTTCCTATAGCTCCCGCGACAATAACCGTGTCTCCGGTACTCCTCAGATCCTGCCTTATCCGATTGATCCGAATACCTGGAAGCAGGACTTCGAGACCCACTTCTGGCGCCTAGGCGTGGACTATATCTTCACCCCCAACCTGTTGAACCACTTCATCATTGGTTCGAACCGTTCCAACAGTATTAACTTTGCCTTCCCCGCGTTGGAACATGTGAACTGGTTTGCGCTGCTAGGTATCGGAAACGCTGTAAGTAACAACTTTCCCGTGGTCACCAACGGCTTCACGACCCAACAGGGCATGCCAAATAACGGAGATAACATCGATAATGGTCTGCGTCTGGTCGACAGTATTTCATGGCAGAAGGGGGCCCACAGTCTCACCTTCGGAGTTGACATCCGCTACCAGCAATATTCGCCCATCAACAACAACTCTCCGTCGATCGGCTTTGGCGGCGGCCAAACGGCCGTTTCTACAAACTTAGGCGCCACCGGTAATGGGCTGGCCAGCGAACTACTCGGACTGGTGGGCACCGGCGGCCAAAACGTCTACGCGCATCAGTCGCGGTGGATCTCCTGGTACTACGCCGGCTTTGTGCAGGATGACTGGAAGGTCGGCAGGAACCTGACGCTGAACCTCGGCTTGAACTACAGCGTGGACGTCCCGCGCCGGGAGGCCTTGAACTATACCTCGAACTTCAGCTCGACGGCGATCGATCCCGAGTACGGCGTACCTGGTGCGCTCGTCTTCGGCACTCAATGCCGAGGATGCAACACAAAGTGGGCGGACACTTATTTCAAAAACTTCGCTCCCCGCGTCGGCTTTGCTTATTCACCACCATGGCTGAATGGGAAAACTGTACTGCGCGGCGGCGCCGGGATTCTATATGGACCGTTGCAGTATGACGACTTTGGCGGCTCAATGAACTCCGGGTATAAATCCAGTCCAGGCTTCAACTCTACGAACGGCTTCGACCCCTCATTCGTCATCGACGAGGGATATCCGCCATTTCCCCTTCCTCCCAATCTCGACCCAGGGCAATTCAACGGCAGCTTTCTTCCCGGTTCCTATATCGAAAAAAGTGCCGGCCGTCCTGCTGCAATCTATAACTACAATCTGCAGGTCCAGCAGCAGGTCGCGCAAGACCTGATCCTGAGCATTGGTTATATTGGCAGCCAAGGTCAAAATCTGCAGGCCAACAACCAGAACATCAATAACATCCCTTACCAGGATCTCGCCCTCGGCAACCTGCTCAGCACCAATTTGCTTAACAACCCATATGGAATCGCAACTCCATTCGCTGGTTTCTTCAACCTCTGGGGTAATGGAGCACAGATTCAGCGGGCCTTGCGGCCTTTCCCACAGTATGACTATATCGACTCAGGTTGCTGCCTCCAGGCCACGGGGCACTCAAGCTATAATGCGCTGCTCGTTTCGCTGGCCAGGCAGTTTAGGAATGGATTGAGTCTGCAGGCCTCGTACACCTATGCCAAGAACCTCAACGACACCGACAGTGCGCTGCCAAACACCAATCCCGGTCAGCCGCAAGTGCAAAATCCGGCTAATCTTCACCAGGAGAAGGCGATCAGCGTTCAAGATATACCAAACACGTTTGTGTTGAGCGCGTTATACGAGCTGCCCTTCGGCCACGGCCAACAGTTCCTCAATCATGGACCTGCGAGCTATGTGTTGGGAGGCTGGCAGCTTGGAACTATTCTTCGCTATCAGAATGGACAGCCGCTCGCTTTCTGCTGCACGCAGGGTATTCCGGGATGGCAGAACGCGACCCGCTACGACCTCGTCCCGGCCGTTCCGATCCAAAGTGCGGTTTACCGCACAGGATGGAAACACATTCAACCGTTTAATGCGTCTCAAGGTAGTGATCCGAACGTCAATAGCTTCTTCAACGGCGCGAATACCAGTACCGCGCTGGCATATACGGCCGGGGGAGCGAAGCCCGCGTTTATCGATCAGGTCGCGGCAGTCAACGCTTTGCCCGCTGGCTCGCCCGTCCCCTACACCCTAGGCGACACGCCAAGAGTTACGAACGTGCGGATGCCGATCTGGGCGAATGAAGATTTCAGCTTGCTCAAGGACACGCCAATTCACGAGAGATTGGTCTTTCAGCTGAAGTTTGAATTCCTCAACGGCTTCAACCGGCATATGTTCGGTTCGCCGGACACCAATCCTGCGGATTTCACCTTCGGGATACCTACTTTTACGGCAAACTCGCCTCGTGCGATTCAGGTCACGGGAAGAATCAACTTCTAGATTTCTCCCGTGGTATCTGGATCAGGGAGCATGGCAACCTCCACGCGCTCGGCATTTTCCGTGGCGCGATGCGAGCGCCGTCGAGGGGTGCAAATAACGGCGCTAGCCGCGTTGACTTTTGCTTTCTTTCTTCTCTACCGTGGGGCTAGTATTATGCGGTTCATCTGTTTCGGATATTGCGCGATTCTGGTGATGTTTGGATTCCTGACCGAAGCGCTCGCTCAGAGTGTTGCGCCCGAGCAGTTGCAGTCTCTGTTTCGTCAGGGAGCGCAGGAGATGCACGCCGGCGACTCCGCGGCTGCCGAAGCGACATTTCGCAAAGCAACCGAGATGGATCCCGGCTTCGCTCCAGCCCAACTGGATTTGGGACTTGCAGAACTGAAGCAAGGTAAGCTGCTGGACGCGATCAGATCGATCCGGAAGTCGCTGGAGCTTGATCCCTCTTCACCGGGCGCACATCTCTTCCTCGGGATCGCCGAGTATCAGAGCAGCCACGGGGATGACGCGATCGCTGATCTGCAGCGGGCGCTTGAGGAAGACCCAAGGAACACGCAAGCATTGACCTGGCTGGGCATCGTCGAAATGAATACTGGTCACCCCGATAAAGCCGCAGAGCCCCTCGATCGTGCCGCCGAGTTGGCACCCGGCGATGAAAGCATCCTAGATTACCGTGTGCAAGCTCATATGGCGGCGGCAAAACAGAGCTATGCCGAGCTGTACAAGCTGGATCCGGCATCGTGGCGGTTGCACCGGCTGAATGCGGCCATTGATGCGCAAGCGCTCAACCACAAAGAAGCAATCGAGGAATATCAGATGGCCATCAAGCTCGCGCCGAGAGAGGCGGATCTCTACGAAGGTATGGGCTGGGAGTACCGGCAGCTTGGGCAGGCAGACCGGGCGGCGAATGCCTTCGCGGAACAGCTGAGGCTGACGCCGGGCAATCCCATCGCTATGTACAACCTAGGAAGCGCAGAGGTCGATAGCGGGCAGGAGCATGCAGCCCTCCCGCTTCTTGAGCAAGTGGTAAAGATCTACAACCATCCCACCGGAGCAGACTACTACTTGGGCCGCGCACTGGCCGCTGAGGGAAGGCATGAGGAAGCTCTTCGCGCATTCCAGAGCGCGACAACCTTGACCGGGGAAATGCAGCGGCGCGCGTGGTACCAGCTGTCGCAGGAATACCGTCGCTTAGGAAAAACAACGGACGCACACGCGGCGGTGCTGAAATACCAGGATCTCAGGCAAGCAGCCGATCAGGCGCAAGCGAAAGAAGAAGACTGGCGCAAGCTGAATGCAGCGAACGATGCCGCATCGGGGATCAAAGGTCAGCAATAGACTATCAAGGCTCTGGGTCATGAACCCGCTCCCTTGAGTTTGACCCTTCTGCCATATTTGGCCAGTCTTTCTCTCTGCGCAGTTGTCCGGGGGGAAGCCATTACAGCCGGGGGATCGCCGGGCGCGTAC
>CAYVSQ010000318.1:0-18769 GCA_964453815.1 uncultured Acidobacteriaceae bacterium | reverse complement strand
CCTCGGTGACGCTCAATGGGCAACCGGCGGTTGATCTCAGCGGCCTCACCGCCAATCAGGAATTTCAGGCCGGCCTCATCTGCAACGGCATTCGTGCAACTCCGACCACTCCACTGCCAACTCCTTGCCCGGCATCGGAGTACCGTTCCAGCCTGGTCTCTATTCCCGCTCCCAATACCGGGGACAACGACAAAAACCCGCAGCGCATCGCTCCGCGTAACCTGTTCGACGCGGTCATCGGTGAGGAGAATCTTTTCCGCGGCGACCACTATCGCTGGAGTCTCCAGCTGCAGGCCATTAATTTCACGAACAAGTACGCCCTCTATAATTTCCTCTCCACCTTCAGTGGGACGCACTATGTAACTCCACGGGCGTTGACGGCGGAAATAGGCTTTCACTTCTAGATAGCCGCCTTATCGGGTCCTGGGGCGGCGGTCAACCGCCGTCCCAGGCGCTTCTCAAAGAGACGCGGGCAGAAGGAGGCGGATATGTCGTCAGAAAAAATTCTCGGCAGGGGTACCAAAAGAAGGATCGCCCAAATCCGCTGGAAACGCTGGGAGGTCTTTCACGCCCTGGTGCTCTTCGCGCTCATGGCCGTCTTCAGCGTCTTTCTGGCTGTGTGGTTTGAGGCGCATCATTTCGATTAAGTTCCGGTATGCTGAACGCTCAGGGAGAAAGACCTTATGCTTGCGCAATGCGATGTGATCGGCTTTATTCCAACAAAAGACGGTGCACTGGCACGCAACTTTTATGAGAAGACACTCGGCTTGCGATTTCTCAGCGACGACCTGTTTGCAATCGTCATGGAATCGAATGGGACAATGATCCGGATCGCGCAGGTGAAAGATTACACGCCTGTGCCGTTCACCATTCTCGGATGGAACGTCGAAAATATCGAAGAGGAGGTCGCAACTTTGGCCGAGCGCGGCGTTTCGTTCAAACGCTATCCCTGGCTTGAACAGACCGAGTCCGGCGTCTGGATCGCACCCGGAGGCGCCAAAGTGGCGTGGTTCCAGGATCCGGATGGCAATGTGCTTTCACTCTCGCAGCACCCGAAGTAGCTTCTCACGATCCCTTGCTGTTCTTTCACCCCTTGCTGTTCTTTCTCAGAGCAAGCCGTTCTGCCCGGCACGCATTGCGACGCATATTCTACATCTCTTTCTTGGCCGCCTTCTGACCGGGCGTGACTCTGCTCCCATAGATATGATGGGACCTGCTTCTTGTCTCGTACTGGAGATAGCCACCGGGACGGACTCCGAGAGCGCGCAGCGGAAGATTGAGATAGTTTGACTTCCCGCTCCCGCCCGATAATCCGTAATACTTCTTACCGACGAAGTTCGATACAACCACCTTGTCGATGAGATAGTAATCACCCTGCGTCGGATCGCAGACTTCGCGATCGTAGTAGACCGTACCAGGGACGTGCTTTGGCCGGGGACCCGCCACGGTCAGCGCGGTATCGGGGTCTGCCAGCAGCTCCAACACTTCATGTGACAACGTGAAGGACCATGCTTCCTTAGCTTTTGCGCAGATATCCAGGTAGACGAACCCGTAAGGTATCCCCTTGTTGTTGGCGGAGTGATACCTTCGGCGTCTTCCACTCCATTAGGGGGTCTTCGGATGAGTCGCCAAAGATAAATCACCGCATCCGCGCTCCAACTTGGTAAAAGAGAAATAGAGACAAATCAGCCCGGCTGCCGGGCTTTTTACATGGGTGGCCAGCCAATTTCCCAAAATGGAAATCATCTTTACCATAAGTCATTTGTTTTCTGCTAAGTGCAGGTAAGTCATTTCTTATCGATTATCTGCAGCCAACCTATCCTAACTCCTATGGAATGAATAAGGTAAGAAATCCACGGAGGAGGGGGTACCGATTCTCTTATATCCTGAGAAGGTATGTCTACCCACACCGAACTCGCTCCTCCCGTCGCAACTCCTCGCCGCACCGAAACCACCCTCCACGGCCATACCCTCGTAGACGACTACGCCTGGCTCCGCGAGCGCGAAAGGCCGGAGGTCATCTCCTATCTCGAAGCGGAAAACGCCTACACCAACTCCGTATTGGAGCCGACGGTGGAACTCCAGAAGACGCTCTATGCTGAGATGGTCAGCCACATCAAGGAGACCGACGTCTCGGTTCCCTTCCGCGACGGCGAATACTGGTACTATTCGCGCACGGAGGAGGGCGCGCAGTACCCGATCTATTGCCGCAAGACCGGCTCTCCCGACGCACCAGACGTGGACGCTCTCGAACAGGTCATGCTCGACGTAAACGAACTGGCTAAGGACGAGGCGTTCATGGCGGTCGGCAGCACGACGGTCTCCGACGACGGCAACCTCTTGGCCTATTCGATCGATAACAAGGGTTTCCGTCAATACACACTGCAGGTAAAGGATCTCCGCACCGGCGAACTACTCGGGGAGCGTGTCGAGCGGGTGGGCTCCATCGTCTGGGCCGCAGATAATCGCACACTCTTCTATACAATCGAGGACGAGGAACAGAAGCGCCAGTTCCAGTTTTACCGGCACACCCTCGGCGCGCCGCACTCCCAAGACCTGCTTATCTATGAGGAAACCGATGAGCGCTTCAACATCGGAGCTGGTCGTACCCGCGATGACCAATACATCATCCTGGAGAGTTCAAGCCACACCACAAGCGAGGAACGATTTCTCCCCGCCGAGGAGCCCGATGGGAAGTGGCGTCTGATTGCCCCCCGCCGGGACAACATCGAGTATTACGCCGAACACCGCAACGGCCTCTTCTACATCCGCACAAACGACACCGGCCGCAACTTCCACCTGGTGACGGCGCCGGTCGAAACTCCGGACCAGTCGAACTGGAAAGAAATTCTGCCACACAGAGCGGAAGTGATGCTTGAAGAAATCGACGTATTTAATTCATTTTATGTAGTATGTGAACGAATAGCCGGTCTACAGCATCTCCGGACTCAGCGCTTCTCTGGTTCGGGATCGGAAACCGCATCCGGCAGCGAAATTTGCTTTCCTGAACCCGTCTATAGCGCGCAGCCTCACATCAACCGCGACTTCGACACGACTAAATATCGCTACAGCTACCAGTCACTCGTCACGCCAGGTTCTGTTTATGAGTACGACGTATTGACGTGCGAGTCGACACTGCTCAAGCAGCTCGAAGTACCGGGCGGCTTCGACCGGACCCTTTACACCTCAGAACGCCTCTTCGTCACGGCGCCCGACGGCGTCGAAGTTCCTGTTTCCATTGTTTACCGCAAAGATCTCAGCGTGCTCGCCGAGCATCCGCTCTACGTGTATGGATACGGCTCCTATGGCTACCCGTTGCCGGTAGGCTTCAACAGCAACCGCCTCAGCCTGCTGGACCGGGGCTTCATTCTTGCCTATGCGCACATTCGCGGCGGCGGCGACCTGGGCAAGCCCTGGCACGATGCCGGGCGGCTTATGCATAAGCGCAAGACCTTCACCGACTTTATTGCCGTCACTGAACACCTGCTTGCGCAGGGCTATGGCGACCCAAAACGCGTCGCTATCGAGGGCGGCAGTGCTGGTGGTCTGCTGATGGGCGCGGTCGCCAACATGCGTCCCGATCTCTTCCGCGCCGTGCTCTCGCATGTGCCCTTCATCGACGTGATGAACACCATGCTCGATTCGTCGCTGCCGTTGACCGTGCCGGAATACGAAGAGTGGGGGGATCCCCGCGAGCTCGAGGCATTCGAATACATGCTTAGCTACTCGCCCTATGACAACCTTGAGGCGAAGGCCTATCCCGCGATGCTGGTAAAGACCTCTCTCTACGACAGCCAGGTGATGTATTGGGAGCCGGCGAAATATATAGCCAGGCTGCGCACGCTCAAGACCGATGACAATTCCCTGCTTCTGCACACAAACCTGACCGCCGGACACGGAGGAGCCTCGGGACGCTATGACTACCTTAAGGAAGTGGCCATGGATTATGCGTTCCTGCTACGCGAATTGAGGGTCTGATTTGAAGTGCGATTCCATTTGCGAGCCAGAAGCGGTGATCGTGTCTCCCACGCATAATGCAGCACACGAGGCAGCGGCAATAAACAGAGCCAGCGCTACACTGCGACCGATCCCTGAAACGAGCCTCCGAAGAGGCGCGGTAACAGTCCGAAGCCAAAAAAGAGGGCAATTGCGACTGCAACTCCATAAGGAACGGTTCCTAGCAGGAGTCTTCTTGTCTGCGCATTGGCATGGCCTACGCTCCGGACCCGTTCGCGAAACAGACCCGGAGTCGCCGCCGCATAGATTCCGTAGAGTGGCGCGCTGGCTACATCCACCACGCGATAATTGTGGGTTGGGGCAAGAGGGTCCAGTCCAGTATTCGATTGAGTGCTGTCCTGGTACTTGATTAGTATTGTGACTCATTAAGGAGATTCCATGACAGACAGCTCGTTTCACTATGACGTTGAGGAATCGGAAGACGAATATAAGTTAAAGCTTACGACGATTAAGTGTCATGGCAGGCTGATAGGGGAAGCAGCAAGTCAGCTCAAGGCACTGGTTACGCCCCTCATCTCGCAAGGAGCCCAACACGTCGTGATCGACCTCACCGATTTGGCTTTCCTAGATAGTTCCGGGCTTGGAACATTGGTTGGCCTGAAGGTTTCCTCGATCAATAAAGGTCTGGGCAAGCTGGAGCTCGTTAACCTGTCACCTCGTGTGCGAGAGCTCGTCACAGTTACTAACCTGATGGAGTTGTTTGCAAAATAAGAGGCGAATCGCGGAGCCGAAAGCAGCGGTTGAGCCCCCATTTTTCGCCAGCCCTCTCCGGAGTAAAAGCCCAGGGCTTACTGAGCCGCGCGTTACAAGGCGGTTGAAAAGGCCTGCTCAGGTTTGTTCCTCCCACCCTTTGCTTCCCCTCCTTGCTCCCTATTTCGTCTCTGAAATCTTAAAGACTTTGAGGGTTTCGGCGGTGACGCGCTGCTCTGTCTCGGCGATGCCTTTCCATGGGTCGCGGCGGAGGCGGGTTTTCCAGTCGTCGAAGTCGACGACGCGGAAAACGGGGCGGTCGGGGAGCTTGAGGTCGATCCAGGGGAGCGGTAGGGAGACGGCGGATCCGGCGCGGGCGCGCGGCGAGTAAGCGGCGACGGCGGTGGCTTCACGCTGGTTGCGGAGATAGTCGAGGAAGATGCGTCCCGTGCGCGCGGATTTGGTCATCTTGGTGAGGTAGAGCGAGGGCTCGCGCTTTTCCATTCCCAAAACAAATGCGTGTGTGAATTGCTTGATGACAGTCCAGTCGTATTCAGGCTGTATCGGAACTACAACGTGGAGACCTTTACCTCCGGTGGTCTTGAGAAAGCTCTCGAAGCCGAGGCCCTTTAGCTGTTGGCGTATTTCGGTGGCGCTCGCGGCGAGAGTGGGCCAGGAGATGGCGGCGTCAGGGTCGAGGTCGATTACGAGGCGGTCGGGATGCTCGAGGTCGTCGTTGCGTGAGCCCCAGGGGTGGATTTCGAGGACTCCCAACTGGGCGAGACCGGCGAGGGCTTCAGGCGTGGAGAGCGTGATGTAGAGCTCGACTTTGCCGGTCTTGCGGTCGCGTACGGGAACCGACTCAAAGCCGGGCGGCAGGGTGTTGTTGACGTGCTTCTGGAAGAAGCAGGGACGCGCGGTGCCTTCGGGGCAGCGGACAAGCGACAGAGGGCGTCCGGCGATGTGCGGCAGCATGTGTGGGGCGATGGCCCAGTAATAGTCGGCAAGCTGCTGCTTGGTGAGGTGCGATTCGGCGTCGAGGATCTTTTCGGGATGAGTGAGGCGGACGGGCGAGGGGACGGCGGATTTTGGTGACGCGGACTTTGCGGAATTCTTTGCTGGAATGGATTTGGCCGCTGCGCTTGCAGGACTGAAGTGCGTGGCGTGTTTCGATGCGGGCTTGGATTTGCCTGCGGAGGGAGGCGTAGATGGTTCTTCGCGGCGGACTTCAGTGGCGAGCTTGTCTTCGCGGAGGCCCTGAAAGGCGGCCTGGCGGACGAGGTTGTCGGCGGTCCAGGTGGCGAAGTTTACCTGGGCGATGAGCTCCGGCTTGACCCATATGGCTCCGCGGCGGGCGTCGGGTGGGACGGATTCGAAGGACGCGGACTTGAGACGGAGCTTGTCGAGGCGGGCGCGAAGCATGGCGTGGGTCTTCTGCGTAAAGCCGGTGCCGGTGCGTCCCGCATAGATGAGCTTGCCATCGCGGTAGTAGCCGAGGAGCAGCGCGCCGACACCATAAATTTCATTGGAAGGCAGGGTGAAGCCGCCAATGACGAACTCCTGCTCGTGAATACACTTGAGCTTGCGCCAGTCGGTGGTGTGTCCCGAGACGTATTTGCACTCGCCGCGCTTGGAGATGATGCCCTCGGCATGCAGCTTGCAGGCCTCCTTGAAGACGA
Organism: uncultured Acidobacteriaceae bacterium; assembly: GCA_964453815.1. Classification (GTDB taxonomy): domain Bacteria; phylum Acidobacteriota; class Terriglobia; order Terriglobales; family Acidobacteriaceae; genus Silvibacterium. Next base: position 12,383 of record CAYVSQ010000318.1, on the reverse strand, counting down.
GGTCGCCGGGCGCTTCGACGTGATCGCTGTATCGCATGGCTTCGTCGGCGTTTTCGAGGAGACGCGAGAGCAGCGCCTTGCGGTCAGTGAGGGGTAGGTCGCGCAGGTTGTATCCGTTGAGGTGGAGGAGGTCGAAGGCGAAGTAAGTGATGGGATGCTTTGCACCTTCTTGAAAGGCGGCCTGCAGGTTTGCGAAGCTGGTGGTGCCGCTGGGGGAGAGGACGACGATTTCGCCGTCAAGGATGGCGGTATCGGCGGGGAGGGCCTCGAAGAGAGGCGCGAGGGCCTTCATGCGATGCGTCCAGTCAAGGCCGGTGCGGGTGAGGAGCTGGACGCGATCTCCGTCCTTGCGGGCCTGGATGCGGTAGCCGTCAAGCTTGAGTTCGTGAACCCAGCCGGAGCTGCGCGGGGCTTCAGTTGATTGTGTCGCAAGCTGCGGGGTGATGAAGGGAGGAAGATTTTCTTTGGCAGTGCGGTCGAGAATGGGACCGAAGGAGATTTTTTTCGCTCGCGGCTTTTTGCGGTCGGGCTTTTCTGGAGCGGCTCGGGCTTTGTCGCTGGCGGACTGATCGCTTCGAGGCTTGTTGGTACGATGCCAGGCCTTGCCTGCGGCGGTGTCCTTGGAATTCCAGACATGGGTTTCCTCGCGGGCGATCTCGTCGATGCTGCGTCCAGTAACAGCGCTGTTAGGAGCCTCGTCGGCGATTGCGCGATCGGTGGCTGAACGCTCATAGTCGCCGTGCTCCTTGATGAGGAGCCAGTTTGGATTGCGGTCGCCGGGGCGTGGTTTCATGCGGATGAGCGCCCATTTGCCGTTGAGTTTTGTGCCGTGCAGAATGAACTTGAGCGATCCATCGCGGAGGCCGGCGTCGACGTCGGTATGGCCGGGCTGCGGCTCCCAGGAGCCCTGATCCCAGATCATGACGGTGCCGCCTCCGTACTGACCTTTGGGAATGATGCCTTCGAAGCCGCCGTATTGCATGGGATGGTCTTCGACCTGGACGGCGAGGCGCTTGTCTCCGACGTAGTAGCTGGGTCCCTTGGCGACAGCCCAGCTTTTGAGGACGCCGTTCCAACCGAGGCGGAAGTCGTAATGGAGGCGGGTGGCAGCATGCTTTTGGATGACGAAGGGATTGTGGCCGGGCGGCAGGTTAGCGGAGACGGATTTTGTCTTTGCTCTGGCGCGGGCTTTGCCGCTGGGCTCCGAGGTGATCTCGAAGTTGCGCATGGATTGATAGCGCTCAAGCTGCTTGTCTACTGCGTCAGCAGCGTTGGCCGGAGTAGTCGTGCCCGTTTTGCGACGGGGTGCCATCAATGTGTGTTATGCCGATTTGCGGCGTTTCGTTGGCTTCGGCGGCTTGACAAGCGCGATTCCCTCCTCAGAAGGCGCGGACTGAGAGGGTTTCTTCACCGCAGGCTTTTGGCCATCGCTGATGCTCTTGCGGAGAGCGTCCATTAGGTTGATGACTTTCGCGGATTTCGGTGCAGGCTCCTCCTGCGGGATGGGCGCATGCTTGACCTTGGCCTCGACGAGTTCGCGGAGAGCGACCTCGTACTGATCCTTGAACTTTTCGGGATCGAACTTTGCGGCCTTGCGCTTGATGAGCATCTCGGCGAGCGAGAGCTGCTCTTCATCGACTGCGGCCTTCTTGATGTTGCCGAAGAATTCGGCGGGCTTGCGCAGCTCGTCAGCATAACGAAGGGTGTAGGCCATTAAGCCGGGCAGATTGTCGTCGGGCCAGGGTGTGACGGCAAGGATGTGTTCGCGACCGCTGAAGGAGATTTTGCCGAGAGCCGCTTTACCGGTTTCCTGCAGAGCCTTGCGCACGACAGCGAAGGCTTCGGCCTGCACGTCGTCGGAAGGCGCGACGAAGTAGGGCTTCTCGAAGAATTCGGGGGTGATCTCTTTGGCGTCGACGAATTGGGAGACTTCGATAGCTTTGCGCGTGGGCAGGCGGAGATGCTCAATCTCTTCCGGCTCGATGGTGACGTACTGGCCCTTGGCGTATTCGTAGCCCTTGACGATGTCGGAGTTTTCGACAGGGCCTTCATCGGCGGAGACTTTCTGATGGCGAACGCGCTCACCGGTTCGGCGGCTGATCTGATGGAAGCGGATGTCGCTCTTCGAGTCAGTTGCGGTGAAGAGGCTGACACCGAATGAGACAAGCGAAATCTGAAGTTGTCCGGACCAGTAAGGGCGCATCTGTTTGTAAGCCTCCGAGAGTCCCAAATTGCCAAGGTTTCTATTCTCAGGGATTTGACGGCGGGAATGCAAGCAATAGATTTAGTTGGAATCCGCGTCGTCACGACGTTGTCGGCATCGCGGGAGCCGACAACGCAACTCAACGAAAAACGACCCGCGGCCACTACAGGACGGCGAACTATCGCTACGAAGACGCGGACCTGATCAGAAGGACCACGGTATCTAGCCAAGCTTCTGGCGTGTGTCAGGCAGAGGGTACCGGCTCTCCGGATGAATCGACCAGCCTGGCATTTCTTTGAGCTTTTCCTGCAAAGCGGACTCATCTCCGCTGACAAGTAGCATTTGGGGTGACTGATCAATGACCTGGAGGCCGGGAATTGAGCGAATGCTTTCCAAGTGCCCGGCAGGGATCGACGAAGACCCTCCAAAGCGAAGGATGTATCGATTCATATGGCCAACCCTCCGGCTTGATCAGAATGAAATCATACCTTTGCCTTCGTAAATAGCCCCAAATCCCAGAAGCTTGGATGTACTAGCGATGGCTGTAATCATCGCCGAGGCCCGGTTCTGATCACGCGGCATCTTCAGGATATCTGGTTTGGCACCCAGCAAACGCGCCGCGGCGCCAGTTTCAGCAGGAGTAGCCATCGATGTACCACTCATGACTCCAAATCCTTTTGGCACAGTAGACATCACTCCAACCCCCGGGCCAGTGAGGTCCGTCTCTGGACCAATGTTGGAAAAATCGGCGATGAAGTTCTTTTTATCTTTTCCGAAAGGGGCGGCCACGCTTCCGTTTGGCTCTGTGTCCTTTGGAAATGTCCCGAGCCTGCCCATTGCCGAAACAGCCTGGCATATGCTGTTTGCAGCTGGGAAGCTGACCGGCTGCCGACTGTCGTTTCCATTGGCTGCAAATACCACCACACCCGCATTGTGAGCAGCCGTAAGAGCATCAGCCGTCAATGAGTCGGGGTCACCGCCACCCAAACTCATATTGATCAAATCACAGTTATCTGCAACCGCGGCGTCAATCGCCTTTGCGATTGCAAAATTGGACGAACTGGCGGCACCCTGGCCGAACACTCTGTAACTGCGCAGGGTCACACCCGGCGCAACACCGCGAATCCCAGATGGTGGTGTACCTCTTGCGGCGATAATTCCGGCAACATGAGTACCGTGCCCTTCGGTACCGTTATCACCGAAGTCCCCGGGTTTTTCACCGGTCACAGTATTTTGACCGCCCTGAACAACAAGTCCGGGGTGGTTCGTGGCGACGCCGGAGTCAACGACACCCACGGTTACGCCCTGCCCGAATGTCATATCGTCACCGCCGTAAAAGAAGCGGACACAGTCGACCAATGTGAGATCGATAGTTTGCAACGGAACCTTCGTGCCGGTCTTAAGGGTGATTTTTTCCAATAGACCCGGCCAAAAGCTTGATGCCGGATATACGTAGAGACGCTCGATTTTCTTACTACTGCCTCCTAGGGCGAGGGCCACCTGCCCTCGCGCATTTGTCGTTCCTTGGGCTCCGACCTTGCTAGCAAAGTCCGTGAACGCCACTACCATGGCCTTCGCCACCGGCTTGCCGTCATGTGAGGATACGATCGTTACGGTGAGAGCGCTTGGCTTGGCGGCTCCTTTCATCTTTGCGCGAGCGGCAACTGCGCCAAACTGGGTACCTATCTGATATCTCATGACGGCTGGTTGGAAGTAGACCACCGGCAATATCCGTACGGAAGGATGACTGGCCCGGAGTGCGGGCAAGTCTTCGGGTCCGCACTCGATGAGTTTTGCCTTATTCTCGCCGATTGAGTCAACGACTTTCACCGGTAACATGCCAGTGTGCGTAGACATCCTATGCACTTTGTTCGAAGACGCGAAGGTTTGTTGCAAAGATTGAAAGAATTGAATCTGTTGCGGGTTATCTTCGGCGGCGATAAGTCCGCCAGCAGGAACTACAACGTATTGAGTTTTCTTGGACGGCATAGTCGCAGACCTCACGCCAATAGGTTATTTGGGGTGCTGGTTTATTTCTCAGCGGCAACGAGAGCCCAACATACAATCGCACTGCACACAGTACTCCAGCGACCAAATCCCTTATAGATCTGCGCCGCCAAATTCGCCTGATCCTGGATCGTGCCTTCAGCCTTGATCTGCGGGTCTGAGACGTTGCGCACCGCAACCCAACGAGGAGCCGCATCTCCCATCTGTTCGGCAACCAGCCCAAGCACGGCGTCTCCCATCTCCGATACAGCTCCCAAGCCCCGGAGACCGTAATGGTTATCTGACGTGTCGAAGCCGAAGAAATCAGTCGTCAGCACAGATGACGGAAGTCCGCTGCTCCGCACGATCGTTGGCGGTCGGGTGTTGTCCTTGGGGAGTTGGTCGGCATTCGCCTTGAAAAGAGTCTTCGCTTTGGCGAAATACTTTGCGTTCGGGACAGTATCTTGATAGGACGCATCGTGGAACGGCTCACCCTTTAGCCATTTCTCGCAATCAAAACGCACGATCGGGCTGACGATAACGTCTCCCACTTCACACTGGCTGCCGATCCCGCCTGCTGTGCCAGTTGTAATGACTAGCTTGGGTTGAACCTCGGTGATGATCTGCTTCCACACATCCTCATTGGGGAGCGTCGCATTCCCCTTGGGCACAGCCTTGTTGGTGTCCTGCGATAAGTGGGACTCGGACTTGAAGACAATTGCCTTCTTGCTTCCAATGGTCGTCGTCCAGTACGCCCCTAACCGTTTTGCCTGTACTGCAGGAGAGCCCTTGCTCATCTTGCTCGCAATTTGGTCGTAATTATGCGTGTAAGGAACATAGTCATTCCGGGAATCCTTGCCCGGCGTAAGCACGCGACTGAGCGCATGCCCCTCATCCACGGTCCAGGTCACGATCAATACATCGGCGCTCGGCAAGGGGCTACCGCTGGTCGCGGTGGGCTTAGGCCCGGTTTTTGGCGCGAGTCCCGTGGGCCACGGGATCTCCGTAAACCTGGATAATCCGGTCGCAGTCGAAAACGCCAGAAACGCCATACCCTCCGGCGCTTGAGAATCAAAATCGATGATCTCACGCTGTATATCTTCAGAAGTGGCGCTGGGTTGAGCCGCTTTTGTGAAGGCGAAGGTAGACACAGGCGCAGGTGTTGATTTGGGATCAAATCCCAGGTTCCGCTTGACCCAAGCTCGGTTCGCAATCATCTCGTTTCCCTTCCCTCGCTTCTCGTTATAGTGCGATTAGGTGTTCTCTCGTTACAACCCATTGGACATACTTCAGCCGCTAGAACTCTAGTGTTGTTATCCCGTTTCGTCAACGGTGCCTAAACATCTGCCCTTTCAAGCTTTTCCTTTGCTCGATCGTCAATACTTAAGTATGTACTTGACAATTAGACTGCACCTATACTAATAGTTAAATATCTACTTAACTGTTGAGGCCGGACTCGAGCAGCGGATTGGAGTGGTTCTCTCTGGTTTTCAACAAATTTCAAAGGTGAACAGGAGAAGGAACATGCGGAAATTAATCGTTTTCAATCACGTTTCACTGGATGGGTACTTCGTTGATGCGAACGACAGCATGAGTTGGGCAAAGACACGCAAAGACGACGCGGAGTGGAATGCGTTTGTCGAGGAGAATGCAAGTGGAGATGGTCCGCTGCTGTTCGGCCGGAAGACCTATGAGCTGATGATTCGCTACTGGCCGACATCGATTGCGGCCCAGCATGATGCCGCGGTCGCCGATCGGATGAACAACCTGCCGAAGGTCGTGTTTTCGAAAACGCTGGACCAGGCGTCGTGGAGCAATACGAAGTTGGTGTCGAGCGACATGGCAACGGAAGTGCGGAAGATGAAGGAAGAGTCAGGCGACGGCATGACGATTCTGGGAAGCGGCACACTTGTGTCGCAGCTGGCGGATGAGGGGCTGATCGACGAGTACCATATCGTGGTGAATCCTGTTGTTCTTGGCAAGGGGAGGACGATGTTCGAGGGCGTCCGCGTGAAGGACACCCAGGAGACGCTGGCTCTGAAACCGACGAAGAGCCGGACCTTCGGTAACGGCTGCGTCTATCTGGTCTACGAACCAGCGGCGTGAAGGCTGCTGGTTGAAATTGGGTAAGTAAGGAGAGGAAATGATGAAAGAACGATCCGTTACGCACAGTACGTTTGTGATCGAGCGCAGTTATCCCACGACGCCACAGCGCGTATTTGCCGCCTTCGCCGACCCGGCGAAGAAACGCCGCTGGTTCAGAGAGGATGATTCGGCGATCGGCGAGTTCGAAATGGATTTTCGAGTGGGTGGCCGTGAGCGCACGTCTTTTCGCCTTAGCGCAGGGCCATTTAGCGGCGTCATCTGCACGAATGACACGACCTATCAGGACATTGTGACTGACGCCCGCATTGTTCTGGCGTACACCATGACGCTCGGGGAGAATCGCATGTCGGCGTCACTGGCCACGTTCGAACTGATGCCGGCGGAAGCAGGCACCGACCTCATCTTCACCGAGCAGGGTGCATTCTTCGAGGGATCCGACAGCCCGGAGATGCGGCGCGGGGGGTGGGAAGAACTGCTTGGACGGCTTGCGCGTGAGCTGGCGTGATGGTTCGCGATCACGGAGACACGGCCTATGCATAACCAGAGAGCCAGCATCGATCGCGTTTTTCACGCTCTCGGGGACCCTACTCGCCGGGTGATTTTGGAAAAAGTGTGTGAAGGCCCCATTTCGGTCTCGAGTCTGGCAAAGCCTCTGGCGATTACTCTGGCGGCTGTGATTCAACACCTGCAGGTGCTGGAAAAAAGCGGGCTGGTGCACACCACAAAGGTCGGCAGAGTGCGTACCTGCCACATAGAGGCAAAAGGGCTATCGGTGGCCGAGGGATGGATCAGCGATCGGCGTTCGCTTTGGGAGAGACGGCTCGATCGCCTGGGAGATGTACTTGCCGAATCGGATGAGAAGTGAGCCAAAGAGCGCACGAAATATCCCCTTGCACTTCTACAGGAGATGAAGTATTACTCTTGTAGAAGTACAAGGGAAGTCCATTGCAAACTCAACGTATCGATTTTCCGCAGGGCACGCTGGACCTGCTCATACTGAGAACCCTTTCTATGGCGCCGCAGCACGGCTGGGCGATCTCCGAGCGCGTCCAGCAGGTGTCGAGCGATGTTCTTAAGATCCAACAAGGGTCGTTGTATCCGGCTCTTCACCGGCTAGAGCGGCGCGGCTGGATCAAAGCCAAATGGGGCCTTTCCGAGAACAATCGCCGGGCAAAATATTACGAACTCACGCGTGCCGGGCAGAAGCAGCTTGAAGTGGAAACGGAAAGCTGGCGACGGCTTACCACGGCTGTCGCCCAGATTTTAGAGAGTGTGTGAGGTCCTTGCATGCTGAACGATTTGCTTTACCGGCTGCGCGCGCTGTTTCGCCGGAGCACCCTGGAAACCGAACTCAACGAGGAGCTCCGTTTTCACTTCGATCATGAAGTGGAAAAGTACAGGAAACAGGGCATGACCGATCAGGAAGCGAAGCGTCGCGCACGGCTTGCCTTCGGCGGCCAAGAACAGGTGAAGGAAGACTGTCGAGAAGCGCGGGGTACCGGTTTTATTGAGACCTCCCTGCAGGACCTTCGCTACGCACTGCGACAGTTGTGGAGCAATCCATCTTTCGCCATCGTCATCATTCTGACGCTGGCCCTGAGCATCGGGGCAAATAGTGCCATCTTCAGCGTTATCTCCAGCGTTCTGCTCAAGTCGCTTCCTTATCCGCAGCCGGAGAGGATTGTTCGCGTCTTCCTGACCAACTCTATTTATCCAAAATTTCCTCTGAACCCCTTTGACTTTCTTGACTACCGGACGCGCAGCAAGTCTTTCGACTTCCTTGCCGCCTACACGCGCGGAGACATGCAGTTATCCGGCGGCTCAGCCGAACCCGTGAGCCTGCACGGATTCCAGATCACCTCCGGATTCTTCCGCGTCCTGGGCCTGCATCCGCAGCTGGGAGGCGAGTTTGACGAGAAAGCTGAAACTCCGGGCAACGGTCCGCAGGTTATTCTCAGCGATCGCATCTGGCGCTCCAGATTCAACGCGGCACCCGACATTGTCGGACGTAAGATCACCCTGAATGCGCAGCCATTCACGGTCGTGGGCGTCATGCCTGCTGGTGTCGAGCACCCCGGTAACGAATACCACTCACTCGCCTATGGCGACGATATCGATCTCTGGTCACCTTTCACCTTCGAGGGAGACCCGTCGCGCCGCGGGTCGCATTACATTGAAGGCATCGGACGTCTGAAGGATGGCATCACCCCCGAGCGGGCACAGTCTGAGATGAACTCTGTCATGGCCCAGCTCGGACGCGAGCATCCCGAGGATTCGCACTGGCAGGTCATGGTCATTCCCCTCTATCGCGAAGTTGTCGGTGCCAGCCAGCGAATGTTGCTGGTGCTGCTCGGAGCGGTCGGCATGGTGCTACTGATCGCATGCGCCAATGCTGCCAATCTGCTGCTCGCTAGAGCCGCAACCCGGCAGCGCGAGATCGCCGTGCGGCTGGCCCTGGGCGCGTCTCGATCCCGCCTTATCCGTCAGTTGCTTACGGAAAGCCTGCTCATCGCTTTCGTCGGAGGCGCTCTGGGCCTCGGCATGGCGGCCGGCGGCGTGAAGGCTCTGGTGTCTCTGCTTCCCGCCGATTTTCCTCGATCGCATGAAATTCATGTGAGCGCTCCGGTCTTCGCCTTTACCTTTCTAGTCAGCGCGGCCACCGGGATTGTTTTCGGATTGGTCCCTGCCATCCAGGCCTCACGGACAGATCCGAGGCGAGGCCTGCATGAGGGTGGCAGGACTTCTACCGGCACCGGACGCCTGAGCCGCCTTCGCAATGCCCTGGTGGTATCCGAGGTGAGTCTCGCCTGCGTACTGCTCATCGGAGCCGGCCTGATGCTGCGTAGTCTGCTCAATCTCGTCCATCTCGATCCGGGTTTTCGTGAGAAGCATGTTCTCACCGCGAGTCTCTCGCTGCCGAGAGCTGAGTATAAGAACGAAGGGGTCGTCGGGCGATTCTATAACACGCTGACGACGAACCTCGCCGCCCTGCCAGGCGTCGAATCAGCCGGTGCAGGTAGCGATCTTCCATGGACGGGCTACGACGAAAACACCAGTTTGAATATTGAGGGCAAGCAGCCTCCACCGAACGACGAATTTCATGCGCGCTATCACGCAGCCACGCCGGACTACTTTCGCGCCCTGAGCATTCCTCTGCTGCACGGACGTTTCTTCACTGCGGGTGACAAGACTGACGCGCCGACTGTCATCATCATCAACCGCGCCATGGCGGAGAAGTATTGGCCGAACGAAGATGCCGTAGGGAAACGCGTGACGTGGGACGACCACCCCAAGGAGAAAGACTGGTTCACCGTGGTCGGCGTCGTGGGCGATGTAAAGGACAAGCCCAATAGTCCCACCGCAGAACCTGCTTTCTGGTGGCCCGATCTCCAGCAGCCGTTTTCTTTCGTGGATATGTCCCTCGTGATTCGATCCGCCTCTAACCCCGAGTCTCTCGCGGACGCAGTACGTAACGAAGTGAGGCGGCTTGATCCGGCTCTGGCCGTGGCGGATGTTCAGTGGATGGACGAGATCGTATACGGCTCGGTTGCCACCCCGCGCTTCGCGTTTGTGCTGGTGGGATTGTTCGCCGGACTTGCCATTCTTCTGGCCGCGATCGGCACCTATGGAGTCATCTCGTATTCCGTCAGCCAGAGAACTCCCGAATTTGGGCTGCGCATGGCCCTGGGCGCACAGAGGCTGGATGTAATCCGGCTGGTTCTGATGCAGGCTGCAAGACTCGTTCTGACCGGCACGGCTCTTGGACTCGTTCTTGCTCTCACGCTGGCACGCGTGCTGAAGAACCTAATCTACGATGTCAGCCCCGCTGATCCACTCACGTTCGCTTCCGTCGGGCTCATGGTGATCGCCATCGCTGTCCTTGCCTGCTACCTCCCAGCGCGAAAAGCTACAAAAGCCGATCCCATGATTGCCCTGCGGGCAGAGTGACAAACCCACCATCGCTGGGCGAAAGTGAGCCACCTGCGATCGATGCTCTGAGCCGATACAATTTGGGTGATGACTACGAGCTATCGTACTTCCCTGCTGCAACTGCTTTCGCGCATATCGTTCAAGCTAGGCGATTACACGCTTTCGTCCGGCGCAAAGAGCGACTACTACATCGATTGCCGCACGACGACTCTGCATGCGGAGGGCGGGCGGTTGACTGGGCTGGCGATTCTGGAACTGCTGCGAGCACACAAGCTGAAACCAGCGGCGGTGGGCGGGCTGACCATGGGCGCGGATCCGATCGTGTCGAATGTGGCGACAGCCAGTGCGTGGCATGCGCTGGAACATCATGGAGGGCCGCTGATTCATGGCTTTCTGGTGCGCAAAGCCGAGAAGGCGCACGGAATGGGTCGGCGGATCGAGGGGTTTCTGGAGAAGGGCGCGGCAGTACTGATTGTGGATGACGTGTGCACAACTGGGGCTTCAACGATCACCGCGGTTGAAGCTGCCAAGGAAGCCGGCATGAAGGTGATTGCAGCGGTCTGCCTGGTGGAGCGCGAAGAGGCGAAGGGGCGTCCGGTGGTGGAGGCGGCTTGTGAAGGGGCTCCGTTTCTGCGGCTGTTCACGGCTCATGATGTGCGCCAGGCGCATGTGGCGCAGATGGCGATGTAAGGCAGGGGACAGGGTGTAGAGCGTGGTGGCAAAAATCGGGGGCAGAGTGGGAGGTCCTCCGCCCTCGTGTATTGGGATCTCAGATTGGCGCTTTCAGATTGGCGCCGCTTTCAGCCGATTCCGCGTATTTACTGCTGTGGCGTGGCAAGTTTGCTGGTTTGGGCGGGAGCAGTGGCGTTCTGGCCCTTCATATTCGAAAGCATCTGAATTTCGACACGCCGGTTTTTGGCGCGACCCGCAGGGGTCGAGTTCGATGCGACTTCCCGATCCATACCGATGCCGATCAGATAAAACCTGCGTGCCGCGACGTTGTGCTGCACAACCAGATACTGAACGACTGCCTGGGCACGGCGTTGACTGAGGTCGTAGTTATACTCGCGCGAGCCAACGTTGTCGGTACCCCCGGTTATTTCCAGAATGTAGTTTGTTGTCCCGTCGAGATGCCCAGCGAACTCATCGAGGTGCGCTCTGTCCGTGCGCGTCAGATCCGCTTTATCGAATCCGAAGTTCACAGTCGTGTCGGCGACCTGCTTAAAGTTATCGAGGTTAGCGACTACGCTACCCAGCGAGTCGGCACGGGTAATTGCATCCTGAGCAGAGTCGTGGGCCTGTGTCGCCGACTGGCTGGCGGCCTGCGCCTGCTGGTTCGCTGTATCCGCACTTTTCTGTGCCTGTTGGATTCCGGCCTGTGCGCGCTGGTCTACGTCGTGGATGTTGCGGTTGTTGGTCGCGGTGGCGTCGTCGAGCTCATTGGTGCGCTGGATAATGGGCTGGGTCTGGCTGCGGACATAGTTCTTGGTGGTGCATCCGATGATCAGGAGCAGGGAAAACGCTCCCAGGGCCGAGGTTGCGTAGAGCGCATGTATTTGAGATTTCATGTGAATTTTCATATTGTTCGAACTCCGTTTCGAGCTTTATTCGCTGGGCAGCCGAGGCCACCCAGCTTGTTTTACCTCTGAGCACCTCACCGGGGAACGGGAGAAAGCGGCTTGCGAAGAGACACGCCGGGTTTTCCACCTGAAAACCTGTGCAACCATCGTGCCAAATCCGAAAGCTTTGGTAAGGATTGTTTTTTGAACTGCTTATGAATAGTTTTTCATCCGGAACCTGAACGATGACCAAAGTGGGAATCGGGTATCTTTTACGCGGTTACCGGGAATTCATGCTGTGGACACGGCTCTGCTAGCCGAACAGCTAGACTGAAGAAGGTTGGATGGATCTACAGGAGAAAATTCGGAGTTTGCCGACGCGGCCGGGCGTCTATCTGTACAAAAACGCCGACGAAGAAGTGATCTATGTTGGCAAGGCGAAGAATCTGCGGTCGCGGGTGCGGTCTTACCTGCTGGAGACTTCGCAGGCGAATGCCAAGACCGGGTCGCTGATGCGCGAAGCGATCGATGTGGACTACATCCTCGTCGACAATGAACATGAGGCGCTGGCACTCGAAAATAACCTGATCAAGCAGCGG
>CAYVSQ010000317.1:0-8070 GCA_964453815.1 uncultured Acidobacteriaceae bacterium | reverse complement strand
GTGTCACCCTTACCTCCAATGAGATTGGGACCATACCTCTGAACGGCCGCAACTTCTCCACCGTGACCTTGTTCGTGCCGGGTGCGGTGAGTACACAGCCCTCGGGCACGACAGGCAATAACGCGATCGAGCGCAGTACGTATTACACCGATATCCCTAACATCAATGGGAATCGCGCGCAGGCCAACAACTACACGCTCGATGGCATCGACCTGAACGAGAACCAGAACAACCTGATTGCGTATAACCCGTCTCCGGATGCGATTCAGGAGATAAAGGTCATCTCCGCCAATGCGCCGGCCGAGTATGGCAATGTGAATGGTGGCGACGTAATCAGTGTCCTAAAGAGTGGAACCGATCAGCTTCATGGCTCGGCATACGCCTACTTGCAGAATGAAAATTTGAACGCTAACTCTTGGGGAAACAAGCACAATGTTCCGATCATTCCGATCAACCCCTACACGCTGTATCAATTTGGAGGCACGATCGGGGGACCGATCAAGCGCGACAAACTGTTTTTCTTTGCCGATTATGAAGGTGCCCGCCAACATACCGGAGGAACGAGCACAGCCACGGTGTTTACCTCGGCGATGCGAGCCGGAGATTTCTCCTTACTGCTGAATCCGCCAACTGGAGCCAATGGCGCGACGAACGCGCCGATCCAGCTCTATGACACGCAAAATAACTTCGTGCCTTTTGCGAACAACCAGATTCCGATTACAAATCCCGTCGCCCAGTACATCTTCGCCCACCCTGAACTGTATCCACTTCCAAACGCAACGCCGGTGGATGGGGTTGTGGCCAATAATTTCCACGGACCGAGCCGCAGTTTTGTCGTCAACAATCAAGGCGATTTCAAAATCGATTGGAATGTGAGGCAGGCGGACAAGATTACGGGATTTTATAGTCAGTCGAATGCGTATGACGGAAATGTACCGGTGCTGGAACTTACCTTCCCGGCGCAAAATGTGTTCCCTACCAAGCTTGGCGGCGGGACCTGGGTGCACGTTTTCTCGCCGGCGATTGTCAACTCGGCACGTGTAGGATTTACGCGCGTCGTATGGGACCAGGGCGTGCCGACGGATCCTAGCGGCCAGTTTGGGCTGACAGGAAACTCGAAGGTCGGTATCGCCTTCGGGACACAGCAGTATGTGGGCTTCTCGTTTCAGGGCATCGGCACCGGCGGCTTCACCGGAGTAGGGACCCCGGCGAACATTGGGTCTATCATCGACAACACCTATAGCTACGGCGACAACCTGACGTGGCAGCACGGCGTGCATCTCCTCAGCTTCGGGATCCAGGCGATCCGCTACCAGAACAACTACATCACCAGCAATAACCAAGGCTTTCTCGGCTCTTTCACCTACACGGGAGACTTTACCAGCAATCCCAATTCGGGTGCTGCTAACGGCCTTGGCTATCCAGGCGCGGACTTCGCCCTTGACCTTGTTGCCCAATCGCAGGTAGAAGAGGCGGGCGTACTGGTAGGACAACGCCAGTGGCGCACGGCTGTATTTGCGCAGGATGACTGGAAGGTTCTTCCCAATCTTACGTTGAATCTCGGCCTCCGCTACGAATACGATCAGCCGTGGTACGAAGTGAATGACAAAACCGGGAATGTGCTGCTGAATACGGGGACGGTCATCTACGCTCGACGCATTCCAGCGGGCGCGCCAGCCGGTTCGCAGCTTTGTAGCAATCGGGCCTGCTATGACCCTACTTACAACCAGTTCATGCCCCGCATCGGCTTCGCGTATCAGGCGACGAATCGCTTTGTCGTCCGCGGCGGCTATGGCGCCACAAGCTTCTTTGAGGGCAACGCCGCCAACCAGCGTTTGACTTCACTTCCCCCCTTCATCCTATCCAGCCAGAGACCAAAGATTATTCCGGCTCCCGGGTTTGCCGGCATGCCGTATTCGGTGGAGCAGGGCTTCAGTAACAACCCCGCCGACATCAACTACTCTGGTGGCGGTTACGGCGCCTGGCCGTTGAATATGCGGCCTGCGTATGTCCAGGAGTGGAGCCTGACGACGGAATACGCGTTGACTCAGTCCACCACGCTGCAGGTTGGATATCTGGGCCTGCAAGGCCAGCACCTGATCAACTACGGCAACGCTAACCAACTTCTTATTCCTGGAGTTAGCTCATCGGCTCCTTTAGCTGACAACCCTCTCTTTGGCGAAGGTGGCAGCCTTCTGGTGACTGAGCCGCGCGCAATGATGAACTACAACGCCCTGCAGGCGGTGCTGCGCCATCGCTTAAGTCATGGTCTTGAGTTCACGGTGAACTACACCTATGGACGCGCGATGACGAATAGCCTGGGCAACTACGCACTGAACGTGATTGGATTCAGCGGAGCCTTCCAGAACGGTTACGACAGCCATGCCGACTATGGTCCAGCCGGATACGATATCCGGCACAGTCTGAACGGGTTGGGAGTCTATGAGCTCCCGTTCGGACGTGGCAAGGAGTTCGGTTCCAACGTGAACCGCCTGGTGGACGCAGCCATCGGCGGATGGTCTATTTCCGGATCTCTCATGGCCTACACGGGTTTCCCGGTAAGCATGACTGCTCCTTCGGTGAGTAACAGCAACAGCTTCGGTCAGGCGCGGCCGAATCAGTACCGTAAAATGCGGATCGTCGGTCGCAATATCAATAACTGGTGGGGTACAGACCCCTCGGCTCAGCCCTGCGTAGCAGGACAGGGTGAGAACAACGGGATCTGCGCCTATGGCACGCCGGCCGCCAATACGTTTGGCAGTGCGCGGGTGGGCACGGAACGCGCACCGGGCTACACGCAGGTGGACAGTTCGATGTTCAAGGACTTCCACATTACGGAAAGGCAGGCGGTTGGTTTCCGCGCGGATTTCTTCAACCTCTTTAACATTGCCAGTTACGGAAATCCGGACAGCGGAGTGACCGATTCGACCTTCGGTCAGATTTCAAGTGTGAGGTCGAATTCGCGCGTAATACAATTTGGAGCGCATTACACCTTCTAGCCTTAGAACTGAACGTCTCATTCTTGAACATAAACCTCCGTCTGGAATTGCCTGTTGGCGCGGTTACAGACGGAGACTTTGCACGCAGGATACCTATGCTGCTTGAAATCTGTGTTGATTCTGTGGAGTCGGCGATTGCCGCAGAAAGGGGTGGGGCGCAACGGGTCGAGCTCTGCAGCAATCTGCTGGAGGGGGGCGTTACCCCCAGTCCGGGACTGCTCGAGCTGGTCCGCAAACGCCTGCAGATCGATATCTTCGTGATGATCCGGCCGAGAGGTGGTGATTTCTGTTATACCGCTGAAGAATTCGCAGTGATGAAGGCGGACATTCAACACGCGAAGGAACTTGGAGCGGACGGGGTCGTATTCGGCATTCTCGACGCGGATGGATATGTGGATGTGCCGCGCACGAGAGAGCTGGTGGAGCTGGCAAACCCTTTGCCTGTCACGTTTCATCGCGCGATCGACGTATCTATCGATTTTGCGGATTCCCTGGAACGCATTATTGCCAGTGGCGCACAGCGTGTGCTCACCTCCGGCGGCACGCGGCGGGTCATGGATAGTATTCAGCGTATTTACGAGGCGATCGATAGTACTCGGGAGCGCATAACGATCATGGTCGGGGGTGGACTCAGCCCGGAGAACATCCGGAAGGTTGCGGAGGGATCTGGAGCCGCGGAATACCACGCGAGTCTTAATACACGCATTTCCAGCCCGGTCGGGCACCGGCATCGCTCGTTGTTTCTGGGATTGAACATGGACCGAGAATATTCACGGTATGTGGTGCGCGAGAAGGATGTGCGTGCATTGCGAGAGGAGCTGAATTGGGTCGATGGCGAGCGGGCTTCGACCGCGCAGAATGCGGTGAACGATGCATAGTTTGCGTGGCAGTCAGCCCGCACGTTTAATCTGATTGCGAGCCCAACTATGTCACTCAAAACTGACGATCGCGCCAATCTGATCCTGCGAGTGTTGTTACGTCACGGCAGCGCGTCGATTGAAGAACTGATTCAGGAGCTTGAAACTTCAGCGCCGAACATTCGCCGCGATCTGGCGAAGCTGGAGCGACGCGGGTTGGTGTGCCGTACCCATGGCGGAGCAGAACTCTTTGGACCACAGATCTATGTTCCCTTTCGCTTCGATGCCGGCTTTCAGACGCGTGAGGAACGCTTTGTCAAGGAAAAGCGCAGGATTGCAATGGCCGCCGCCGACCTTATTCGAGAACACGAGACTATCGCTTTCACTGCCGGCACAACGACCACACAGGTGGCCCGCAGCATTCGCCACAAGACTAACCTGCGAATCATAACGAATGCCGTCAACATAGGGATGGAGCTGTGCAATCAACCTGGTCTGAAGACTTCGCTGACGGGCGGAGTTGTACAGTGGCCCGGATCCTTCTCGCTCATCGGTCCCGCCGCGATTCAATCGCTGGGCGAAATTCATGTGGACCGAGCCTTTATCGGTGTCTGTGGAATGGACGCGAAGCGAGGCGCCAGCACCATCGAAATGGATGAGGCCGTGGTCTTCCGTGCAATGGCACGGCAGGCCAGGCAAGTTGTAGTGGTCGCCGATTCCAGCAAGATGGGCATGGTCAGCCCAGCCCTGATTTGTCCCGCTATGGAGGTCGACCTTGTGATAACAGATGAGGGCGCTTCCAAGGATGTGGTGACTGACTTGAAAGCGACAGGTGTCGAAGTCATGACGGTTTGAACCTGCTACAGATGTAAAGGGAGACACCACAGTTGCGCAACCTGATTGCTCTGCTTGGGGTGAGCGGGAGGATGGTCGAATGGCAGATCGAAGGTCCTCAACCTTGAACTGGAGCGGATCGGTACTTCGATGCTGGTTGCACACGGATTCAGCCCAGCCAGATTGGGGGCCTTATTTCGCGCCCGCGAGTTCTCTCGCGCGACTAAATATTCTCAGGAACATCACTTCTGTCAGCTTGCCGGTGTTCGTATTTTGCAGCGAGGGGTGGTAGCTTGCCAGCAAGAATCGTCCGTCCGGCAAGGGGTACTCCGCGCCATGGGCGAATATCACTGGCCCGCGCTTGCTGATCTGTCCCACGCGGAGAAGATGCTGCACAAATCCATCGAAAGCAATCTTTCCCAGGCACACCACCACCTTTAGATCTCTGAGCGCCGCTATCTCCTCATCGAGATAGGACGCGCAGTTCGCAATTTCCTCTGGAAACGGCTTGTTATCCGGTGGTGCGCACCGCACCGCTGACGTGATCTGCAGATCCTTAAGCCGCATACCGTCATCGCGCGATACGGCGTTCGGTTGGGACGCGAAGCCCGTGTGATAGAGCACCGGATACAGGAAGTTTCCTGACCCGTCACCCGTAAATGGCCTGCCCGTGCGATTCGACCCGTGTGCGCCGGGCGCAAGTCCCAGGATAAGTACCGAAGCTCGCGGATCGCCGAACGAGGGCACCGGCCGTCCCCAGTAATCCCAGTCAAGATAGGCGCGGCGTTTTGTGGTGGCGACAAGCCTGCAATACTCCCGCAGCCGCGGACATCGTTCGCAAACGATGATCCGCGCATTCAGGGCGGCTAGAGCCTCCTCAGAGTTCCCGGATGTTTCTCGCATCTCTGCGATTTTACCCAGACTGCGCGAGGCGCAACACCTGTCGTTCAGCGTAGAATAGGCTGGCTTTTGTTTCTCTGCGGGGAAGTGTGATTCCCTGCGGGAAACGTTTGCGCAGTAACCAAGAATCTCGAGGTTTGACTTCATGCCTGTTCGCCCGCAACACGCACTTCTGCTCGCCGCTGCAACGCTTCTGGCCATCATCGGCTGCAAACAAGCCCCAACTCCATCAGAGTCCACGACTCCGCAGCCTGCCGCCGCGGCGACGCCACGGCAGATTGGCGGTCAGGACATCGTCAAGCTTGAGCGTCCACCCACCGCCAATGGCCAGAAACCCGAGTTCCTCTCTGCCACTGTGCTTCCCGGCCGGGGCATGAATCTTTTCCAGATCACGGCCAACATTCCTGGCAAGGGAGAAGTGGAAGTGCTCTGGTCGCCATCGCTGGCCGATGCTGCCGGCAAGCTTAACGGTGGTCCCGATGATCAAAATGGAAATGCCAGCTTTACATTTGGCGGCGCCTTCCTCGTGCCATACCCCAATCGCATTCGCGGCAAGCTCTCCGACGACGGCAAGACTATTACGACAGAATGGAAGGGCAAAGCGATCACGCTGCCCGCCAACTGGAAAGGCAAGAACCCCGGCGCTGAACCCCATGCCATGCACGGCCTCATCCTTGCCTCGAAGACCGATGACGTGAAAGTTGAGAACACTGCCGATGGTCAAACCCTCACCGGCACCATCCATGCCGGCGACTTTGGAGGCCATTGGCCCTCCAACACCGACCTGAACTTCACCATCGCCCTCACCGGCGGGGCCATCGACGCCACAATCACGGCGAAGAATGTCGGCTCTGAAGCGACGCCGATGGCCATTGGTTGGCATCCCTATTTCAGCATCCTGAGTGGCGACCGCAAGCAGGCCCGTCTGCACGTCCCCGGGGAACAGACCGCCGAAGTCAATAATTACGACGACGTCTTCCCGACCGGAAAACTCCTACCTGTCAAAGGCACAAAGTTTGACTTCACCGCTCCCAACGGCAAGCCGCTCGAGGAGATGTTCCTCGACGATAACTGGTCGAAGCTCAAGCGCACTGACGGGACAGTCGACGTCGATCTCACCGATCCGGCTGCAAACTACGGCATCCGCGTCGAAGGCATTTCACCCGAGATCAAGACCGTCCAGGTCTATGCGCCACCCGCCAAACAATTCACCGCCATCGAAGAACAGTTCAACTTCGGCGACCCGTTCGGCAAGCAGTGGCGTGGAATGGATACCGGCATGGTCACCCTAAAGCCCGGCCAGTCCGTAACCTGGCACGTACGGCTGGAACTGTTCACTCCGCCGAAATAGGGGTTACATTTCGGCAAAAACCAACCTGCTATCGAAGCAAATCAGAACCCGCGGCCAGCCGCTGGAGATTTCTGCTGTTTGCTGGAATTCGCCGCTCCTAAATATGTCGTTCAGACCACCGCTCTTACCTCGGATAGAATGAATTGCACATGACGAGTTCGCTTCGACGCGCCGTGAGCGTATGTATCGCTCTCATCGCCTGCACAATTGCCATCACCGCTGTTGCAAATCGTCCCGCTGCTTACGCGTCAAATACAGACGTCCCTGAACGAGGGGCGATGGTCTTTCAAACCAAGGGCTGCGAGCGCTGCCACGCCATCACTGGCGTTGGCGGAGATCGCGCGCCCGACCTGGGCAGCGTTGGCCAGCGCCGCGCGGCAAATCAAATCAAGACGCAGATCATCAAAGGCGGTCATGGCATGCCGCCCTTCGGAAATGTCCTCTCAAAAGATGAAGTAAAGGATCTCGTCGCGTTCCTGACGTCTTGCCGCACAGATACAGCTCCCGGCTGCCGCCGGTGGATACCATCACAACCGCCTCAATAGAGGTTTCCTGCGACCTGCTCGGCGACCTGCTCCAATACATCGCTCTGAGGGTCGTCAGGTTTAGCGTGTCCCTTCTGTCCGCGAGAAATGAGCGTCACGGTGAAATGAAGATCGCGAACCCGGCTGCTTATCATTTCGAGGCTTTCGCCGTGTGAGGCCGGAGGCCTGCACGTGGCAGCTTCGTTTCCGATGCCCTTCAGAGTTCCGCTCTCGGGTGGGCAGGCAGGCAGCGCCGATTTGCTGACGAGAATCTCGAGGGAGTCAGTGGGAGTCTGCTCACGCGAAAACACGCAGGAGCCTTCGCCGGTATTCGGCACATTAACTGTTACAGATACGTCCCCGCCGAGCGCCCAGGCCGCATTTCCCTGAGTCAGCCAGGGGCACCCGGTGCGCGCGTGAGCGGTTGGGCCCGCTTTCGGCGCCGTGCCGTATTGCGTTTGCACTGTGGCCGCTGAAACAAGCAGCAGCCAAAGCAGGCCATAATTCAGCATGGCGCTCACACCTTTCCCTTTGGCATCTTTGCAGCGGTCAACGGGCCTGACTTCAGAATCTTTCCGCCTTCCTGGATGATGTAGAGCTGATTG
>CAYVSQ010000316.1:0-3744 GCA_964453815.1 uncultured Acidobacteriaceae bacterium | reverse complement strand
CTGCAATGGATCCGGTCACGGCCTGCGCCATCGCGGGCGATGAACAGGGCAGAGACACCAGGGCCTGCAACCCTAAAGCGAATACGAGCGCACCACGCGATCCTAGACCGGCCATCCAGCATCTCTCCCGCATCAGAAGCTCACTTTAGCGGAGAACTGCATAAACCGCGCCGGAAGCTGCGATGTAACCCCAGGCAGCGGAGCCCCTAGAGCCGACGGTGCCGTTGCGCCGTTTCCATACGTGCCGTTGAACCCAACGAAATTCGCGTGGTTCAACACGTTGAACGCCTCTGCGCGAAGATCAACCTTCACCAGTTCGCGATAAATCGGGAAGACTCGGCTCACAAATGGATCGACCGAGTAGATGCTCGTGCCGCGCCCCGTATTGCGCCCAACGACTACACCGTTGATCACCGGACGATCTGTAGTTCCACCCGTGTTGCCGCTGTTCGTCGTCCCCGTAACAAGGTTGTACGGCAGACCACTGGCAAGCGTGGTAACGCCTCCGATATTTATCTTGAGCGGCGCGACATAAACGCCGCTCAATACAAGTCGATTACGCTGATCGTAGATCGCATTGCCATACTCCTGGTGACCGGTGAAGTTCGTATCGTTCGGATTCTGGCTCGTTGTATCGGGATCCACATTGTCCAGCGTATGCGACCACGTATAGCTCGCCAACACCTGAAAATTGCGTCTGAAGTTATGCGAAAGATTCACATCCAGCGCATCGTAGTGCAGAAAGCCATTGTTCACATCAGTCTGAATCATGCCATAGGCAGGCTGCGGATTGCTCGCCGCCGTCCTGCACGTCATCCCATGCTGCGAGTACCAGTAGCTCCAGTACGGCCGCGTGCAATTGGCTGCCTGAGCTGAACGCGTCTGGTTCTGCGCTGTGCGGATGAACGGCGAAGGCCCATCCACATCTAGCGGACGGATGATTCGCAGCGTATGCGTGCCAACATAGTCCACGCTAAAAATCCAGTTCTCCGGAAGGCGCTGCTCCACGCTAAGCGTCCACTGCTCTGAGTACGGATTCAGCAATGCACTTGGATATCCATTCAACACTGAGGTTGGAAACCACTGGCTCAAATAGGCAGATTGACCAGGCCGCACATACAGACTGCGCACCGGCGCAACCGCTCCCTGAGGAAACACCGGCAGCGGAGCCGCCGCGATGCTGGTCGGAAAGCCCACCTGTCCCGGGGTCGCCGTGTACGTGAACACACCCGTGGGCTCACCCAGAGCATAGCTCGCAGCCGAGTTGTCCACGATCTGCGAGTAGTAGATCCCGAAGCCGCCCCGTACGACGGTCTGTCCATCGCCTCGCGTGTCGAATACAAAGCCCACGCGCGGAGCAAAATTCAGCTTCGCATCGGTAAACATCTGTCGCTCATACCGAAGCCCCGCATTCAGCGTCAGCCGGTCGCTCGCACGAAAATCGTCCTGCACAAACAGCGCCCAGAATGGATCGTCAACCGTATAGCTAGCGTTGCCATAGCTCTGCTGATAGTTGGCAACATTATTGGTGTTATTCAGGTAGGCCGCGCTCTCGCATACTGAAGCCGCAAGGTTGCAAGTGTTATAGGTAAACTTACCCAGGAAGACGGGTCCGCCAAACTCCTTGCTGTTACCTCCGTTGTGCGCATAGACCACGCTTCCGCCAACTGCAATCTGGTGTCGCCCCCGTGTGAAGGCAAGCGTATTCGATCCCTCATACTGGCGATTCATCAGCAGCGCCGACTGCGAAGTTCCCGACGTGAATGTCCCGCAAGCCAGGTTGCCGCACGAGGACGAGATCGGCACCACAAACTGCGTGCTGTACACCACAGGGTCGAACTCCGTGATCGGTGACGCGAGCTGAAACAGCACTCTCGCATTGTTCACCAGGTGCGGGCTAAGCACTGCCGTCTCGCCTAGTTCCCCGGAATATGTCCGCCGATGAAAGGTACGCGCCACATTTGCCAGGCTGTTGCCGCCGACAATACCATTCGGGTTCGTATCGGTGAAATTGTCGAAGTTGACTTTTGCAAACGCATTGTTGTTCTCATTGATCTGCCGGTCGAGCCGCAGAGATCCAAGCCAGCCGCGGTAATGGCCGACAAAGCTTCCCGGCGCCAACAGCGAAGTGATGGGGGAAGCCTTCGCCTCGCGGTTCCACTCTCCCGCAACAAAGAAGTGCGTCTTCTTCGTTGAATCCAGGGCACCCGACAACTGTGCCGCCGTCTGTCCCATCACATCGCTCGTAATTTCATTGCCGCTGGTCGCATTCCCGCTCGTAAAGCCGGCCAACGAGGCCTCCAGTGCCGCCGGACGCCACGACTCCAGAAACTGGCCATGCAGCCGATCGCCTCCGCTGCGCGTAACAATATTCACCACGCTACCAGTGCTCCCGCCATACTCTGCGGAGAAGGCATTTGTCAGCACGGCCATCTGATCAACCGCCATCAGAGGCATGTTGGTAAAAATCGTCTGGCGTCCCCACATATCGACGCTATTGCTGCCGTCCACCTCGAACCATGTCTGCCGTCGCCCTGCGCCGTTTGTCGTGAAGAGGTTCTGGTTCATAAAGATGTCACCCTGGTTGATGGCGGGACGATTCGCCGCACTCAGCAAGGGCAGAAATGTGATGCGCCGATTAGGCAAAGGCGTCTGCTCCATCTGCGTCTGGCTCAAACGAATTCCTGATTGCGGCTGATCGATACGGACATCACTGGCCGAACCTTCCACAACCACCGTAGAAACAGTGCCCGCTACACTCAAAGTCAATGCTAGCTTCGCGCTGTTGCCGCCACTAAAGCCTACGTGCTGTACACGGACCTCAGCGAAGCCATGCTTCGCGACAGCTACGTCGTACAAACCCGCAACAGGCAGGCCTGACAAAACAAAGTGCCCGCTGGCATCGGTCTCCGTTGCTCGGACGATGCCAGTTAATTCATTCGTCGCCACAACATGCGCTCCAGCAACGAGCGCGTGCGTAGAGTCGGCCACAACTCCATTCAGAACAGCTGTATCTGGCGTCTGCGCCAAAAGAGAAAGACTGCACAGCGAGACCAAGGAGACAACAACTGCACGGAGCCGCGACATAAACCTCCAAAGGGGGTTGAGTTTGTGCTGAGAAAGGATGATTCAAACGAATTTAAAACAAAATGCTCTCTACTACCAGCAGTAGTAGAGAGCATTTCGAATGCGCTGCAAATACAGTTACTCGTCGTCCCCCATCTCGATCTGATCTTCGACATCGTGATCGATCTTGCTCGTATCGAGACGAAGCAGCGGCAGATGGTCGTGCTCGAGGCTGGCGTTCAACGCCTTCAGATCCGTCTGCTTCAGCTGTTCCCACTGCTGCAGCAGATCCCCCAGAGGCTTACTCACAACCCCATAAGCCTCCACCTGCGCTGCAGTCGGAGCCTGGTCGGCATTCTGGATCTGGTGCTCCACACGCGCGAGTTGCGTGCGCACCGAACCAAGGTTTGGCGGGCCCATCGGGCCACCTCGCCCACCACCACCGCGACCACCGCGCTCCGAACCCGCGATCTTGTCCAACTTCGCCTCAAGCGAGTCACCTGCGCCCGCAACCGGAGCCTGTTTCTCCCTCGCCTTCAACTGCTCGCGCAGCACCGTAATCTCATGGATTGCCGATGTCGCCCGCAGCAGATCGTCGTAGATCGCCTTCGAGACCTTGAACTGCTGCTCAAGGTCCGTCGCAGGTGTCTTCACCCGTGGATCCATCACGATCTTCAG
>CAYVSQ010000315.1:0-9219 GCA_964453815.1 uncultured Acidobacteriaceae bacterium | reverse complement strand
AACCAGGCAATTCTGCAGCCGCAGGGTTCGCTGGTCACCCCCCCCACCACCTCCACCACGGTTGCAGTGACAGTGCCCGCCGCTATTGCCGTGGGCAGCTACCCGCTGCGCGTCGAGGTAGACGGAGCTCAGAGTCAACTGACGCAGGACACCACGTCCGGCAGCCCGACCTTTGGCCAGTGGTTCCCCCAAGTGGAGGTGAGCTCATGATTGTCCGGGATCATGAGATCTCCACTCGCGAAAGGCTGATGCCGGCGGCATTCGAATCAGAGGAGCTGGATCGCGACGCAAACCAGACGAGCGGCGATGAGCCGGAAGGCAAACCCTCGATCTTGTGGACCGAACTCGAGCGCGTCTATCGCCGCCTCGCCGCCTACAGCGCCAATGCCGAGCTGATCGCCGCAGCAACCCCGCCCGCTCTGCCCGAGCGTTGGAATTCTCTGGCAAAGATGCGTGAGCTCTTCGGCCTGAGCGAGTTTGAACTCGACATTCTTCTGCTCACCGCAGGCGCGGCGCTTGACGGCCGCTTTAGTGCAGCCTTGGCCGCAGCACAGCCGGTGTCTCCCGTACCCACGTTGGGCCTGGCCGCCGCAATCCTTGAAAACCCCCACTGGAGCGCGTTGAGCAGGATGCGCCCGCTGCGCTACTGGCGGCTGATCGAGATTGGTCCGGGACCGCTGATGCAAGCGCCGCTCATCATTGACGAGCGAATTCTGCAGTATCTTCTGGGCGTGCCTGCGGTGGACGAGAGACTCGAACTGATCCTTCATGCGTTGGCGGCTGACGAAGAAGAGGACGTCGAGGCGCTCTCGCATGCGCGGAGCGCGGACTTGCGGGAAGCGGCAACCCGCGGAGCGATGCATTGGCAGCGGGCTTCGCATGGAGCGCTTCTGCTGACCGGCGGCCGCGCCAGCGAGCGCACCGCGCTCTTCCGCGCAATGTGCCGCGTTGCTGGTTTGCATTCTTGGGTACTCGACGCAGCAGATGTGCCGGAAGCCGCGGCGGACCGCGAACGGTTGGCGCGGGCCGTCACGCGCGAGGCAGCCCTATGGCCGGCGGCGCTGCTGGTCAAGACCGACCGGCTGGAAGCCGCGCCGTTGCTCGACGCATGGCTCCGCCATCTCCCCGCGCCCGTGGCCGTGGATGTTGAAACCGGTTCTGCTGCCGAACGGCTCGGCGGTCACCGGATTGCCGCACCATCGCTGAGCGCAGCCGAGCGCAAGTCGATCTGGCAGCGGCGACTGGGTCCGCTCGCCGACGAGTTGGACGGCGAACTTGACGCCATCGTTGAGGCCTTTGCGCTCGACGCCAAAGAGATCCGCGATACCGCCGAAGCCATAGAAGAAGACGCGCTGCTTAATGTCGACAACGCGCGCGGTGCGAGTGCGTTGGGCGCGGCGGCCTGGCGGTTCGCCCGTACGGCCGCGCGCCGCTCTCTCGATGAGCTGGCCACGCAGGTGGAGAGCGGTTCGGATTGGCCGGATTTGGTTTTGCCGGAGGCCCAGACCAGCATCCTCCGCCAGGTTGGGGTCCACGCGCGCCAGGCATCGCTGGTGCATGGAGAGTGGGGATTCGGCGCTCGCTATGCGCGCGGCTTGGGACTTTCCGCCTTGTTCTCGGGCCCGAGCGGCACCGGCAAGACCATGGCCGCGGGAGTGCTCGCGCGCGAACTTGATCGCGACCTCTACCAGATCGATCTGGCCACTGTAGTGAGCAAATACATCGGCGAGACTGAGAAGCATCTGCGCAAGATCTTTGATGCGGCCGAACGGAGTGGCGCGATTTTGCTCTTCGACGAAGCCGATGCGCTTTTTGGCAAGCGTAGCCAGGTGCGCGACAGTCACGACCGTTATGCCAACCTCGAAGTCAGTTATCTGTTGCAGCGCATGGAGTCCTATCGAGGCATCGCGATTCTCACGACCAACATGCAGAATGCACTGGACGCGGCCTTTCAGCGGCGGCTGCGCTTCGTGGTTCAGTTTCCATTTCCCGATGTGCCCAGCCGCGAGAGCATCTGGCGCAAAGTCTTTCCCGCTGCCGCGCCCACCGAGAATCTGGACTACGAAAAGCTGGCGCAGCTCAACGTCACTGGCGGGGCCATTCGCAACATCGCGCTGCTCGGCGCTTTTCTCGCCGCCGATGAAAGAACTGCCATCTCCATGCGCCACATGCTTGAGGCCGCGCACACCGAATATGCAAAGCTCGACAAGCGCTTGTCGCCGGCTGAAACCAAGGGGTGGGCATGAAGAGCCTGCATCTGCAGATTGACCGCATCGTAGTCGAAGGACTGCCGGAGTCCGGGCAGCGACGCTTTGTACGCGCTCTCGAAGCTCAGTTGCACGAACTGGCCGAGAGCGGCATTGCGGACTCGTTTACGCGCAATATGCGCAAACGCGTCCAGGAGCTCAACGCGGGCCAACTACGCCCAGGGGCAACCCCCGAGCAGGCCGCGGCGCAGGTGGCCCGATCGATCCGCCAGAGCGTCTTCCCCGCCGGACAAGCGGCCAGACAAACAGACAGTCCAGCACTCAGCCCGCGTCCCTCAATGGCTTCCAGCGCACAAATAACGACCAGCGGCAGCAAGGCGCGCCACCATGTCTAATGTCTCTCCATTGCTTTTGAAAGGTGCGATTCTGGTGCTGGAGCCGAACACCGGTATCCCGCTCAACACCATCAAGCTGCAATACAACCCGGAAAATATCCGCCGCAGCCTGCAACCGCAGAGCGTCGGCGACCTGCCCGACCGTACCGAAGTGCTGCGCCTCAAAGGGCCGCCGATCGAGACTATTCACTGCGATGTCGAGATCGACGCGACAGACCAGTTGGCCGCCGGAGATGCGACCACCATCAGCTTCGGAATCGCACCGCAGCTTTCGACTCTGGAACTGCTGGTCTACCCCTCCAGCGGCGTGCTGATCGCGAACGAGGTCTTATCGCTGGTCGGCACGGTTGAGATTTTGCCCATGTCGTCTAACCTGACGCTTTTCGCCTGGGGGGCCAACCGCGTCACTCCGGTGCGCCTCACGGGCATTGAAATCACCGAGGACGGATTCGATCCTCAACTGAATCCCATACGCGCCAAAGTCTCGCTCTCGATGCGCGTGCTGAATGTAAACGACGTCGGATTCCTCACGCCGGCCGGCGCCATGTACATGGCCTACCAGATCGGCAAGGAAACCATGTCGCAGCAGTAACAGAGACTCGCAGAGGAAAGGGGCTTCGCATGGATAACGCACTCTCGGCACTGGTTCAGTCCGCTGTTGGCACGGGCGCGCCCACCAACCCCAGCAGTCGTTACTACGGAAACGACACCGAGCAGTACACCATGCCGAACGGGACAATTGTGTCTTATCTTTCGCGGCGCATCATTCCCCAGGCCACGATCTACACCAAGACGCAGAACTACAACGTGGTTTCCGGAGACAGGCTGGACAATCTGGCGGCGCGCTTCCTCGGCGACCCCATTCTCTTCTGGATGATCGCCGACGCCAATAGCGCCGAATACTCCGATGATCTCACCGACGAGCCGGGACGTGTCATACAAATCCCCTTGGTCAGCGGAATTCCTGCCGGAGCGCGAAATGGTTAGTCCGCTCTATTTGACGTTGCTGATCGGCCCGATGGAACCTCTCCCGGCGCCGAAGCCGCTTTCCGACGCTCTGGTCTCCGTCGAAGTGACCGAGAGCGCGACTGGGCAGAGCGGATTTCAATTGACGTTTACGCTGGCGGACAAAGGCATCCTCGAGACATTTTTTCTCTTGGCTGGCGGCGCGCCGCTGCCCATTATTCGCGTGGTGCTGTTGGCAACATACCCTGGCATTCCCCAGGTGCTGATGGATGGAGTGGTGTTGCATACAGAGGTGCAGCCCGATGCAATGAACGGTTCCTCGAAGCTGGTGGTGACCGGCAAAGATCTGACTGCGCTGATGGACCTGATCGACTTCAGTGGCCTGCCCTATCCAGGAATGACCTCCGATCTACGCGCCCTCGTGATCCTGGCGAAGTACGCGATGTTTGGCGTCGTGCCCGAGGTAATTCCCGTGCCCGCGCCCGATATCCCTATTCCGCTGCTCACCATCCACTCGCAAAAGAAGACCGATTACAAGTACCTGAAACATCTGGCCGAAGAGGTCGGATACGTCTTCTATCTCATACCCGGCCCGTTCCCCGGCCAGAGTCAAGCGTACTGGGGACCGCAGGTGCGCATCGGCATGCCGCAGACCGCGCTCTGTGTGAACCTCGATACATGGACCAACGTCGAGAGCCTCAACTTTCGCTATGAACCGCAGAACGCGGTGCTCCCGATCGTCTTCATCCAGGATCCCATCACCAAGGTTCCGATCCCGATTCCAATTCCTCCGGTGACGCCCTTTAGTCCGCCGCTGGGTTTGGCCATCATGCCCCCGCAAAAGGTCGAGTTCCTGACCGAAACAGCCAAGCTGAATCCGGCGATCGCCTTGATGAAGGGCTTCGCCAAAGTGACCGAGACCTGCGACACAGTGACCAGCGAGGGGACGCTGGACGTAATGCGCTACGGGCAGCCGCTGCGCGCCCGCAGCCTCGTCGGGGTGCGCGGCGCGGGGATTGCCTTTGACGGAATGCATTACGTGGACCAGGCCACGCACCGCATCAAGCCTGGAGAGTACAAACAGAGTTTTGTTCTGAAGCGCAACGCACTGGTGACGGATACGCCAGTAGTGCCAACGCTTCCATTTTGATTCGCGAGAAGGCCGACAGACCGGTGTTGCAACGACCGGCAAGGATTGATTCAAGAGAGGGTTGGAACAGTGAAGGGGCAACACTACGGAAAGTTTCGCGGAACGGTGATCGACAACGTCGACCCGATGTTAATCGGGCGGTTGATGGTCATGGTCCCCGATGTCTCGAATGTGATTCCGTCGACCTGGGCAATGCCCTGCTTCCCATTTGCCGGAATCCAGAACGGCTTCTTCGCGGTGCCGGAGATTGGCTCCGGCGTCTGGGTGGAGTACGAGCAGGGCGATCCGGATTACCCCATCTGGACGGGGTGCTTTTTCGGCACCGTGGCGGAAGTCCCGGCGCTCGCGCTGGCCACGCCGCCAGGATTACAAGGAATTGTGATACAGACGGTGGGGCAAAACACACTAATGATTAGTGACACACCGGGGCCCACCGGAGGATTTCTGCTGAAGACGACTGCCGGGGCCATGCTGTCGATCTCCGACACCGGCATCATCATCAGCAACGGGCAAGGGGCGACGATTCTGATGGAAGGCCCCTCGATCACCATGAACGAAGGCGCGCTGGAGGTTATCTGATGGCAGGATTTCTGTTGCATCAAGGAGCCGTGGTGATGTGCGCGCATGGCGGGCAGGCGATGCCAACCGTGCCCAACCCCAGAGTGCTGGTGATGGGCATGCCGACGGCGACCATCACCGGGCCATGGACCGTCGCGGGCTGCCCGCTCGTTCCTCCGCCGCTGCCGCCCTGCGTCATCGGCCAATGGATGCTGGGCACTCTGCGGGTCACTTCGTTGGGCCAGCCGCTGACGGTGCAATCGGGCGCAGCCGTCACCATGCCGGGCGGCGGAACGCTGCTGGCCGTGACCATGCAAACCCGCGTACAGGCCATGTGAGGAATGATGAATCTCGCCTTCCCATTTTCGTTTGACACTACCGGGCGTACCGCGCAAGAGACGTTGGCCGATCACGTCAACGACATGATCGAGCTGATCCTCTTCACCTCGCCGGGCGAGCGCGTGAACCTGCCCACCTTTGGTAGCGGAACCTCGCAGCTGGTCTTTGCCCCCAACAGCGATGTGCTCGCCGCCGCGCAGCAAATGGCGATTCAATCCGGCCTGCAGAACTGGCTCTCCGATCTCATCCGCGTCAACTCCGTTCAGGTCGTCACTCAGGACTCCACGCTGCAAGTCACGGTCGTCTACACCCTGGTCTCCAACCAGCAACAGCAGTCACAGCAGTTCCTCTACGGAGGGCCGACGCAATGATCGCCTTCTGCACCGGCAAACAGCGCCGCAATCTGCTGCTGCAAACTCCGGGCATCAACGGCCTGGATTATCTCGAAGTCCTCGGCCCGCAAGGTTGCGGAAACCAATTGGCGCTGACCTTCCTCAAAGACGTGCGCAATCTTATCCTGACGCCGCAGAATATTTCCCTCACTGGCGACACCCCGCTCGCCATCACAAACATCTATCCCGCGACCAGCGACGATCCGTTGACCATCCTCGTCCAACTGAGCGACAGCGGAGACTTCTCGCCCTACACGCTGACACTCGTAACCAGTCTGACCAACACCGACCCGCCGCCCGGGATCGATTCGCAGCTCAACACTGCCAGCTTCTCTTTCAAGGCCGCCTGCGCCACGCCGATCGATTGCAAGACCGTGCAATGCTGCCCGTCGGACCTCGCCGCGCCGCCGGATATCCATTACCTCGCCCGCGACTTCGCCAGCTTTCGCCAGGCGATGCTGGACCGCATCTCGGTGCTGGTCCCTACTTGGACCGAGACCCACGAGGCCGACCCCGGCATCACGCTGATCGAGGCACTCGCCTACGCCGCCGATCGCGTCAGCTACCTGCAGGATGCGGTCAACACCGAGGCCTATATCGGCACCGCCCGCAGCCGCATCTCGCTGCGCCGTCACGCGCGGCTGGTGGACTATCAGATCAGCGAAGGCGCGAATGCCCGAGCCTGGGTTTGCCTCTCCACCACCAAAACGCTGACCGTCCCCGCGGGAACGCAGTTCTACCCGCTCGTTCCCGGGCTCAAGGCCTCCGTCGATCCTGTTGCCGACGCCTATCAGGCCTCGCTGCTCGCGGCCGGCTCCGGCCCGGTCTTTGAAAGCATGGAAGACATCACCATCTACGCCGAGCAGAACCAGATGGGCTTCTATTCCTGGGGCGATGACAACTGCTGTCTCCCGGTAGGCGCAACCCAGGCCACACTCAACGGCGCGTATGACTCGCTCGCCGCCGGCCAGGTGCTGATCTTGGTGGAGGCGCTCGGTCCGCTCACCGGCAACCCAGCCGACGCCGACCCCACGCATCGCTGGGCGGTGCGGCTCACCTACGCCTCGACCAACGATCAGTCTGGCAATCCGCTGATCGATCCGGTGAATCCAGCCCCGCAGCTCACCAACATCGCCTGGAACAACGCCGACGCCCTTCCGTTTCCGCTCTGCATCACCTCCGTGACCAGTGCCGGGGTTCCCAATGCAGCTGTTTCTGTAGCGCTGGGGAACGTGGTGCCCACCGACCAGGGCATCTGGACAGAAAACGAACCGATCGGCAAGGTTCCCTTAGCGCCCGCCGCGCCCGTTGCCGGGTCCGGCTGCAACTGCTCAACCGTCCCCGGAGCAGCCGCCGGGAATCCACACTTTCGGCCAGTTCTGGCCAACCAGCCATTGACCTTCGCCGTTCCTTACGACACCACCTCCTCGGCCCTGCTGCTTCCCTCCGCATCGAGCTTCCTCGCGCAGGATACCTCCTCCGCCAAGCCGCAGATCACCATAACCAGCGATGATGGCAACACTTGGACCCCGATCCAGGATTTACTCAGCCAAAGCGGCAGTAGCTACAACTTCATCCCTGAGATCGAGTGGGATAGCATCGCGCATCTCCTCTTCGGCGATGGAACCTACGGCGCCGCTCCAGTCGCGAACGTCAACTTTACGGCGACCTATCGCACCGGCAATGGGACTGCGGGCAATCTCGGCCGTGAGGCGCTGGCCCATTGCCTCATCTCCGGCGATGGAATCACCGGCGTGCGCAACCCGCTCGCGGCCGCCGGCGGCGTCGATCCGGAGACGATGCAGCATATCGTGCAAGTGGCGCCCTTCGCCTTCCAGACCCAGATGCGCTGCGTCACCGCCGCCGACTACAGCACCATCGCCGCAACCCTGCCCGGCGTCAGCGAGGCGCAGGGAACGCTGCGCTGGACCGGCTCCTGGTACTCGGCCTTCGTCAGCATCGATCCAGCAATCTCCTGGAGCAACACCCTCGCCACCCAGGTCGAGGACAGCCTCGAGATGCTGCGCATGATGGGCACCGATCTGGTGGTCGAAGAAGCAGTCTTCGTCGGCATCCGCATCGAACTCGAGATTTGCGTTGCGTCCAACTTCTTCCAGGCGGATGTCTACGCCGCCATCTGGAAGCTGCTGGTCACCGGCGACAGCTGCACCGGGACCGCCGGCCTGCTCAACGCCGCGAACTTCCAGTTTGGCCAGACGGTCTACGCCAGCCCGATCATCGCCGCCGCGCAGAAGGTGGTGGGCGTGGCGGCGGTGACGCTCAATACCTTCGAACGCATGGATTCGCCCACTCCTTCTGGAGCCACGCCTCCCACGCAGCTTCTGATGGGCGCGGTCGAAATTCCACGCTGCGACAACGATCCCAACCACGCCGATCACGGCCTTCTGGTGCTGACAATGGACGGTGGCAAATGAGCTGCGAATGCCAATGCACGGGGGAGCAGCTCTGCGGATGCTGCGCAGGCGTCACCCAGGAAACACCCGTCGCGGTGGTGAACCGCCCCGCACTCCGCTCGATCGCCTATCGCGTCGGCACCTATCCCACATTTCTCGCCTCGATGGAAGCCGCGCTCTCCTCATCGAGCTACCCGGCACTGGCTGGCCTGCGCACCCGCGACAGCGGCGACTTCTCCATCGCGCTGGTCGACGCATGGGCTGAGGTGCTCGACATTCTCACCTTCTACACCGAGCGTCTGGCCAACGAAGCTTATCTCGGAACGGCCATCGAAGGCCGCAGCGTCTTCGAACTCGCGCGGCTGGTAGGTTACAAGCCTTCGCCGGGAGTGAGCGCCTCAACCATCCTCGCTTTCACATTGGCCACCGCGCCGGGCTCGCCAGCCATCGTGCCGCTTCAGGCCGGTACCCGCGTCCAGAGCGTTCCTGGCCCGGGCCAGTCGCCGCAGGTCTTCGAGACCGCCGCCGCGCTCACCGCCACCATCGCCAACAACGCCATCCCCGCCGCCACTTCAATCCCCTGGCAACTAAACGGCGGCGAAACCTCGACATGGATCGCCGGAACCTCCAATAACATCCAGCCCGGCAACCTGCTCTTGTTTATCAACGCGTCTAACGGAGTTCCATCAACCGCCGATCCGGCCGCGGTCGTGTATGTAACCGCCGTGACCCTCGATTCCACCGGAACCGGCAACACCATGGTCTCCTGGGACCAGCCGCTGCCGACGAATCTGGCGG
>CAYVSQ010000314.1:0-20717 GCA_964453815.1 uncultured Acidobacteriaceae bacterium | reverse complement strand
ATTAATGACGCGCAGTATGCCGCCGCGCTCAATTACACGCATATCTTTTCGCCCACCTTCTATTCCGAAACCACCGTGTCCCAACAGTGGTTCAATCAGTATGTCGGGGGTGGGGGCGCCGATGCCAGTCCGAACACAAATTATGAGTCTCAGCTTTTCAAGCTGCCCAATAACTTCGGTGAGACCGGCTTCCCCGTCATCTGCAGTAGTTGCCTTATGCCCTTTGGCGGCACGCAGTATCAGTACTACGAAGATCAAATCGTCTTTAATTACGATGAGAATCTGACCAAGACGATAGGAAGACACCAGCTCCACTTCGGGGGGCGCTACCGGCGGGAACGGCTTTCCTACCTTCCCTCGCGGCAGAACGACGCAGCAAGCTTCGACGCCACCGGGACTTCCTTAGAAAACCCAACGACTGGCACGGCCTATAGCGGCACAGCAAATACAGGCGAGACAGAGGCCGATTTTTTCCTCGGCAATGCTTCCTTGTACAGTGTGACACTGGAGCCGCCTCAAGGCCATGGGCATGATATGGAGTTCGACGTCTACTTCCAGGACGACTGGAAGGTGACCAAAAATCTGACGCTTAACTTCGGTCTCCGGAATACATACCTTCCGGGGCTATGGACGAAAGATGGTCTGGGGACCACATTCGACTTCAAAAACAATGCGTTTGTGATGTCCAACCCCACTTCGTACTACGTCAGCCACGGCTATACGACTCAGTCGATCATCACCAATCTACAGAATATCGGCGTGACGTTTGAGACTTCCGCTCAGGCTGGATTTCCAAGCAGCAACATGCAGAACAAAAACGAGTTAGAACCACGCGTGGGCTTTGCGTGGCAGCCATTTAGCGGCAAATACGGTACCGTGCTGCGCGGGGGCTACGGGAAATATGTTTTCCCTACCGCCTTACGTAGTTCATGGCAGCAGATGTTCGCCGGCTTTCCGTATGTCCAAAACTACACTCAGAACTATAACCTCGCCAGCCAGTCTCCAGATGGAATGTCTAACTATCTCGTGAGAAATCCGCAGAGCGTTGTTATGGGAGTTAACGACGGAAATGTAGTGAATACTTCCACGACGAATGCCATCGTTCCGGGCTTTAGCATCATCGCTCTCAGTCCGAACTATCCTCCCGACGTTGCTCAGGAGACGAGCCTGACGATCGAGCAACCGCTCAAGGGGAATTCAGCGCTGCGAGTGAGCTGGGTGTTTACTCATGGGAGCGATCTTGACCAGACCTATGCTGTCAACCAGCCCCTCTCTCCTTTCGTCTGGGAGATGTCAACCGGAACGCCTGTCCCCACCGGCGGAGCTTCGACAATTGGGACCAGTCAATATGCTGCGACCGCGTTGAATCCGTACAACAATGTCACCTACGGCGGTATGAGTTATTACGGAAAGACCGGCTACTCGAACGACAACGCATTACAAGTCAACTATCAGCGGCTGTTTCATCATGGGATCGCATATCAGGTCATCTACGTTTGGCAGAAAGCCTTCACTGGAGATGGAACCGTCTATACGCCTCAAGACTATCTCGGCACTAGGGGGACTGCACCGAACACTACCTTCGCCCCACTCGTTGGAGGCAGCGCGATCACGCCGGGCGCCACGCCTCCAAGCAGCCCGGCTGGCACGCCTTCATGGGAAACGTGGCGTGGGCTGACGAACTTCGAAACGTACGAGGTCAATGCCGGCAACCCGAAGCAAGAAGTAGAATTCAACGGAATTATCGACCTGCCCTTCGGGAAAGGAAAGCGGTTCCTAGGTAATGCCCACGGATTTCTGAATCAACTAGTCGGAGGTTTCCAGCTTGCCGGAGATGGAAGCATCGTAGGTCAGTATTTCCAGCCCATCAGTTCCCACTGGGGACCAACTAACCCGATCAAGGTATACAAACATGGTCTTCCGATCAAGGACTGCCGCAGCGGTGTGTGCCTTGACAGCTACGAGTGGTTCAACGGATACCTTGCTCCGACAGTCCTTCCTGCGCCATTGGGCACCTGCACCTCTAAGTGCGTCGAAGGCCTTCCCAGCGACTGGGTACCATTTGCGACCCCGATCAACAATACTCCGGGTACCCCTAATTATGGGAATGACAACGTGCAGGTTTCATCGCCAGCTTTGTTGGCTTCAAACAAAGGAAATCCAGTCACGGTCGCCTACTCGCCGGGGCAATCGGGGAATAATCCTTTTTCGAAAACCATCATTCCTGGACCTATAAATTGGAGTGCGGACCTTTCTCTCTTCAAGGTATTCCCGATCACTGAGACGGTGAACTTCAGAGTGAATCTGGATGCCTTCAATGTCTTCAATGTGCAGGGGTATAACAACCCAAGTACAACGGATGGCACGGAATTGGTACAACCTGGAGGTGTGGGCGCTTCTTCCCATAACACGCCTCGTCAACTGCAACTTACGGCACGATTAACTTTCTAACCAACCACTTTAACTGGACCTAGCAGCATCATCGCTCTGAAGGGTTTCGCAAGCGCGTGATGCAGATGTTGGCTCAAATGGGGCTGAGATGAAAGAAAAGGCGTGAAGAGGAGGGCATCTCTATTGCAATCGAGTGCGGGATTGGCTGCGGCCGCATCGGCAATCAATGTCGTAGCACGGATATTGTGCCAGGAATCGTGGAGCGTATGAGAAAGATTATGCCCATCAGGTGGTCCGCATCTATTGGTGGAATCATGATGCTCGCATGGATGGCTTCCACGTCACTTTTCGCTGGCACAAATGCCTCGTCTTCAGCCATTCGGCTCGAAAACGATCAGCCTGTTTCGCTCCGATTCTTCGGTTCACCGGATGCGGAACTATTCACAAAGGAACTCGACGCATCGTTTCAAGGCGTGCTCGAAAGGAATTTTGTCTCGGTCGCCGGCAATGGCTTTCCTGCAGGGTTCGTCAACGCATCGCTTCCGTATTTCCCCTGGGCGGGTACGATGTGGACGCGCGATGGCGGCACCTTTATGCGCGAACTCGTCATGCGCGGATATTTAGCGCATGCTTCGTTGCTGGCCGAGTGTCTGATGCATTTGGTGGAAAAGAATCCGAACGGATTCTACTCCTTTCCGGAGTACTTCAAGGGATCGCAGCCGGGTTCGGGCGCGGAGATGGATGGCTCAACTTCGATTGTCATCGGCATGGTGTTGTTATGGGAACGCCTGCCCGATGGAAACTCTACCAGGAAAGATATTCAGCAGTTTTTATTCCAGGATGCCTCGCCGCTCAACAGCATTGAGTTCGAGTTGAAGACGAAGCCGCTGGTAGAAGGAAGCGGTGAGTTCGGCTGCGGACTAGGCGTTGACGGATTATGTTACAACGTGGCGCAAAACAACCTAGTGCGCCTCGCTTTGCTGGCAGCGGCGAGGATGGCAGATGAGGCTGGAAATGGCGCAAGAGCCGAGAGATACCGCAATCTGGCAGAGCGGATCGACAATGCCATGGAGAAATACTTGGTCGGCAAAGACGGGGCATGGATCTGGTGCATCAACGAAAAAACAATGAAACCAGACCCAAGCGTATTGGACGCTCCAGGGAACAAGGGCATTGGATCGATCAACGGCGTTGCCGCAATGTATGCAGACGTACTCGGTCTTCAGCCCTTGACCTCTTCATGGAAGTCAGGCGTCGAGCACAGCGAAAAGACATTCCAGCGCCTCTATAGCACTCCGCTGCGTAAGATGGAGTTCGACCGCTATGGAATCTGGACACAGTTCGACCTTCTTGCAGGAGGATTACTTTCCAGCCCATCCTATGGTCAGGGGTATGCAATTCAGACCATGCTTCTCTTCGATAACCTGAAGATGGCCGACAAGGCGCTAACCTGGCTCACGAATGAAACTTATCGGCCCGTTCCGGAATATAAGCTGCATCGGGACTCTCCCTATTACTTCTATGAGCGGACCTACTCGCCGGACGCGGTCGGAAAGATTCCGCTCGCAGAGGGTTGCGGCGCATTGAATCTCGTCAATGTTTCCGAACCGTTGAAAGTGTCACGGCTCATGCTCGGAGTTGACGACTTATCACCGCAATCTATCCTGATCCTCCCGAGAATTCCGGATAGCTGGACGGGCGTTGCGGCACATAACTGGCCAATTATGACTACGAGTGGGTTAGCCAGGGCCGACTTATCGTTCGAAAAGAAAGGGACAGGCGGCGATTTCACACTGAAGCTTGCTTCGGGTCAACAGATTGATGATCTGAAAGTTCGAATGCCCTCGAAGAATGGATATGTCTGGCGTGAAGGGAAACATATCGAATCTGTGCATTTTGTTACGCAATGATCTGACCATGTTAAGGCCTGGTGATGATGCGGGGGTTGTCGAACTTAATGCAAGAACCTGATGTAGCCTGCATAACAAAAAGAATAGGAAATATGAAGAGGCGAACATTTTTACTGCAATCGAGTGCAGGATTGGCCGCAGCTGCGATGACGGGCCTTGGGCAGGCACCGGCGGTGCGGGATGAGGGAGCATCTGTGGCGTCTTCGCGGATTGTGCATCCCGGCATACTGCAGACGCGAGCCGACCTCGAGTTTATGAAGGCAAAGATCAAGGCCGGTGAAGAACCTTGGAAGTCCGCGTGGGACTTATGGCTGCAAGGTCCTCTCGCGTCGCTCGACTTCAAGCCGAAGCCGTTTGCACATGTTATTCGTGGCGCGTACGCGGCTGGTGAGAAGGGAGGTCGCGAGCTCTCCGATAGTGCCAACGCAGCGAATAATCACGTGATGCAATGGTATGTGAGTGGAGACGAGGCGCATGCTCACAAAGTAATTGAGATATTCGATGGATGGTCAGGTACGCTGGCAGATTTCTCTGAGAATGACGCAATGTTGCTAGCCGGGTGGACGGGTGGCTACTTCTGCAACGCGGCAGAGATACTGCGAGCAACCTATCCGGGATGGAGCGCCCGTTCGCAGGAACAGTTCAAGCGCATGATGCTGACGGTGTATGTGCCGCTGCTGCGAATGTTCTATCCAGAGGCGAATGGCAATTGGGACGCGGCAATCATGTATACGCTACTGGCGATCGGCGTCTTCTGCGAGGACCGTAATCTGATGGAGTCGGTGTATCAACACTTTCGTACCGGACCAGTGAACAGCGGAATTACGCATTACGTTTACCCGAGTGGGCAGTGCGAGGAGACGTGCAGGGATCAGGGACACACGCAACTCGGGCTTTCGTACTTTGTGAATACATGTGTCGTGGCGTGGAACCAGGGCGTCGATCTTTTCGCTGAGGCAGACAATCGGTTGGCGCTGGGGATTGAGTACACAGCGCGCTACATGTTGGGCGAGGATGTGCCCGCTTATGGCAAGCCCAGTGAGGTGTCGAGGGGGCAGTTCGGCGATCTCTATGAGGCGGTCTTGCAGCATTACCGGTACGAGAAGCACATGGAGATGCCGTACACCAAGAGAGCGGCGACGAACGTGAAGCATGCGCACAGTATTGTGACGATGTTCCGGGGTGAGACCAGCAAAACTCCTGTGAAGCTGAAGCCGGCGCCGGCGGCCTCGAAGATCGCAGTATTGGCGGGCGCGCAGGCGAAGGCTACGAACACGCAACCGGATGAAGTAGTTACCATCGCGCCGGGCGAGTCGATCCAGGACGCACTGGACACGTTGAAGAAGAACGGTGGCGGCACGGTGAGCCTGAAGATGGGATTGCACACACTACCGGCAACGCTAATGCTGCCCAGCGGAGTAACAATTGCTGGGACAGGCATAGATTGCCAGCTGTTCCTCGATCCGGCGAAAGATGGGCAGGAGGCAGCAATGATCAATGCCGAGCCGGACATGCACGATGTGGTTTTGCGGGACTTTGTCATTGAGGGCGGACCGACGCCCGAGGCCTCGCACGATCCCAACGGCGGTGTGCAGAAGCGGCGGTTGATGTATGGGCCAATTCGCGCGGGAATCGTGTTTCAAGGCACGGCTCTGCGAAATCTGAGGTTTGAGCACATCACCGTACGTAACTGCACCTCGAGCGCGGTCGAGTTGTTCGGGGCGGAGCAGGTCGACATTATCAATTGCGATATCTCTGGGAGCGGCGGGATGGTGCCGCCGGGGCACGGAAAGAACCACAACCTGAAGATGAATCACGTTTCGCGCGTCGCAATCACCGGTTCGCGTTTTGCAGACGCGATGTGGGGGCATGGGGTTTCGGTGATCTTCGGGAGCGACGTTCAGATTCGAGATTGCGAGCTCACACGCAACACACTCGACGGCGTGATGATCGCCGAAAGCCGGCAGGTAATGGTGGAAGGTTGCCTGGCGGAAGGCAACGGCGGCGCGGGGATCGCTCAGGAGACGTGGATGAACAGGAATCAGGGTGCGGTGGTGAGAAACAACATTCTGCGCAATAACGTGGTGGCTCGCTAAAGGCAGTTTCAGTTCCAACCACCGAGTTGCAGCCACGCAAGATTTATACCTCAACGAATCCTATGCACCTTACGAAGGGATGAAGCAATAGAGATCATGACAATCAATCGTAGAGAGATGATTGCAGGTACGGCGGCGATGCTCGGCAGCGCGCATCTGCCATTTGCAGTGGGGGCGCTACAAAAGGAAGCACCGGCAGGCACAAACCTTCCTGAGAAGCCAAAGAACCTATTCTGCTCCACCTTTACACCTGAACTGCTGTCCAGATCTCTAATCGCTGCGTCGGATTGGCACCCGTACCCAAAGGGGGCTGAGCGCGAAGCATGGCAGCAGGTACACAGAGAAGTCGCCGCTGCAGCGGTTGCGCGCGCCGAAAAAATCAAAGGTACGGAATGGGAATCGCTTCCGGCTACGGTTTTTCTTGAGTACAAGCGCAACGGGAACCGCTCGCACTTTGAGAGTTATTACTTTACACGACGTACGCGCCTCCTTGACCTTGTGCTCGGCGAGTGCGTGGAAGGCAGAGGTCGCTTTATCGATGAGATCGTTAATGGTGTCTGGCTCGAATGCGAAGAGACGTTCTGGGGTGTTCCTGCTCATCTTTTTCTGCAGCGAACGCACCCTGGCTCCGGCTTGTCTGACGTCCAGGAGCCAATAGTCGATCTCTTTGCCGCCGCTACGGGAGCAGTCTTATCCTGGATACACTACTTGCTCGGCGCCCAGCTCGATCAATTGAACCCGATGATCACGAGCCGCATTCGATTCGAAGTCAAGCACCGCATTCTCGATCCTGCTTTCGAACGTGACGATTTCATGTGGATGTTCAAGGAGTTCAATGGACAGATACACCACCTGAACAACTGGACTCCGTGGATCGGCTCAAACTGGTTGACGGCCAATCTGTTGCTCGAGCCCGACCCCAACCGGCGCAAGGCCGCCATTCTCAAGATCTGCCGGAGCATCGATCAGTATCTCGATGATTACTCAGATGATGCCGGGTGCCAGGAGGGCCCCGGCTACTGGAATGTATCGCCCGGTTCCTACTTCGACTGCTGCACGCTACTTACCTCGGCTAGTGGTGGAGCGGGCAATCCTCTCACCCATCCGTTCGTCCGTAAGATGTTTCATTACATCGCGGATGTCCACATTAACGGGCCCTGGTTCGTTGACTACGGCGATGCGCCGCCGAAGATGGAAGAGAGCGGAGAGTTTCTCTATCGCATCGGCACGGCCATCGATGACAAGACACTGCAGGCCTATGGAGCCTTCAATGCCTCTGTCGCCGCGATGCGTGGTGAGGCTGTCTCTGACGATCAGGGTCACCTGGGAAGGGTGTTTCCCAGCCTTCTCATCTCAGCCATGGCGATTACCGCTGAAAAGCAAGATGCGCTCGTGCGCGATTCATGGTATCCCGTCCTCGGCCTCATGACTGCGAGGATCAAGGAAGGCACGACCGATGGCTTCTATCTCGCTATGCAGGCGGCTCCGAATCAACGGCCGCACGGACATAACGACTCTGGCAGTTTCATTGTCTTCCACGATGGCAACCCCATCTTCATCGACATTGGCCCGGAAGCCTACACCGCACCACGCTACAAGTTTTCTGTGCAGTCCGCCTATCACAACCTGCCCACCATCGGAGGCGTAATGCAGGATGATAAGAGCCCGAAGTATCGCGCGAGCGACCTTCGCTATTCGACTGACGATTCTCGCGCCGCCCTCGCGATGAATCTCGCGACTGCCTATCCACCTGAGGCTGCAATCATCCACTGGGCGCGCAGATTGACGCTGGACCGCACTGCGAACCGCATTCATCTGAATGAAGATTTCCAGTTGCACAAGAAAGTCCCGGTGCAGCTTTCTCTCATGACCCCCTGCGTTCCTACAAAAGAGGCGGAAGGAAAGCTAGTATTCACCCCCGCCAATACCTCGGCCCGCAGCGTTTCCCTCGGCTACGATGCGACGCTGATTGTTCCGACGATCGAAAAGATAGATCTTACCGATGATTGGCTGGTTGGACGTTGGGGCAAAACCATCTATCGGGTATTGCTCACCTCAGCTGCCCCGACCGATAACGGGAACTGGAGGCTCGAATTCGCCTGATTTCTCCTGCAGCCTTCTTACGAAGGCCTCATTGATCGAGTGCTGGACAACACAGACAATTCACGTCGTTCCATAACAACGGAATGTATTTTGACGAATATAACTGACAGGGTTTGCCGGCGGATTCCATCTTATCCGTTGAAAGGAAGCTTAAATCGAAATGAATATCTCGCGCCGCACTTTGGCCAAAGCGCTCGCAGCAAGTGGAACTATGGCCGGCGTTTCCCGTTTGCTTGGCGCCGAATCATCTGCTGTGGGCTCGCTTGTCACTGCAACCTGGACGGAACTTTATCCCGGTGTATGGCGGGCGACCATCGGTAAGCCGGAGAAGTTCACTCCGGTATCCAGCCGGCTTGTGCCGGCGCAAATTGAGGCCTTTGCGAAGCTGCCTCGCGTGCATCGCGCGCCCTTGCCGCCAATCGACGGCAAGCGGACAGATCGCGGCTGCACGGTTCAATTTCCGTTGCGGCCGCACGAGCAGATCTTTGGCTTTGGACTGCAACTCCTGTCCTTTGCGCAACGCGGGAAAAGGAAGGTAGCCCGCGTGAATGCCGACCCTAAAATTGATACCGGCGACTCTCACGCGCCGGTTCCGTTTTATGTAACAACAGAAGGGATCGGTATCCTGATCGACACGGCACGATACGCGACCTTCTATTTTGGTGATGCAAAGCCTAAACCAACTCACGCCGAGAAGACAGCAGTTGGAGCCAGCCCCGATCCGAACTACACCCACACCGTTCGCGAAGGCGATATAGATAGCATCGTCATTGACGTTCCGCATGCAGCCGGCGTCGACGTCTACCTGTTCGCCGGACCAGACATGCTGAACGCAGTGAAGCGGTACAACGTCTTTTCTGGTGGAGGTTTCGTGCCACCGGAGTGGGGCCTTGGTTTTTGGTACCGCAATGAGGCTCGGGCGACGCAGGATGACGTCATCTCCCTTGCAAACGAGTTGCGCGATAGGAAAATTCCATGCGATGTACTTGGATTGGAACCTGGCTGGCAGTCTCATGCCTACTCATGTACCTTTGTCTGGGACAAGGGGCGCTACCCCGATCCGACCGGCTTTGTGAACTCCGCAACCAGCCTGGGATACAAAGTGAACTTGTGGGAGCATGCTTTTGTTCATCCTGCTTCGCCGCTTTTTCGTCCGATTGGGCAGTGCTCTGGAGATTTCGGTGTGTGGGGCGGCTTGGTGCCCGATTTCGCCGGCAAGGCGGCGCGCGAAGCGTTCGGCGAGTTCCATGGTAAGACCCTGATCGACATGGGTATCTCCGGTTTCAAACTTGACGAATGCGACAACTCGGACTACACCGGCGGCTGGTCGTTTCCTGAGTGCAGCTCATTTCCGTCCGGTGTAGACGGTGAGCAGATGCACAGCGTCTTCGGTCGCAGTTACCAAATGGCTATCTGGGATGCATTCCGCAAACGCGGCAACGAGACCTATGGTCTGGTACGCTCCAGCGGTGCGCTGGCGACTCCCTATCCATTCGTACTTTACAGCGACCTCTATAACCATAGGGACTATATCCGCGCGCTGGTGAACGCGGGGTTCAACGGTTTGCTTTGGTGTCCTGAGGTCAGGCAGGCTGCGAGCGAGGAAGATCTCATTCGCAGGTTGCAAAGTGTTGTGTTCTCTCCTTTGGCCCAGGTGGACTGTTGGTACATGAAAAGTCCTCCATGGAAGCAGATCGATCGCGCCAAGAATAATGCCGGCCAACTTCTCGAGGATTGGGAGACCCTGGAGGCGCGCTGTCGTGAGATTATCGGATGGCGGATGCAATTGGTGCCCTATCTGACGGCGGCCTTCCAACGCTACGCCGAAGATGGCACACCGCCCTTCCGTGCCCTAGTGCTCGATGCCCCACAAGACCGGCGACTCTACAATGTCGATGACCAATATATGATTGGCGACCGCATGCTTGTCGCGCCGCTATTTGCGGGAGAAGCAAGCCGGACAGTTCTAATGCCAGAAGGAAAGTGGCACGACTTTTGGACCGGCGAAATGTTTCAAGGTGGCACACAGTTAATTGTTCCACCAGCGACCAAGCATATCCCCGTCTATGTGAAGAGCGGAAGCATCATTCCTTGGGCGGATGTGGGCCTGTATGCCGGTGCTCGCGAAACACGCCGCATCACGGCACGCGTTTACGGCG
Organism: uncultured Acidobacteriaceae bacterium; assembly: GCA_964453815.1. Classification (GTDB taxonomy): domain Bacteria; phylum Acidobacteriota; class Terriglobia; order Terriglobales; family Acidobacteriaceae; genus Silvibacterium. Next base: position 10,058 of record CAYVSQ010000314.1, on the reverse strand, counting down.
ATGGTTCCATTCCCTTCAAACTCAAAATTCGCGAGAGATTTTTGCGCTTGAGTTGGAGTAATGGGCACGGCAGCATGGAAGGCGAGACCGGTGACTATGACGTCTACTCCTGGAAGATTATGACCTGAAGCTCGGGTTTGGCCACCTTTTGAGGGTACTGTGCCACGACAAGGTTTGTTGGTCGTAGCGCAATCTTCAAATCTTCACAAATCGCCCTAATATAGTCTCTGACGAATCCTTAGGCGGGTATCGGTACGCTGCAGTTATACTCTGGATAGTGGTGAGTTGATTCAGATAAACGTACGATATCTTTCGCGTATTTGGATCAAGTTGCAGGTGGTCTGTCCGATCTGCAAGCAACGAGGAGGTCAGTGGTTCGATCCTGCTCAACTCCACCGAATCAACGACTTGTGTGTCAGAGAATTTCTACCTCCAGATTTTCCTCTCCTCAAAATTTCGATCGTTCCTTTGTGATCTCGGGGTATCGTCCAAGACGATTCGACGGGGACGCTTCTCTTTTGCCGATCCGCTCGCGCCGGTAGGTCAGGACGACGGGAGCGGGCCTTCAAAATATCTGTCGTTATTTATTGTCGTTCTACGAAGGTTTTCGTTTGACATCTACGAATGTCTTCGTATAAAGTTTCGGACATGGAAATGAAACGCCATTTGCCGAAGCCCACGGAAGTTGAACTGGAACTACTGCGGGCTCTGTGGGACAAAGACTCCGCTACGGTGCGTGAGTTGTATGAGGTCGTCAGTCAGCAGCGCGCATTGGGATACACGTCGGTGTTGAAGACTCTACAGATCATGACAGAGAAGGGGCTAGTGGAGCGGGAGGAGGCAGGCAAGGCGCACATCTACCGCGCCGCCGCAAGCCAGGAGGAGACGCAGAGCCAGCTACTGCGCGATCTGAGCGAGCGGCTGTTTGCAGGCTCCGCGGCTCAGCTTGCCATGCATGCGCTTTCGATGCAGGCGGCCAGCGCGGAAGAGCTGGAAGAGATTCGGAAGATCATCAAGCAGAAAAGGGAGAGGCAATGAGCTACTCGAAGGAAGCATTGGGATGGACACTCGTACACTTCTGCTGGCAGGCTGCCATGATTGCGCTGCTCTATCGTGTGGTCGACCTGGCATTTGCGAAGTCGCGTAGCCACGTTCGATATACGCTAACGCTGGTCGCGCTGATGAGTATGTTCGCGGCGGCGGTGGTGACGCTCGGCTACGAAGAGATGCAGATGCCGCAAAGCACGTTGTCTCAAAGCGCTGGTATCGTTGAGACCCTTCACGGTGTCATGAACTATGTAGAGTCTGCTCCGACGACAGCCGATGCAGTAGCAGCGAAGCCCATCACACGGCCCGATCTTTCGGCGCTTTCGGTCACAGTGGAAAAGGCGATGCCGTGGGTCGATGCTATGTGGCTCGTTGGCGTATTCATTTTGTCAGCTCGTGCTATCGGCGGGTGGCGACGGATTCGCCAGTTGCGTCACGCAGGGCTCGTCGAGATTCCCGAGCGCGTCCGCAATAGCTTCGAGCGCCTGTCTCAGCGTATCGGCATCAGGCGGCAAATCGAATTATATGTTTGCCCGCGAATCTCCGGGCCGCTGGCGATGGGTGTGTTTCGCTCGCTGGTGCTGCTGCCTGCCTCGGCGCTGACTGCGCTTAGCCCGGATCAGCTGGAGGTTGTGCTCGCGCATGAGCTGGCGCACGTCCGTCGCGGTGACTATCTGTGGAACATGATTCAAACGATGGTCGAGACGCTGTTCTTTTTCCATCCGGCGGTGTGGTGGGTCAGCAATAATCTTCGCCAGCAGCGTGAGCTTTGCTGCGACGATGTTGCGCTGGCGTGCTGCTCTGACCCTGTTGTCTACGCTACGGCGCTGCTCCATTTGGAAGAACAGCGCAGTTCGCACCTGCATCTTGCGATGGCGTTGTATGGCCACCGGACGGGAATAAGCCTGCGGGAGCGCATCGTTCGCATCCTCGGCGATGCTCCGGAGAGGCGGCGTGAGATTGCGCCACTGTCGCTGGTCGGAGTTTGCGCAGTGGTTGGATTATTTCTTCTGCCGTTGCCACATGTCTTCGCGGATTACGTTGCTCCGGCAAAGCCGGTCCTGGTAGCTGCGACGGTATTTCCCGAACAACGGATGCATGTAGTCGTGCCAGAGGCCGCGAAGTGCGCGCCAAAGATGGTTTTCACGCAAGCGCTTGCGCACAAGGAAGCACCGGCAGTTGCTCCCGCTATAGTTGCAGAGAGGCCCAATCTCCCGACGAGTCCGGCGGTTTCGCCGGCTCTGAAGGCTCTCTTTCCACAGCCTGCGACCATCGCCGTTCCACGACCGGCGATGGAACCGTCGCCCGCACCCGAGCCGTTGCCAGTCCTCGCATCGATGGCCGCGCAGGACGCAGCGAACGCGGCCTCACCAAAGACGGACTACATCACCGCGATGCGCGCTGTCGGCTACAACGTCGATCTGGACAAGTATGTGGCGATGAAGATCCAGGGCGTTACGCCAGAGTATGCGCGGAGCATGAGCGAGGTTGGATTGGGCAAGCCGACGGCCGATGAGCTGGTGTCGCTGAAGATCTTCGGTGTAACACCGGAGTACGTCAAAGAACTGAAAGGCATGGGCATTGCGCCAACGTCCATTCAGGACCTTACCTCTTACAAGATATTCAAGGTCACGCCGGAGTTTGTTGCCGCAATGAAAGCTGCCGGATTCAGCTCGATTCCTTCAAAAAAGCTGGTGGAATTGCGCGTTCATGGCGTTACGCCCGAGTTTATTCAGACAACAAAACGGCAGTTCCCCGATGTGACACTGGATCAGCTTGTACAGCTTCGCATCTTTCATATCGACGATGCGTTTATGGCGTCGGCAAAGAGCCATGGCTTTGACAACCTCACCATCGAGAAGCTCGTAAAGCTTCGTATTTCAGGCCTGCTGGATGATGACAATCAGAGATCGGAGAAGAGATGATGAGATTCCGCAACCAATTTCTCGGCGTCTTGCTGATCGCGCTCGGTATCGTCTCACTGCGTGCGGACGAGATACTCAACTCGCTTAGAGGGACATGCAGCATCACTGTTTCGACTGAGCCGGATCGCTTCGACCTGAGACTGGATCGAGGCCCGTGCGTAGATCACAGCGACTGCCACGAGAGCAACATGCAGCAGCCACTGAATGCCTTCGCCGGATTGACAATCGACGATATGCGTCGAGAGGGCGCGCACATCGATGCCGTACTAACGGCGGAGGCTGGCCGCCTAACCTGCTCGGGAAGCATTCGCGATTCAAAACTAACGGGAGACTTTACGTTTGTGCCGAACCCGGCTTTCGTGGCGCGGATGAAAGAGCTGGGGATCACCGGCATCGACTCGGAGAAGCTTCAGGCGTATACGCTGTTTCACATCGAGGCCTCGTGGGTGAAGTCGCTGCAGGAGGCTGGCGTCACCGGCATCGACGCCAGCAACCTGATTGCGCTAAAGATATTTAAGGTCAATTCAGACTACGTGAAAAGACTTGCAGCGCTTGGATATCCGAAGCTTCCGGCGGAGAAACTTATCGCAATGAGCGTCCACGGTGTGGATACAGCTGACATCAAGGAGGTTCAGGCGATGGGCTATAAGCCAACCGTGGATGAGCTGATCCAGATGCGCATCTTCAAGGTCACGCCCGACTTTATTCAGCGCATGCAGGCGAAGGGGTTTAATAACCTGACGATCAGCAAGCTGGTGCAGATACGCATTTTCAAGCTCGCTGAGTAGCGATATCTTCACAGTAGAGATGATGGCCGGTGGGACCAACTGATAGCAACATTCCTGTGCGCATCCTCATCAACTTCATCGCAAGGTGACAGCTAGAAGCTCGTCTTGAGGCGGACAAAAACGCTGCGTGCGGGGCCGATTGCGTTGCCGGAGAAGAGTCCGCCAAAGTCGATAACGTTCAGGCGATTGTTGAGATTGTCCCCGTCAGCCTGAAAGCGTACGTTGACGCGTTCGCTCGTGTACAGGTCGACTCCGAGAGAGGTGTTCACTGAAAGAGATGGTAAGACGCGGCCTCGGTCGAAGTTCAGGCGACTGATAACCTGCGGCCCGTATTGCTCCAGAGCATCTTCCTCTGTGCCCTGAAATTCAAAAGGCAGGCCTGATCCGTAAGAGAGTCCGCCAGCGAACCAGACGCGAGGCATTAATTGATATTGAAAGCGCGTCCGCACCGTGTTGCGCTGGTCTTGCGAATCGGGGAAGTGCCCGGTAGTTTCGGCGAGTGCAGCGGCCACATCATCGCCGAGAAACAGCCCTCCAGTGACCGGCAACCATACGTTGCCGACGATGTAGGAGTAGCTGGCGAAGCCCGTCAGCTTGTCGAGATGCATAAGTTCGAGCTTGCCCTCGGCTCCGTAGAGGATGCCCTTATTGAAGGATATGGGATAGCTGATACCGGTGTTCAGCAACTGATCATCGTCGGCGTAGTTGTTGAAGTTGCGGCGAAAGACATTTACATCGAGCCGTAACCTGTCGGCGACGGCCTTGGACACCCCGCCCTCAAAGTAGTTACCCATCGATGGCTGTACCGGAAGGCGCAAAACCTCTGGGCTGAGTTGCCCGATCAGGGGAGAGCTCGAGAGGAGAATGTTTTCGCTCGATGGCGTCTGAAAGACACGATCATACGACGCGTGCAGGACCATGTTTGCCGAGGGAAAGAAACGCGAGACAGAGAGCCGAGGGCTGAACGCATTTTTATTTAGCAGGAGCTGATAGTGGTCCCAGCGAAGCCCGGCGTTGACGGTCCACTGGCCCAAGCGGATAAGGTTTTCGACGAAGGCGGATTGCTCGAGATCTGGTTTGCTCTGTGCGAAGAAAAATGTCTGGGGTGTGTTATCGTCGAACTGATCCGGATCGGTAATCACGTAGTTAAAACGCTCGTGCAGGAAGGTCGCGTCCGATTCAATCCCAGCCTTCCACTCCTGATTCTTGTGATGGATTGAGACCGTGCCTTTGAAGTAGCCCTCGCGAAAGCTGTTGTTCTGGAATGCGATGATCGGCGTCGACTGGTCGTTCGAGTAAAGATGGTTGGCGTTGTCCCGCACCATGCCGGAGAAGTTGCCAACCATATCAGCTGAGAAGAGATGCTGATAACTGACCGAGCCCATTGTCTCGATGTTGTCGCGGTTCTGCAATTGCCCGGCCTGTTGCTGCAAAAGCTCATTCGGGATCTCGTAGCGGGCGACTTCATGGCGGACGCTCATCGTGAGGTAGTCGTTTTGCGTCAACTGGCGTGCGTAGCGCAGCGAGAAATCACCCGTCGTGCCTTTGTTGGTGAAGTTCTCCGGCACAACAGGATTGAGATAGTGACTGGTCATACTACCCGATGCCGTCGCGCCCAGCACAGTCTTGCCCCAGCTGTTTTGTATCTGTGCGAAGCCATCCGCCGTGTCGTAACTGCCCCCTGAGAGAATGAGCTTTCCGTGAAGGCCGGGGTCGGCCGTTCTCGCCGTGTTGAGCTCGATAACGCCGCCCATCTTTCTGCCGTACTCGGCAGGAAAACCAGCGGTGTAAATACTCATCGAATCGAGATCGTCAGCTTCGATCTCAGGGCCAAAGCTTGGCGAGCGATTGTCGATCAACGGAATGCCGTCGACGACAAATTGTGTCTGGTACTCCGAGCCGCGCGGATGCAGTACCGCATTTCCTTCATAGAGCCACCCGGGCTGCAGGTTCACCAGATCCTGTACGGACCTGCCGGGAAGAGAAGCGACTCGCTGCTCAATCTGTTGCGAGCCGACCTGCGAGATCGATGATGGTCGATAAGGATCGAGGAGTCCGTCGCTGGCGTTCACCTTAACAACGGTATTCAACGGAGCAACATCGAGCGTCATGTCATAGTCAACCGGAATCGCCGAGCGGACCTCCACAGTCTTTGTGAGATCGGCGAAGCCTTGCCTCTTCGCCGTTATGCGGTAAATCCCATAGGGCAGCGGCTGGATGCGAATGACGCCTTTACTATCGGTGACGAAGTCGTTGCTGTATTGGTTGCCTTTGCTGACGACGTCAACCGAAGCCTTGAGACCGAGCCCAGCAGGATCAGCTACTTTCAGGCGAATCTCACCGGTGTTGACCTGGCTCATCGCTGGGCACGCATAACCAGACAAGAGAACCAACAGTCCTATTTCAGGAAACCATCGCGTATATCGTGATGCAGTCATGGTTGGGCTCCTCAGTTTTCAGTTGCTGCCGTTTATCCATCGGTTTTCAGTGCGCGTTTAGTGCGATTCCTTTCATTTCGGTTTGGCGGCGGTTTTGGCCACAGGTTTTGGCGCGGGCTTGCTGTTCTTCACACTGTTTAAGCGAATGATCGCCACTGCGGCAGTGTAGCGGACACCCTCTTTGTCATCGTTGAGGGCCGATTCAAGCGCAGGAATGACGCTCACATCTTTGCGCTTGCCAAGCGCATCTGTCCGGGCGAGTTGCTCCAGCTGCGGAATCGCGGACTGTGCCTGCATATTCCCCAGCGCCTCTGCTCCCGCCGCTCGCACCTCTGGCCTGTTATCAGAGATTGCCTTAAGAGCAAGATCGTGTGCGCGCGTGTTGTTGGGCAGGCTTCCGAGAAGCCGTGTCGGTACGGTCCTGTTGTCTGTATTCGTGTTCGACAGCCCATCCCGCAGGATTGTCCACGCCTTGTCGTAGGAGGTCTGCGAAACGGCTAACACGGTTATGGCAAAGAGCAGGGTGAGGAGAGAAACGGCATGAATGGATTCAAACTTGCGGAGCAAACCCAACATGGGGCACCTCATGAAATAGTGTTCAACTGATTCATTGATCTAGGCCCAATCCTGGAACGTTCACGAATCATACTTCCATCGATGGCTTGCCGACGACTAAAATCCACATGCGTACGACACCTTGGCTAAAGCCTCTTGCAGTACTGTCCCGGCGAGGGCGGCTAATCCAGCGCAGGTGAGTCACGCAAGAATTTCTTCGGCGCTTCGGTCCAGATTACGGCTTTTGAATTGCATTGTGTTATGCCGTGAATCATTCTCGAATTTGAAGAGATGCTTCCTCGGGGCTTGGGAGCGCGGCAGCATCTGCGTCTGCGGTCCTGTCGGAGAAGCTAAATAAAAACAGGATGAGGACCAAAGCCGAGGCAGACGCGGAGAAGATCCAGATCGCCTTCCAGTCGTAGGTCAGGCCCCCTCGAGGAATCGAGAGAGCGTAGCGGTTAACTACCGCGCCTGAGAGCCATGAGCCGACGAACATTCCGAGTCCGTAGGTGATGAACGTGATCATTCCCTGTGCAGAGGCTCGCAGGCTTACGGGCGCCTTGCGATCGATATAAATTTGACCGGTGACGAAGAAGAAGTCGTAACAGATTCCGTGTAGAAGAATTCCAGCCCACAGCATCCACATCTTTTCGTCCACATTTCCGTATGCAAAGAAGAGATATCGCACGACCCAGGCGAACATGCCTGCGGCCAGCATATATTTGACGCCCAGGCGGCGAAAGAACCACGGGATCAGAATCATGAAAAGAAGCTCCGAGATCTGGCCGCCGGTCATCTTGCCCGCAGCGTTGTGCACACCGGCCTGATTGAGAAAGAGATTGGTGAATGCGTAATAGAACTGCAACGGTATGCAGATGAGAAATGATGCAAGAGCGAAGACCAGCATGGAGCGTTCGCGCAGCAGATTGACGGCCTCGCGCGGGAAGATGCTGTCGAGAGAGAGCTTCACCGCGCGAGCGAGCGGTGGTGTATCCGGCAGAGTGAAGCAGTAGATTCCCATGAGCAGCGAGGCAACGGCTGCGAGACGCATCGGAATTGCTGTAGCCTCAAGCCGCAAAGTGCCGATGAGCAGACCGGCAAGAATCCACCCGCCGCTTCCTAAGACTCGAATGGAACCGAACTGCTCCTGGGGGCTTTGCATGTGGCGAAATGCGAGTGAGTTTGTGAGAGCGAGCGTGGGCATGAAGCAGACGCAATAGATGAGCACGATCAAATAAAACAAGAGGAAGCTCGTCTGCAGCGAGGCAAAGAAGAGCAAGGCAGCGCCGGCAAGGTGAAGGACCGCCAGCACTCGTTGCGTTTTGAAGAGCCGGTCTGCAACAAGACCGACGAAGAAGGGCGCAATGATCGCGCCGACTGCGGTGGTCCCGGCTGCTAGGCCGATCTGCTGTCCTGAGAAGCGCAGAGAAGTAGCCAGCCATGTTCCTAGGGTGACGTACCAGGCTCCCCAGATAAAGTATTGGAGAAGCATCATGAAGCTAAGCCGAAGGCGTAATGAGAAGTTCATCCAAACTCTCGTTTCTGCGATTGAATAGTGGTCGATGTTGTTGAGGCGACGGACGACATCAATAGGATGCAATGCTATAAATTCCGGACCGATCAGTCCACGCCAATCTTTTCTGCTCAGTCATTCAATCATCCTCGATGAAACAGTTACGGAAGTGCGAAGGCAATATAGGCCGCGCCCTGCGGTCCTTTTCGATCACGCGCACCACTGGCGGCAATCACGATGTATTGCTTTCCATCTACCATGTAGGTCGCTGGTGTCGCATTGCCGGCATAAGGAAGTTCGGCTTCCCAAAGGAGCTGTCCGGACTGGCTGTCGAAGGCTCGGATTTTTCTGTCAAAGATGGTGCTTGCGATGATGACGAGACCACCTGCGGTGACGACCGGGCCGCCATAATTTTCTGATCCGGTGTTCTTCATTCCTTTCGCAGCGAGTTCCGGATACTCCCCCAAAGGGATCTTCCACAGATATTTGCCTGTGTTGAGATCGATTGCATTGAGGGTGCCCCAGGGAGGAACGATCGCTGGATATCCATCGGGGTCGAGAAATTTTCGATATCCAGTAAAGACATACTTTGCGGTGACCGCTGACGCGCCGGTCGATTCTGCTTCCTGCTTCGAGGATCTTCCGTCCTGATTTGCGATCGGCAACGTGCTGTCACCGAGAAAGCGAAGAATCGCGAATGTGTCCGCATCTGTCAGCTTTTTGAACGCCGGCATTCTGCCCTTGCCGCTGTGAATACTTTCGAGAATCGCGCCGTCTCCCAATCTGGAACGAACACCGATGAGTGCAGGGTCATTCGATGGCTCACCAAGAAGATCGTCACCGTGGCAGATGGCGCAGTTCTTCTGATAAAGCCGTGCTCCGACGACCTCGGTGCGGTTTCCTGTTTGGATGGACTGGGCAGCTCGCGGTTCCGACGTACCTCCCTGTGCCGCGGAGGAGATTGGATCACGGCCAGTCTTCAGGAAAGTGAGAAGCGCTTCGAGGCGAGTATCCGTTACGTTGGGAAAGGAGGGCATGCGGCCTTTTCCCCTATGAATAATGTCGACGATCGCATCGGCGGTGAGGCGCTTGTCGATATCAATAAGGGTGGGGAATGATGGAGGCGATCCTCTCCTGTCTTCGCCGTGACAGAGAGCACATTGGCTCAGGTAGATGCTGGACCCTACTCCGCCCGGCTTATTTTCGGTGAGTCCGCCAGTCCAAGCGATATCGTTCGCGTTGATGTAGATGACTCCGGTGCGTGGATCGACCGCCGGGCCGCCCCACTCCGCTCCTCCGTCAAAGCCAGGGAAGACGACTGTCTGCTTGTCCACGCTGAATGGAATGAATTGCCCTGCGCTACGGAAGGTCTTAAATTCTTTCTCTGCCCACGCATGGGCTGCCGGTGTCCGGTTAGTCAGCATGTCTGCTGTGAGGAGTTGTCTGGCGTAGGGCTCTGGAGATAAAGGGACTGGCTGCGTCGGAGAGGTCTGTTCGCCAGGGACGAGGGACGGGGGGAAGGTCCGTTCTTCAACCGGGAAAAGTGGTTTTCCAGTTGTGCGATCAAAGACATAAAGGAAGCCCTGTTTTGTGGGCTGAGCAAGAGCATCGATTGATTTGCCATCGATGTGAAGGGTCAATAACGCAGGTGGCGAAGGAAAGTCCCGATCCCAGATGTCATGATGTACACCCTGGAAGTGCCAGAGCTGCTTCCCTGTGTTTGCGTCGAGTGCAAGCAGAGTATTTGCGAAGAGATCGTTGCCGATGCGATCGTAACCGTAGAAATCGTTGA
>CAYVSQ010000313.1:0-8151 GCA_964453815.1 uncultured Acidobacteriaceae bacterium | reverse complement strand
CTGCACAGTTTCGGCATTAAGGAAATGAAAAACGTCGCCGAGCGGAAAGCTGTGCTGCTCGGCAAGTGCAATGTTCAGTCCGTTGTCGGTCGCCGCTGCTTGAAGCTCGAAGTTGAAGCTGCGGCAGAAGCGCTTGCGCAGCGCGAGCCCCCAGGCCTTGTTGATGCGACCACCAAAAGGCGCGTGGAGGATGAGCTGCATGCCGCCGCCTTCGTCGAAGAAGCGCTCGGCGATGATGGTGGTCTTGGATGGTACGGCGCCCAGGACGGCGCGACCCGTTACGATGTAGGCGATGAGCTGCTGGGCACCGCTGGGGCAGAGGCCGCAGTCTTCCACCAGCCATGCAGTCGCGGCAGCAACTTCAGGGTCAACGGGGGAGATGTAGCCGGGCGTGACGTTTGGCGTGAGCCCGGAGATTTGCTCTCGTAGTTCGGCGACTCCGCTGGAGAGGACTGCGGTGCGCTGCGGTGCTTCGCCCTCCCAGAAGGGCAGGCTGGGCGGTGCTCCATGGGCGTCTTCAACCAGGACGCGGCCAACGGCCTCGATGCGCTGGATGCGCCAGCTGGCGTTGCCAAGGAGGATGACGTCGCCCGGTGAGGAGTCGACTGCGAAGTGCTCGTCGAGCGTGGCGATCTGCACGCCTTCGGGCTGAAGGATGACGGCGAAGAGGTTCGTGTCGGGGATAGCTCCCCCGTTCGAGATGGCGATCATGCGCGCGCCGCGACGAGGGTGAAGCTGGTGGTGGATGCGGTCGCGGAGCAGGTAGGAGCCGTAGCGGCCGCGGCTGGACTCGATGCCGTTGCTGAGGAGTTCCAGCAGCTCGTCGAAGTGTTCGCGGGTCAGGTCGCGGTAAGGGTGGGCGCGGCGCAGGATGTTGTAGAGAGTGTCTTCTTCCCACGGCTCGGCACCGCAGGCAGCGACGATCTGCTGCATGAGGACGTCGGTGGGCTGCGGCGGAATCTCGAGCTGGTCAAGTTCGCCCGCGCGCATCTTGCGGATAAGCGCCGCTTGTTCCATCAGGTCGTCGCGAGTGGTAGCGAAGAAGCGGCCTTTGGGGATGGCTCCGCGCCAATGGCCTGCACGGCCGATGCGCTGCATGGCCACTGCGACCGCACGCGTTGTCGCGATCTGGCAGACGAGATCGATGTCGCCGATATCGATTCCCAACTCCAGCGATGCCGTCGCTATCAGAATCTTTATTTGCCCATTCTTCAATCGCTGCTCGGCGTCGAGACGAAGCGTGCGTGAGAGCGAGCCATGATGTGCGGCGACGTTCTCAGAACCAAGGCGTTCGGCGAGGGCGAAGGCTATCTTCTCGACGAGGCGGCGCGTGTTGACGAAGACCAGCGTAGAGCGATGATTCTGCGCGTGTGCGGCGAGCTTGTCGAAGATCTCGGTCCACATGTTGGTGGTGAGAACGGAGCTGAGCTCGTCGCTGGGGACTTCGATAGCGAGGTCGAGCTCGCGGCGCTGGCCGACCTGAACGATGGTCGCAGGCTTTCGGGCATCTGGATTCTCGTGGACTCCGGTGAGGAAGCTGGCTACAAGTTCGATGGGATTCTGCGTCGCGGAGAGGCCGATGCGTTGAGGCGCCTGCGCGAGGCCTGTAAGGAACGCTCCGGGCGAGAGGCGGTTCTCGCCGCAGACGAGGGCGTCGAGGCGTTCGAGTGAGAGAGCAAGATGAGCTCCGCGCTTGTCGTCGGCGATAGCGTGAATCTCGTCGACGATCACGGTCTGGACGCGACGGAGGTGCTCGCGAGATTTGCCCGCCGTGAGCAGGATGTAGAGCGACTCGGGCGTGGTGACGAGGATGTGAGGCGAGTTGCGGAGCATGGCGGCGCGCTCTTTGGGCAGCGTGTCGCCGGTGCGGACTCCAGTGCGAATCTCGGTGGAAAGATAGCCGCGTTCGAGAGCGAGCTGCTGAATCTCGCGCAGGGGCTGATCGAGATTTTTCTGCACGTCGTTCGAAAGCGCCTTGAGCGGGCTGACATAAACGACCTGCGTCGCCGGCGCGAGTCTTCCTTCGATGGCGGCGCGGAGGAGCTTGTCGATGCAGACGAGGAAGGCTGCTAAGGTTTTTCCGCTCCCAGTTGGCGCTGAGATGAGCGTCGCGTCGCCGGCAAGAATGCAGGGCCAACCTTGCTCCTGCGGCTCGGTAGGCGAGCCGAATTTGCTAAGAAACCACTCCGCCGTTACGGGATGCGCCCAGGCGAGCGAGGTGGGGATCTCGAGGGTTTCGGCGACTGCGGGCATGGTGTATTGTAGCGCGGATTTCTTCGCGCTTTGTTCGCCGCGGTTTAGCGAGTCAGCAGGTTTCCTGACTCCGGTTTTATCTCTGGCTGAGCTCTCCCGCCGCCACTCTTCGATTAAACTCCGCCGAGCTGTTCCGCGACACACTTAGCGATTGCCACCGGTCATGCGCGAAGTGCTTCGCCAGCAGCACGATTTGCCCCACATGATGCGGGTAGTGTGCCAGTTGACGGTTGATGGTCTGCATGACCGAATGTGGTTCGCCCCGAATGGTCACCGTCCGCGTAAGGTCCGCATCCGAAAGTGACTCCAGCGCCCCGAACATGCGTGCCCAGCCGTCTTCCCATGCATCCAGCAGCGCCTTGCGTGTCGCGGGTGGGTTTACGAATTCGCTGTCACGATCACGGTCCGGCTTCTCACCGTCTGTCGTCAGCAAATCGGTCCAGCGAGAGCGCATATTACCTGCCATATGCTTCACGATGATCGCAATCGAATTCGCTTCCTCATCCAGCGTGGCGAAGAGCTGTTCCTCTGTGACCTGTTCCATTGCTCGTTCGGCAAGTTTTTTGTACTGCCGAAATACCGACAGAGAATCCTCGAGGTACGACATGGTGAACTTCAGTGCCATGCATCCAGTCTATTCCCAGCGTAGAGGTCGGCAGCCCCAAGAGGTACTGGCTGACCTGTTTGTTTTTACATATTTCCCACACCAACATCGGCAACTTCCGCGGCCACGTTGTCTTCATCAAGGTACTGCTCAATGACTTGATCGAGCGTCCCCTGAGCGGAGAGGATGAAGTCGATGGCGTCGCGTCCCGCACCTTGGCCGCCGGCATTCGGTGTGATGTAGTGGGCGGCGTCCTTGACTTGCTGGCGGGCGTTGGCGGTGGCGATGGCGAGCCCGCACTGGCGCATAACGGGAAGGTCGATGATGTCGTCGCCCACGTAGGCCAACTGGTCAATGGCATAGCCGGTTTTGGCCAGGATATCGCGGATCGCATTCATCTTGTGCGCCTGCCCCTGGTAGACGAACTCGAGCTTCAGGTCGCGCGCGCGGATGGCGACGGTCTGCGAGTTGCGCTTGGTAATGATGCCAATGCGCAGGCCGCCAAGCCTGCCGAGCGTGATGCCGAGGCCATCGTGGGCGGCGAAGCCCTTGAACTCGATTCCCTTCCCGTCTGGACCGGGGATGACGAAGATCTGGCCATCGGTAAGGACACCATCGACGTCGAAGATGAGGACTTTGATATTTTTTGCAAGGTCTTCTGCGGTCATGGGTTGATCATAGCGTGTCAGCCTTAGAACCAGCGACCATTACCCACCCGCCCATGAGGCGACTGCATCCACCGACCCGGCTGCCAGCGATTGCCGTGACGTGCTTTTACGCAATGAAGTTGTGGTGGTCTCCTATGCAGCGGTCCAGCGACCAACAGAGTGGAGACTGACGCAGCGGTTCAGCTCGTCATCGTCTTTCGGAACGAGGAGGGCGGGACGATCGCCTGCCGGTCCAACGTTGATTCGCCGGGTTTGCGAGGGCCGCGGTTCGTCGAAAGGAAGCGGTGAGCGCAGTCCAGGCACTTCCAGGGATGGAGATTAAAACGCAGAATCGCTCTTTGAAAAAACGTCTTGCGATTGGCGCGCGCAGTACGGCAGGAACTGCACCGTTTGCAGGCGGGAAGAGGAAACGGGCGAATTCCAGAGTGGTGTGAAGCCATCGCTGTCGAGTGGAGGAAGTGACAGGGACGGTCCACTGGCCTCGGTGATTCGTAAGGAGGCTACCAAATGGAACAGGCAGAGCCTATCCCACATTGGTGCTAGGGTGGCTCTGCCTGCGATTTTCGTGGTCCCTGGTTTGAAGGTGGTGCAGGACTACAGGAATTTAGAGAGGCTGGATGTTGGCGGCCTGCTTGCCCTTGGGGCCGGTCGTGACGTCGAAGCTGACACGCTGGCCTTCCTGCAGGGACTTGAAGCCACTGGAGTTAATCGCTGAGTAGTGAGCGAAGAGATCCTCGCCACCATCTTCGGGGGTGATGAAGCCAAAACCTTTTGCGTCGTTAAACCATTTCACTGTTCCGGTTGCCATTTCTATGCTCCTGAGTAAGAGGCGAACTATTTCGCCGGGAGATGCGATGTTAGCAGGAGTTGGGCACTGGGAGAACAGAGAATGTGTTACACGGTAAAGAATCACCCCTGTAAAGCATACCTGCGGCGTGGTTTGATGGTGAGATGAAAAAGATTTTGATCAGCTGGAGCGGAGGGAAGGATTCGGCCTGGGCATTGCATCTGCTGCGGTTAGCGGGCGAGTTCGAAGTAGGCGGGCTGCTGACAACAGTGAACGAGCGGTTCCGGCGGGTGGCGATCCACGGATTTCGTGAGGAGTTGCTGGAGCGACAGGCGGAGATGGCCGGGCTGCCGCTTTGGAAGGTCGATCTGCCGTTTCCCTGCTCAAACGAGGAGTATGAAGCTCGAATGGGCGCGGCGTGCACACAGGCAGTAAAGGAAGGGTTCGAAGGCGTGGCGTTCGGTGATTTATTCCTGGAGGAAATCAGGGCCTATCGCGTGGCGAAGCTGGCCGGTACGGGGCTGGAGCCTTTGTTTCCGGTGTGGGGAATCCCGACCGACCGGTTGGCCGCCGAGATGATGGCCGGCGGCCTGCGCGCCAGGCTGACGTGCGTCGATCCGCGAAAGGTTCCCGCTGAGTTTGCAGGCCGCGAGTGGGACGCGCAGCTACTGCGGGAGCTTCCGCCGGGGGTCGATCCCTGCGGAGAGAATGGCGAGTTCCACTCATTTGCCTACGCGGGGCCTGTGTTCAAAGAGGAGATTCAAGTGGAGGCCGGAGAGCGGGTGATACGGGACGGATTTGTTTATGCAGAATTAACGAAACTGCGCAAGGACGGTGCGCCCAGTTTGTGACTGGGAGATGCGGGCCACCCGCCGACAACTGCGCAGCCCGCACCAGGTCGTGCGCACGCCAGGATTCGTCACGAGGACGCGGCGACATACGTCTTACCGCAAGCTGCCTCTCGGGCAGGTCTCGCGCTCGATCGGGCCTCCGGGAACACCGAGACGAAAGCGGAGGCTGCAATGGGTTCTGGAGTTGCCGCTGGTAACGCTCGGGTAGATGTAGATCGAGTTGTCGGCAGGGTTGTACAGAGATAGCGACGTGCCGGGGCCAATGGTGTTGAACTCATAGCTGAGCATCGCGGGACCGGCCGCCTGCGCCTGTACCGGACGGCTACTGTGGGCCCACCAGCCGATCGACAGTGCAGCCAGGGCTATGAGGATTTCGCGCGCATACTGAGATTTGGGCATACGGAGACTCCTTTCCTGTCTATTGCTTTGTGGTTATACACTTTCCTGGAAAACGCTTCTCGCATCCGAAGCTAAGGAAGCTCCGATCCAGTGGCTGCCTTGAATCCCCACCACCGCAACCGCTTCACATCGTTCGCCAGCATCGCTAAGCCCCCTTCTCCGCGCCCAAAACCACCCGCGGCTCAGCTGCCGAAACCTCATCCGGCTCCGTCCACATCTGAACCATCTGTGGCAGCGCCAGCACCAGCAAAAACATCCACGTCAACACCACCGGCGCATTCGTCCATCCAGCGCGCACCCTCCCCGCCGGCAGCAGATGCCACCCTGCCCAATACACCACCGCCAGAGACGGCAGCAGCACCTTCATCAAGTCATACGCTCGCAGATGCGCCGCGCCTCTCTGCTCCGTCTCGCGCTCATCCGGATAAAAATTCATCAAGTACGTTCCCACCTGGTATCGCCGCAACAATGCTTTTTGCTCTGCCTCTCCCAGTTCGTCGAAGACCACCCTATGCTCCACCATCGCTCGGTCATCCAGTGAAGAGACCGGCACAACCCTACGCTGCCAGTCCCAGTTGAAGACCTGCCAGGAGTAGATCCGCCCAATGGCGAAGCAATAAGGCCCAACGAAAAACCACAATCCCGACCAACGAAAAGGCAGCCCCGCTCCCCACAGTCCCACTGCCATCATCAGGAAAAAGAACACAACCTCCTGCCGCCGCAACCGCCGCGTCCGACTCTTCATCGCCAAGCGAAATCCAGCGCTCACCGCCATCGTTAGACCCCCTTCGTCACTGCGCGCATCTCGCCCGAGGGCTCTGGCTCCTCATACAGGATCATCGCCTTTGGTCCCGTATACGCATACACTCCTAGCTGCAGAAACACGCATGCCCCTCCCTGCATTGCCTCCTGCACATTGATAGACACCGTCATCAGGCCACAGCCGCAGAGCAGGAGACGCACCATAAGCCAGATCCCGATTCCAGTCAGAATGATTGCCATACGGACCAGCATCCGTCGGGAGACGTCGTCTCGCACCGTTCTCTCCCTCTCGTCCGGTTTATCCGGGTCGCCTGGCTTGCGCGGTACCGAGTAGTGCCCCCACCTGTAATCTTTCAGTATTGCCTTCTGCTGCGTTTCGCTAATCGCATCGAACCTGTCGCCGTGCCGCCACTTCGACCAGTCATCCAGATCATAAAGTCCCACCCTGTCTCGCAGGATGGGATGTTCCTCAAACCGCTTCACCGGACCGCCATCCCGAAACACGCTGAACTTGACCATCCAGAATGAGACCAGGCACATCAACCATATTCCGCCGTGATAGGCGTAGAGCTGCGAGAAGCCGATCATCGCCAGGAAATAAACGACGTAAGTCAGCACCACAATCTGACGCCGCCGCCTGCGCGAATGCAGATCGATCCCCCAAAAGCGCAGCCGTCCCGCATCCCAGGTCAGCATCCCTAAGCCTCCTGCCCCTGTACCATCTCAATCTCATCGCTCCCGGCGTGCGGGTCCTCCGTCCACAAGACAATCGTCTGCCGCAACGTCATCGACAAACCCGCCACCGTCCACGCCCAGGCTGTAACCGTGTCGTTCGAGAACGGATGATGTGAAACGCTTGCTATGTTCCATGCAGCCGCTGAGCCAACTAGCACCCAGGTCATCAATCGTTGCGCCTGTGCTCGAACCCTGTCGTCCTCGTGTCTCACGCGTTCATCTTCAAT
Organism: uncultured Acidobacteriaceae bacterium; assembly: GCA_964453815.1. GTDB lineage: Bacteria > Acidobacteriota > Terriglobia > Terriglobales > Acidobacteriaceae > Silvibacterium. The sequence continues at coordinate 865 of CAYVSQ010000313.1, read as the reverse complement.
CACCGGAAACCGCCCGCCTCCCATCACCCACTCGCCCATCGGATTGGCCCGCTCCCGTCGTCCTACCTCGATCTGCTCCTCCTCCGTCAACGCCCCAAAACTCTCCCCGTAGTAGTGCCTCGCAAACTCATCCAGCGTATGCAAACGTCTCGGCGTTCGCAGCCATCGCCGCACCGAACTTCTCATCCAGACCGCATCGACCAGCCTGCCATAAGCCACCGCGCTCAAACTCGCAATCCAGAGCAACGCATAAATATCGCAAATCATTCGATCTGGCTTCGCGGGATGCTTCCAATAAAGCCACGCCACGCCCACAAACATGGCCCCAAGTAAGCTCCGTCTCGCTATCGTTCCGATGCTGTCCTTCATTAACTGGTCCCAGAGTGAGAGATTCATTCCCACGAATAGCACCATAGGCATCCGATCAATCCGCCATGGATGCAGCCACACAACTACCAGAAACACGACATACGACAACACCACCGCCACCCGTCGCCGCCAACGCGGACGCATATCAATCCCCAGCCACCTCAACTTCTTCGCATCCACCAGCATCGCTAAGTCTCCCGCTCCATCGTCACCATCCGCAACTCACTAACCTGGTCCGGCTCAATCCACATCATCACCATGTAGGGCAGCGCCAGCACCCCCATCACCAGCCACGAAATCACCACGGCGCTCACGCCCGGTTCCTTGGAGAAGATCTCATTCACGCGCTTGGCGAGCGACACCAGCATCGTCGTGGAGAAATCGCCGCTCCCGATCTTGCTGAACTCCTCGACCTCGATCTGTGCGAAGTTACCCAATTGCGGAATCGATTCGAGCAGCTCATGCCCCGTAATTCGTGTATCGGGCGTGAAGCCCG
>CAYVSQ010000312.1:0-8003 GCA_964453815.1 uncultured Acidobacteriaceae bacterium | reverse complement strand
GAAGACCTTGGCCGTCTTCTCAACCACTGGATACAGCGTTGTTCGCTCCGCGCCGCTCACTTCTGCCGCCAGTGGCACCCCCATCGGCATCAGCATGTCGTAATTCAGGTCCAGAGCGAACTGCGACGCCGGAATCGGAGGATGCATGCCAAGATATTGCGAACCCAGCAGCCCCTGCTCCTCCGCCGTTACGGCTGCAAAGAAGATACTGTGCGGCGGTCTCGCCGGAGCCTCCGCGAATGCCCGCGCCATCTCCAGTAGAATCCCGCAACCGGTGCCATTGTCAGCCGCGCCGTTATAGATGTTGTCGCCCTTCAGATCAGGATCGATCCCCAGATGGTCATAATGCGCCGAGTAGATTACGGCCTGGTCCGTACCTCCGGCATCCGCTCCTGGCAGCTTCGCGACCACGTTATCCGATTCATACGGCCGCACCCGGCTGGCCACGTGAGCCTTCAGCCGCACTGGCAATTCAAATGAATGAAACCCCGGTTTACCGGCTGCCACGATCATTTCGTCCGCATTCTTCCCGGCCACCTCAAAGAGCTTCTTCGCCACATCCAGCTGAATCCAGCTTGCCGCCTTTAGAGTCGCCGTGGGATCACCCTTCAGATACGACTTCTCAACCGACTGCGAGTTCCGTACCACATCCCATGGATAGCTCGCTAGGTCCGTCCGATGAATGATCAGCACGCCCACTGCGCCGCGCCTCGCCGCCTCTTCGTACTTGTAGGTCCAGCGGCCGTAGTAGGTCATCGTCTTGCCTTTGAAAAAAGCCGGATCATCCGAAGGTGGCTGGTTGACGATCACCAGCAGCACCTTGCCCTTAACATCCACGTCTGCATAATCGTTCCAGTGATACTCAGGCGCATCAATCCCATAGCCCACAAACACGATCGGCGCGTCTATATCTGCTGATGCCGCTCCTGTCTGGTCTTTGGTCACGTAATCGGAGCCGTAGGTCAACACAATGGAAGCGCCATTCTGAGGCACGAGGCTGAACTTCGTCTGGTCCTCGATGGTGTGAACCGCATAGAGCGGTACCTTCTGGAAAAAAGTGCCATTGTCGCCGGCCGGTTGCAAGCCGTACAGTGCAAACTGCGTGCCGATGTACTGCGCGGCAATATCGCCGCCGCGTGTGCCGGGTCCGCGACCCTCTAGCAGATCGTCTGCCAGAAACCGCACGTGCGCTCGAATCTTTTCTGGATCAATCGACGCAGCTGCCTGGCGAGCCGCCCCGGGAACTCCGGCCACCGCAGGAACGGAGGACTGCTGCGCAACGACCAGAGAACAGGAAAGAAAACTAAAGGCAAGAAACGAAATAGCAGACGCAAAAATCTTCATCGAACTCCTGACGTGACAAAAACCGCACAACTACTATTTTCTATATCCAAATCTCCGGTGTCATCTCTTCAAAGGTTACCGATGGACCCGGACCCGTATATCCCGGCAGCGTCTTCAGCCGTTTTAGCACTTTGCGCGTCAGCCCGGTCAGTGGAAGCTCTACAAGTTCGCGCGTCAGCACCCAGCGGCGCGTTCCCCTGGACTCGGTCAGCTCGGCTTCTGCGTCTGCATCGTAGCCGTACACCGTCACATAGTAGTTGGTCACCGTAATCGAGTGCCGCACATCCAGCAACCGGCGTGCGGCATCTACATTCGTGCCGTCGATCTCCGGCAGCTCCCACATGCCCGGCATCAGCGAAGCCACGGCCGGACGCTGTTCCAGCAACACCGCTAACTCCGGACGCTGCCGGCCGCGACCGCTTTTTGACCGTCCGCCCTGTTTCACTGCACTTGGCTGGGTAACCCGGAGCAAAAAGGCATAAGCCGCTTTTTGGCTGCGCATCTTCTTTCGCGCCGCTACAGGATGCTCCCCACGTGTTGCGCACAACTCCACCACCGGACACTGCAGACACAGCGGCCCGCGCGGTAGGCAAACCATCGCGCCCAGCTCCATCATCGCCTGGTTAAAATCTCCCGGCCTACTCGCATCCAGCAGCTCTCCTGCCGCTCTGCGAATCCTTGCTGCCACAGCGCTGCGCTCGGCCCAGCCTCGCATCCGCGTCAACACTCGCTCCACATTGCCATCCACGCACGCAACCGCCTCGCCAAAGCCAATGCTGGCAATCGCTGCGGACGTGTACTCTCCAATGCCGGGCAGCGCCCGCAGCTCCGCGGCTGTCGAGGGCAGCTTCCCATCGAGCTCCTGTGCCACAAACCGTGCCGCCTTGTGCAGCATGCGAGCGCGGCGATAATAGCCGAGGCCGCTCCAGCACGCCAGTACATCATCTTCGCAGGTCTCAGCCAGTGCCGGCAGAGTAGGGAAGCGCTCGATGAATCGCGTATAGTGTTCGATCACGGCAGCCACGCGTGTCTGCTGCAACATGATCTCTGAAACCCAGATGGCGTAGGGATCGCGCGTCCGCCGCCAGGGCAAGTCGCGTGCGTTGTCATCAAACCATCTCAGCAGCAGCCGTCGAAATTCTCCCTGCTCTGGTAGCCCGCTCATGCTGAGATTGTAAGCCGCGCCCGTCTATACTTCGTTCGTAAAGCAGCCGCGATGCATCGACCAAAGTCAGCAACTGAAATCCTGTTGAAACTCGACACTCTTGGATGGGGTCTCCCTGACGCGCAGTACAACGCCGTGCAGGTCCTCGCCCATCCCGAGCTGCTCAAGCCCCTGCTGCGTGCTCTCTTTTCAGTCGATCCCAGGTTGCGCCATCGCGCCTCCGACACCGTTCGCCGTATCACTGAGAAACAACCGGAGCTTCTCACCCCATACACCGAACGCTTGCTGGGCCTCTTTAGCGAAAGTGCAGGCGACAAGTGGAGAACGCGCGCCCACCTTGGTCTGGTCGTTGCCCGCGTCGCGCAGTCCCGCGCTCATCGCCTGCGCGCCGCCGGGCTGCTCATCCCGCTCTACTACGACCCATCCAATGTGGTGCGATGTACTGCTATCGAAGGACTCGGACTCCTCGCCCAACGCGAGCCCAGCCTGCGTCCGCAGGTCGAACCCCTCATTGAGGAAGCGCTGGCGACAGGCACTCTCGCCATGCAATGCCGCGCCCGTCACGTGGTTGCACTACTCCATTAAGAGCAAGCCACACTAATAAGAGCAAGCCACACTAAGCCGTCATCGCCCGCCGCCGGAGGGCTGGAACCGCATTCATCACCCGCAAGGCAGTTTTCGTAAGCCCAAACGCCCGGCCTTTCTCTCCCGTCGCGCTCTCCATCGCCCGCAACGACGAAGCCACGGCCGCGTATCCGTACTGGCGCATTGCTGCTTCGTACTCAGCAATGGCCTCTAGTACCGGCTTCTCTCCCCGATCTCTTTCTGCCAGCTTCGAGCACAAGAGCGCGGCATCCTGTAGAGCTATGTTTGCGCCAATCCCGCGATACGGAGTCATGCTGTGGATCGCATCGCCCAGTAACGTTACACGAGTGGTCGTCCACACCGCTACCGGCTCCGAAGTTCGGATACGCGCCAACGCGATCTGCGTTTCGTCCATCAACTCCACCAGCTTGCGCAACGAAGGATGCCAGCGTGTTACCCTTCGACGGACCACATCTTTCAATTCCGCACCCCGCATCGTCACTGGATCGCTACGGAAACCAAAGAATTCCCGTTTTGCTCCATAGCCGAGAATGACGTAATCCTCATCTTCTGGAATACCTTCTTCTATCCCCAGTAGCCGCAGGTACTTGTCTCCTCCAGCCTCGCGCTTCCACACCGCCATGAACAGGCTGCAAGCCTCCGGAGGCGTCACGGCCATTGGTCCGTCCAGCAACCGCGCGGGCAGCAGCGCAAACGCCCCATCGGTGAGCGGAACCTTACCACCGATGATCGTGACCCCCGTATCGATCGGCTCCGCGTGTGGAAGATACTGCTTCCGCACCGGCGAATTGACTCCGTCAGCACCAACCAGGACATCGCCCTCCGCAGTACTGCCGTCTTCGAAGTGCGCGACCAGCCGCCCGCCTGACTCCTCATAGCGAAGAAACCGCTTGTTGAAATGGACCATGCCTTCCAGGCCGCTCAGCAGAATATGCCGTAGCGTGATTCTGCTCACCGAGCGATGCCGTGCAATCGGCTGCTTCGTCGAGCCGTCATCGTCGCTCGTGGCATGCAGCAGCTCCTTGAGCTGCTCCGTCACCATCGTGAACCCCTGCACGAATGCTCCGCCGGTGCCATCGAAGACCATCCACAGCTCCGACGGCAGGCAGGCATGAAGCGCCGTGCTCCCCTCCGGGCTGATGTGCACTCGGAAGCCCTGCAGCCGCGATATCGGCGTCGCGTCGCGTTCATACACAGCCACATTCACGCCCGCCTTCTTCAATCCTTGCGCCAGGCACAGACCTCCGATCCCGCCGCCAATCACCAGTACATCGAGTTTGCTCATCACTCCGCTCCTCTTGTTGCCTTCCAAATTTCTTCCGTTAGCAGCCATCGCTCTATGCCCCGTTGCATCGCCTCGAACTCGTTTCCCCGGCAGGTCCCGGCACCCGAGAACATGCTTAACAACATCGCCAACACATCTTCCCGATCCAGATCGCCCCGAAAAGTCCCCTCCTTCATCCCGTCAATCACCATCTGCTCCAGGCCGTGCCGCCAGTGGCCTTGCATCATGTGGACGATCTTCCGAACCTCTGGATCCCGCTTGCCGCGCAGTCCAAACTCCTCCAGCACAAGCAGCATCTTCCGTTCATGCTCGAAGTAGTAGCGGCCGTCAGAGAATTCCTGCCGCAGCCGGTCGAGCGCGCCATATCCGCTGGCCACCGGGGCCGGACCGTGCAGGAGAACGAACTTGGCCCCTAGAAACTGGGCCACACCCTCGATCAACGCCTGCTTGGTCGGAAAGTAGTAATGCAGGGTGGCAATATTCACCCCGGCGCGTTCCGCGACGGCCCGGGTGCGCAATCCCTCAAAGCCCGATTCCGCGATCACAGCGAAAGTCGCCTGCATCAGGGCCGTCTTGCGCTTACCCGGCTCATCCGTCGGATTCAACAGGTTTGCAAAGTATTGCTGGATCGAATCCGTCTTCATGCCGACCACTCTATCAACTGATTGATTGAGTTGTCAATCAATCAGTTGATTACTGGGCTGTCACACAGTTCCGGATGTATCTTTATGCACTAACCCCTGTATTTTCTTTCATATTGACGCCAATCTCGAACCCGGTCAGACTCTAGCCAGGAGAATTCGCATGGGAACCAGCTATGTGACAGGCAAGGCTGCCGGGGCCACATTCCTGATGTGTCCACCCAAGCTCTACGATGTGAACTACGTCATTAACCCCTGGATGGAGGGCAACGTCCACCGCTCCTCCCGGGAGCAGGCCGCGTCACAATGGGAGCATCTACACCGCTCGCTCGCCAGGGTCGCAGACATCCTCCTCGTCGAACCGCAGCCGGGCTCACCCGATATGGTCTTCACCGCCAACGCCGGCCTCGTGCGTCAGGGCATCGTCGCGCTCAGCAGCTTTCACCACGCCGAGCGACAGGGCGAGGAACCCCACTTTCGCAAATGGTTCAGCGACTCCGGTTTCTCCATCTGCGAAATCCCCCGCGACACCCCTTTCGAAGGCGAGGGCGACGCACTCTTCGAGGCCGACGGGCGACGCCTCTGGGCAGGACACGGCCTTCGCACTCGAGAATCCAGCCACCGCTATTTGACAGAGACTTGGGGCGTCGAGGTGCTCTCGCTCGGGCTCATCGATCCGCGTTTTTATCACCTCGACACCTGCTTCTGTCCGCTCTCGAATGGCGATCTGATGTACTATCCTCCTGCCCTCGACCAGCCGTCGCGATCACTGATCGAAACGCATTATTCGAAATCAAAACGCATCGCCGTCGACGAAGCCGACGCGCTCCGCTTCGCCTGCAACGCTGTAAATGTGGACCGGACGATTCTGCTGAACGAGATCAGCAACCGCCTCTCCGCCGAGTTGCAGGTTCGAGGCTTCCACGTCGTACAGGTCAAGCTGAGTGAATTCCTGAAGGCGGGGGGAGCGGCGAAGTGCCTCGTTCTGCGTTTGAGCGAGCCCTCGATCAATTGACGATCAACTGAAGCGTTTATCGAGATCACAGCTGATTAATAGACCACCGGACCGCATCTGATAGTGGAGTCCGTTCATGCAAACAACCTGCATCATCGGTGGAGGGCCGGCCGGTATTATGCTTGGCCTCTTATTGGCCCGGGCCGGACTCCCCGTCACCATACTCGAAAAGCACAAGGACTTCTTCCGCGATTTTCGCGGCGATACCATCCACCCCTCCACGCTGGAGCTGATGGACGAACTGGGCCTGCTCGACAAGCTCCTTGAAATTCGCCACACCCAGCTGGATCGAATCGCTGCTATGGTCGGAGGACAGAGCTTCGAGATCGGTGACTTCACGCATCTGCCCACACACGCAAAGTTTGTCGCACTCATGCCGCAGTGGGATCTCTTGAACTTCCTCGCCGCGGAGGCCGCCCGTTATCCGAGCTTCACACTGCGCATGGGTTGGGAAGTTACGGGGCTCATCGAAAACGATCGAGTTGTCACCGGCGTCCGCGCTAACACACCCGATGGTCCGGCGGAGATCCGTGCCGATCTTACCGTTGGATGCGATGGCCGCCACGCCATCTCACGGGAGACCGCCCGCCTGCCTCTCGCGGAAGAGGGTGTCCCCATCGACGTTCTCTGGTTCCGTATCGCGCGTCAGCCCTCTGACCCGGAAACGGGTCTCGGCTACGTCAACTATGGCCGTCTCCTCGTCCTCATCAATCGCATCGACTATTTCCAGACCGCATACATCATCGCCAAGGGAGGTTTCGACCAGATCCAGCAGGACGGCCTCGATAAATTCCATGCCGGCATCGAACGGATTGTTCCCTTTCTCGCCGGACGCACCGCCGAGATTGACTCCTGGGACAAGGTCAAGCTTCTATCCGTCCAGATCAACCACCTTGAGCGCTGGTCCTTGCCTGGTTTGCTCTGCATCGGAGACGCCGCCCACGCCATGTCCCCCGTAGGCGGCATCGGCATCAATATCGCCATTCAGGACGCGGTCGCCACAGCGAACATGCTTACAGAACCGCTTCGTACTGGCGCGCTCACCGCATTGCACCTTGAAGAGGTCCAGCACTACCGCGAGGGAGCCGTCCACAAGACGCAGCGTGTGCAGGTCTTTGCGCACCGCATTCTCAACCGCGTCCTTCACAATCCCGGACCGGTCAAGCCCGCATTGGCACTACGCTTCCTCACCAGCCTGCCCGGATTTCCGCACCTCGCCGCACGCTTTGTCGGCATGGGTGTGCAGCCGGAGCACATCCAGACGAAACCAGCATAGGCAAAAAAGCCACCCCATTCGGAGTGGCCTTTGCCTTTTTTTTGCGCTGAAGGCGCGTGTGCCTCGATGGCTAATCGCCCATTACGGGTTCTTCGGCCTGAACAACCTTGGGAGCCGGAGCGATCGAGGTGATCGGCACAATTCCCTGGACCGGCTTCTCGCCCAAAACGTGCTCGCGATACAGCTTGGCCATCTGCGCATTCTCGGCATCCTGCTTGATCTTCGCGTCGCGCGCGCGAACCTTCTCTTCGCGAGAGTTTTTCGCGATTCCCAGTTTGTCGAGGGTGTCGTTGGCCGCCGCGTCCACATGCTCCTTGTGCAGAACCAATGTGTGCTGCGCGTCGCCCATCCCGACCTTCTTGCCGCCGGCGAAGATCTCATGCCGCCCATGCTCTTCGTACCACTTGGTGAGCGTGGAAGTCATGTGCATCTTCTCGATGATGTTGCGCCAGCCCACGCCCGTGTTGTAGGCGCAGAAGCTGATCTCGCCTTCCTGCGTGGCGTAGGGGATGATGCACTGCTCGGTGCGGCGGAAGTCGTAGTTGAAGAGGTCCTGGAACCACATGCCGGCGATGAACAGGAAGTTCCAGCGGTCTTCGCGGCGCTTCTTGATGTCATCCATAGTCCGGTCGCCCTTGACGCTGCCGTAGTTCTTGCCGGTAGCATTGAAG
>CAYVSQ010000311.1:0-5536 GCA_964453815.1 uncultured Acidobacteriaceae bacterium | reverse complement strand
CTGTTGAGTTCGTCCTCAATGCAGGAGCTTTTGCTGAAGTGGCGCGAAGAATTCGACCATATCATTATTGACTCCCCTCCGATTATCTCGGTGACAGACGCCGTTCTTCTATCGACTCAAATGGATACGGTGCTCTTAGTCATTCGTTCCGGTCAAACTACCTCCGCTCACCTTCGTAGGGCACGCAATCTTCTTCAAAGCGTCAATGCTGACGTACTCGGCGTTGTACTAAATGCAGCAGACCTGGGCTCACCGGATTACTACCATTACCACTATGGATACAAATATCGCTCTTATAACGGAAATGAGGGAAAGAAGTACAACAGCAGAATCAACGACAACCAGGACTTAGACGAGATCGCGGAGCCGCGCGAACATAAGGAAACATCGCCCAGGCCTTCATAACAAGGTATGAGATCCTTCACTACGATGATGAGCGGATCAAAACCGGGTTGGCCACGAACGATGCTATCGTTCGCTATTTGCATCGTGGGCGCAATGGGTTACGCCTTGTTTGCAGTCACAGCATATCGCGCACAGCGTCTTGCCCAACGCTCTGACCAATCCTCTATTGAGAAGGCCATCAACCTTGCACCGCAAAGCGCCGAATATCACGACCAATTGTGCCGTACCATGATCTTCGTTTCCCAGCAACCCAACAGTGCTATTGCCCAGTGCAGAAAAGCCTCAGAGCTGAATCCTTACAGCTCTGCCATCTGGCTGGATCTGGCGCAAGCATACTATTCCTCTCGAAACAAAGAGTTGACCGATATTGCTATTCGTAGAGCGCTGACGGTAGATCCTAAAACTCCTGACACGGTTTGGAACGCCGCTAACTTTTTACTTATTCAAGGCAATACTGACGAGGCCTTGACCATGTTTGCAATAGTTCTAGGAGAAAACCCCTCGCTTGCTCCAGCTTCACTAAACATTTGCTGGCAAACAGTGCACGATGTCAATCGCATCCAAAACATCCTCCCATTGAACTCAGAGGTCTACTTCGCCTTTATCAAACTGTTGCTGTCAACAGGCGAACCTGATGCTGCCCGTCAGATATGGTTATCCCTTATGCATTTAAACGCTCCCCTAGATTTCCATCATGGGCTTTTTTATATAGACAGCCTGATTCAGGCGCGATCTGTGCCCGAGGCAAGCGAAGCATGGAAACAACTTATGTCGAGATCGAGAGTTCTTCAGGTATATTCTCAGCCCGACAACCTGGTCATGGACGGAACATTCACTCAGGAAATTCTTAATTCAGGATTTGCCTGGCGCTACGTTCCCAAACTACAAATTGCATTAGCTCTGGACAAATCGGAATTCCACACCGGCAACCGTTCTCTGAGACTGGTCTACAGCGGGAGCGGCAGTGACGCTGGAATCTTTCAGTACATTGCTGTACGGCCAGGCGCGCGCTATCGTCTGTCCGCATGGGTAAAGAGCGACCAACTCGAAACTGCCAACGGCCCGGCAATCACTATAGTTGACGGTTACAATAATGCCACCTTTAGATCTACCGAAGAAACCGTTGGAACTACCCCTTGGCACCGGGTGGAAACAGAGGTGCAGACTGGACCTGAGACGAATCTGCTGATACTTGCGGTGCTACGTCGTCCGGGAGAAACACGCATTCAGGGCAAATTCTGGGTAGATGACATCAAACTGGAGCCTTTACAGGGTGTTTGAAGCCTGCGCAATATACTCCAGGGAAATTCGATAATGGACGATGCCGCCGTCAGACAGTCTTATTGACCGTCCTCGGTTCTAGAGCCTCTTGAGGCATTCCAGCATATGCAGTTCTGACCAAGGAGCACTTCTACAAACAACCATGTCTAATCGTCGATAACCGACAAATATTTCGATACGACACTACATACTGTGAATTGTTGCAGATAATCAGAACTGTCATTCCGCACCGGATTATCCAGGGTATCTAACAGAGCTTGCGCCATGGCCTCGTGATCTCCCACAGGTACAAGAGTGCCGAATTTCCCATCACAAAGTATTTCTGCAGGACCAAACGTCCTTGTTGAAACAACAGGCACTCCTAGAGCTAGGGCCTCCACTAGTGCCACACCAAATCCTTCCCACTGAGACGAGAATGCAAATACGGCAGCATGATTCATGAACTTGTATGGGTCTTGTTCAGAGCCGGGGAGGGTGACATCCCGTGCCAGGCGAGCTTCCGCCACCGTCTTCTCGATCCGGCTACGGTCAGGCCCTTCCCCCAAAATCATCAGCCGAGCGGGACGATTCTTTCTGACCATGCTAAATGCGCGAACCAGCATCGGAAAATCCTTCGATTTATCCAATCTGCCAACGGCCAGTATCACCGGCGGTTGCCCCTCCTGAAGCCAAGGGTGTGTTACGGTTGCCTTTGCTGCTGAATAGAGGGCATCCGTAATCACGGGATTGTAGATGACCCGGAATCGTTCGCGGGGAATGCCAGTGCATGCAGTCAAATCGTCTACGACCCCATTTGAGACAGCCACAATGGAATCTGCAGAAGTAAGGGCCCATCGTCCCCACAAAGGCATTAGTCTGTACTTGAGACCTGTTGTATTTGTTACTGCCTGCGACATCGAGCTGTGCTCCGTGGCTATGATTTTGGTTTTCTGACGGGAAATCGATCTCGCAACTACTGCCGCAGCGGTGCTGTGTGTCATACCTGCGATGATCGCGTCAGGCTTCCTAGCACGAAGATACTTTGCTACTCCCAAAATGCTACTCATCATGTGGTTCGACCCGAGATCAAATACATGGATGTCGTTTTCGAGAACCACTGACATATCTCCCCCTGCTCGCCCCACAACCAGGTCAACCCCCACTCCACATTGATGCAAGCCATTAGCAAGATTCGCGAACATTCGTTCGACCCCACCAATCTCCAAAGTCGGGACTAATAGCGCGACTCTCATTGCGTTCATGATTGTTTCAGATCAATGCGCATCAATTTCCGAAACTCGAAATCGGCCATCTTATCTCGCTCTACCTCGCAAATAAACATGTCCCACACCAAAGAACTTGTTGTCCAAAACGCTCGCATATTACTTGATCAACTACCAATTTGCACCCAGAATAAGGTCCTTACTCTATTGATTTACATAGACATAGTTGTAATTCCCTTTTGTTTTTGAAGCTATCTGCCGGCATGAAAGAAATATACATAGGCGGGTGTAGCGTCAATTCTTCTCCATCCACCAGGAACTCTTGATGGTATCGAATTAACAAGAGAAGGAATTGCGCCGGCGATCACAGCTTTGGCTCCAGTTCCCTGCAGGATGTCTAACGCTCTTCTCTGCGAGTCGGGTCCCGATTCCCAGAAGTCCATTGCTGGCAAACCTTGGCGCGACGCACTGCTTCCCGGTATTTCGGCAATGATTTGGAGGTGCGCAAGGTGTGCCCAGTACGCTCCAGTTCCATCGCCAATAACAGCTATACGATCGCCGGAGTGGAAGCCGTTCTGGAGCAAGCCGGTTGCAATCGTTGCATCCTCAGAACTTCTACCTTCTGCATGATCGATCCCCACTGCCTCCCGGCTTGTTTGTAGTATCGCCGATGCCCCTACCATGAAGAGCGCCGCAGTACCGATGCAACGAACTGCACGTAATATACTTGCATCCGGAGGAAACACAGAGGCACAGATCATGCCGGCAAAAAGCATAATCAGCCATCCACCGAGATAACGCGGCTCGACGAGAATGAGGGCATACATCGTCAGCGCCGCTATGCCAGGCGCCCACACAAACCAGAGCCGACAGAAGCTGTCGATCCAACGCCTTCGATGACCAGCCAGCAACGCGAGAATAATCACAACACAGACGAGTACAGAGCCAGACTCCAAAATGATTTCGAATGTAAGCACGAGGTTGCGCACGAAAACAATTACCTGACGTTTCAAAATGAAGTGCGGGGTAATGCCCTCGTACCAATAACCCGGGCTAAACCATGGCGGATAAGTCCCCATATGCTTATCTGCGAACTCATAGATCTCTGGATAATCACTCAGTTTGCGGGTAGGATGAAGCGGCATGCCAGAGCCTGGTGGTCCTCCCTGCCAGTGACGGAAGTATTGAACCCCGTCGATAACCATCGCATAATTGATGCGGGCCGAATCGCCAAAGGTCAGACGACCGCTCGCACGCGATAACGCAGTCACCAGTGGAGCGCAAACCAGAAGGAACGCTGTCGTTACTACTCCTCCCAACAGGATCATCCGTCGCGACACTGGCCGCTGCCAGCACGCACACGCGATGAATACTGCGGCTAGGGGGAAGAAGGGCGCCTTGGCGTAGTAGCCCAACGCCAGCACGAAGCCCAGTGACAGAGCACGGCCATAACCCGGAACCCGCCGGAAGCGTAACGCACTCCATCCTGCCAGACAGGCGAAAGCTGATGCCAGTAAATCAGGGCCAACCAGGCCTAGAGTGATGATGTTTAAAATTGCAACGCCGAATACTGCATAGCCAAGTGCCCAGAATGCGTCTTCGGGTATCGCCGCACCCCGGCCTGCTGAATAATTGCGATGCCATTGCAACACTTCCTGCCAATACATCTGAAAGCATGCGAGTGTTCCCGCGAAGATCAGCAGATTAATAGCATGGACGAGGGGGAACTCCCAATACGCATTCGGGCGAAATAAGCGCAGGAAGAGCGAGATAAGTACAGGATATCCGGGGGACCAATGTCCGTTGATCGCCCAGTAGGGCTGCCCCTCAGCGACAGCCCTGGCTATATCCAAATAGGACATGGAATCTGCCGTCAGCTCATATCGCGTAAACCATGCTCTTATCATCGCAACTGCTATCAGTACCATCCAGCAACCGATCTGGAGCATGCGGGTATCGCAATCAGTCTGCGTCCTTGCTAAGGGCGCTTCGAGCTCTCTCATCTACATCCCTCCCTCCGCCTGAAACAAACTTAAGGAGACCGAGACACAACGATGCCAGGCCGTTGACTACTTGCCCCAAGGTTTGACGCTACCGAGGCGGGCTCAGATCACCCCATAGCAGGATGCCACCTAGGCGTCGCAGCCCAACCAGCATGGGCGCTGCAGAGCATTCAATCAATTGGACTTGCAAAAATGTCATGATCATCGGTTACGTTTTAGCACGAGACATAAACCCAATCAGCGGAAGGCCCTGCGGCTTACGCCGATATACAGGAAGTAAGCGGACTTGAATAGTCTCTGGCCGAGGGACGTCCGACGTACCACCGACCGCCTCACAGGGGATACGCCCTTAAGGCTGGATTTCTCAGCTCTGTCGAAAATATTTACGTGCCCATCCTGTATTACCCGATTCCTTCGTGGTCCCTAGTTCCTACCGGAAAGCGCGACCTGAAATGCTCGTGAAGGATGTTCGTAGCAAGAATTGCCGTCCAAATTGTTTGATGCTACTTTATCTCAACCGAGGAGCAACTCTGGACTGACTCACTCATTAAGACCATGTCCCATAGCCTTGAGCAGCATAATATCGAAATCTTCGAGAACCGCGAGCTGTGGGAGAAAAAACCTCTGCTGCAAAAGGTGTATTCA
>CAYVSQ010000310.1:0-5246 GCA_964453815.1 uncultured Acidobacteriaceae bacterium | reverse complement strand
ACGTATCTCCGGGTAAGCTAGTGTTCGGCGATTTTTGCATGGACACCGAGTGGCGCATCGTCCCTAGAGTGCTCAATCAAGAAGTAAGCGGGGATTGAAGAAAGGCGATTTGTCTAGCTACCTACAGCCAACCAATCTGTGGCATATTCCAAGATGCAACTTACAATGTGCCTCGCAATTGCAAGCGACGCGGTAGCTGCGGGTGAAGGGACATTGCACACGTGCACGACACCTTTCGTGTGAACAAAGTGGAAGTCATCGATCAGCTTGCCATTCATTCCTAACGCTTGGGCGCGAACACCCGATCCTCCGGGCACTAAAGCATCGGCGGTGATCTCTGGCAACAGACGCTGTAGAGATCGAACGAAGGCCGCCTTACTCAATGAACGGTAATACTCGTCCAGGGATATGTTCCAGTACTTTGCTGCCATAACCCAAAAACCTGGAAAGGTAGCGTACTCCCAGACGTCGCTTGCACTGAATGAGGTCTTCGCATAGCCCTCACGCTTCAAAGCGAGCACGGCGTTCGGACCAGCTTCGACGCCACCACCAATGCGTTTGGTGAAATGCACGCCGAGGAAAGGGAATCGTGGGTCGGGAACCGGGTATAGCAGACTACGAACATAGTGTCGCTTATCTGGAACAAGCTCATAGTACTCCCCACGGAAAGGCACAATGGTCAAATCGAGTCTGGCGTTCGCCATGCGGCCGACGCGATCACTCTGAAGCCCAGCGCAATTGATGACCAACTGCGCCTCTATCGGACCTTGGGTTGTTTCTATCGTCATATTGTTACCGGAGGGCCTTAATGCGACCACTTCATGCGATACCCGAATTGTTCCGCCTCCGTGCTCTATGAGTTCGGCGTACTTTCTCGCGACGGTACCGTAGTCGACAATGCCAGTAGCAGGCACGTGTATGCCACGAATGCCTGCAGCATGGGGCTCAAGTTCACGAATCTCGTCACAGGTCAGCATCCGTAGCCCATTCAAACCATTGGCGATTCCACGACGATAGATCTCATCGAGCCGTAGGCTCTCATTCTGTGATGTAGCGACGATGACCTTACCGCAAATCTCGTAAGGAATGACATGCTCGTCACAAAAGCGCAATAGGGCGTTTGCTCCCTCAGTACAGAGCCTCGCCTTAAGGCTGCCGGGTTTGTAGTAAATTCCCGAGTGAATTACGCCGCTGTTGTGACTCGTCTGGTGAGCAGCAACCTTGGTTTCCTTCTCAATTACTGTCAGGGACACACGCGGAAAACGGCGCAGGATCTCCAGGCCCGTGGCCAAGCCTACAATTCCTCCGCCGATGATCGCTACGTTGACTCGAGAAGGCATCGTATATCGATATAGTCGTAAAATGCCTCCGCGCTGTACAGGAAAGTAACGGAGACTGAACCTTAAACCGAATATTCAGGCACTAGCCTAAGCATTAGACGCTGACAGGTCAAGCAACAAGAGTTACATAGTTAACCATCTAAATGCGCCCATAGGCATATATTGCCGCCCATTCGTGCAGCAATCGAGAGCGGCAGGAACCTTTGGTGCGCATCCAAGATACATTCCTGGACTACAGTCGAAAACTGCGTCACCGCAATCACCAAAAGCTGTCTCCTCGGAGGCGGCTTTTTCTTTGTCAGATGAACAGAGGCTCGCGCGAGCCGGATGAGGATGTCGCCGAGATGCTGGGGGACGTGTGAGCCTTCAAGGTCACCTACCGACGGAAAGAACCAACCTTCGCGAGAACCTACGGGATTGTTACCGTGACTTGATTCGATGGAACGCTCTCCACACCGCCGGAATCAACGGACTTTACTACATAGCTATAGCTAATACCACTCACGACGGTATTATCCACATAGACCAACCCCAAAGCCGCCGACGAGTTTATCAGCCCAAATGTTCCGCTGCCTGTCGACCGATAAATGTTGTACCCTGCCACAGGATCAAGGGAACTGGTGGGCGCATTCCAACTGAGATCTACCTCATGTGCGACTGCGGTGCCTGTACCGTTCAGCGCGACTACTGCCATACCTCCGTTGGTCGAGTTGCTATTGATTGTGATCTGTCCCGTTTGGGCTCCGGCTGTGGCTGGCTCGAACTGTAGTTGCAGGGTTAGAATCTGCGTCGGATTCAGTGTTACCGGGAAGCTTCCGCCAAGGATAATAAAGCCAGCCCCTCCGATCACTGCAGAGTTCACCGTTACGGCTGTCGTGCCCGTCGATGTCAGCGTCAACGATTGCGTAATCGCTGTGTTCACTGCCACACTGCCGAAACTCACACTCGCAGTGCTTATTGTTAATTGCGGATTCGCTGCAGTACCAGTACCGCCCAAAGTTACTAAGACCGTGCCCCCAGTAGTTGAGTTGCTGCTGATTATGAGCTGACCGCTGATTGTCCCAGGAGCTGTCGGATTGAACTGCACCTGCAGCGTTATTGATTGTGCGGAATTCAGTGTTACCGGGAAACTCTCCCCCACAATCGCGAAGCCACTACCCGTGATCGCGGCAGAGTTGACCGTCACAGGTGACGTACCTGTCGATGTCAGTGTCAACGACCGCATTATTGCAGTGTTGACCGCCACACTGCCGAAACTCAGACTCGTGGCGTTCACCGTCAACTGTGGACTCGCAACCGGCGTGCTCGTACCGTTCAACATCACTACGGCTATGCTTCCGGTCGATGAATTGCTACTGATCGTGACCTGACCATTGGCTGTCCCAGTCGCCATAGGACTGAACTGCACCTGCAGCGTCGTTGACTGGGTTGGATTCAGCGTTAATGGAAGACTGCCTCCTCCAACAATCGCGAAGCCAGTACCTGTGATCGAAGCAGAGTTGACCGTCACAGGCGACGTTCCTGCCGACGTTAGTGTCAACGACTGCGTCATCGTCGTGTTCACCGTTACGCTGCCGAAGCTTAAACTTACTGTGCTAACCGTCAACAAGGAAGTCGCCGATGTTCCCGTGCCGGTCAGTCCTACTACTATATTTCCGCTCGTCGAATTGCTGCTGATCGTGAGTTGACCGTTCGCCGCTCCGCTTGTCGCAGGATCGAACTGTACCTGTAGTGTCAGTGTCTGTGCCGGATTCAGAGTAATGGGAAAGCTTCCGCCCACGATGCTGAACCCAGCACCGGAAGTTGCCTCGGAGCTAATCGTCACAGGCGTGGTTCCGGTCGACGTCAGCGTTACTGTTTGCATCTGCGCCGAGTTGATGGCGACGTTTCCAAAGTTAAGGTTATTGGCACTCACCAACAGAAGCCCATCGTTTGATCCGTGTCCCTGCACGTCTGAAATCGATCCGACACCGGAGCCGCAGCCAATGATCGCTATCGCAAAGCAAGCTATTGCAACCGCATAAAGCACGGTGGACCTAGTGCAAATCCCGTTCGACTCTGAGAAATATCTGCGAGAATCGCAAGGGAATGGCAATCTAAACTGATCGAGAAAGGGGAAAATACCGTACGTACGCATTGCAACATTACCTCTTCAAACTGAAGAACTCGCAAAAGTCGAGAGGCAGGGCAACAGGAAGAAAATGGACCTGATAGTGGGATGGGTGTCTTATCCGGCAGCTATGACGCAACTCGGCAGCTCTCATTCCCCACTTTTACACATATCAAAATACGGGACTGCGAATCATTTCCACAGGAATCTGGCACAGTGGAGATGGCTCACTCATAATAAGAGTGCTATCCCTTAGCAGGCAACGCAATCACACAAATTGGTTAGAAAGGAACATGACTTAGTGATCTTTGACATGCAAACTCATTTTACCTCCGCGCAATAAACCAAACTGCTACTCTTCATGTGCTGTAGCCTAGGCGGCAAGCCAAATTAATTAATGGAAGCCCAACGAACCTTGCACTCAAGGTACAATTACAGTTCGGTAGCACAGGCTGGATTACGGGCTCCTCTGGGCCGTCTTTTCGGATGCACTCGAACCTACAGTTCCCCTCTAGTTATGTAGGCGCGGATTCAATTCCACTCCTGTACGGCGGATTGGAAAAATGACTTACTGACACCGGGCTTTCAACGAAAGTTCCGGCGCTACTGCCGCCGATTCATCAAGCAAATCTCATACTGCAACCATGCCGATCTGATTAAGTTCAGAAAGGAAGACTTGATGCGAAGACTGTCCGTAGTCATCCTCGCCGTTCTATCTCTTGCTACTCCGGCAATAGTTTACCCCCAAACATCCACGCCCGTTTGGTTTACCCTCGATAACGCGGCGGGAGACACCATTACAGCCACCGGATCCATTACTCTTCGCTTCGGACAACTGGCGTCTACCTGTGTTGTTGAGATGGGTACCGGCCCATGTACCGGGGGCCCCGGAACGCCCACTCCTGAAACGTGGACCTCCCCTCAGACCTTCACTGCCGCGTCTGGAGCCACGACCGTTACTGTAGTAGCTGACGGTGCCGCATTCAACAATGTAGACCCCCTGCCCGGTGTGAACAAGACGGTGCAGGTGGAGGAGCAGGCGACGGTCCAGAACATCACCGTGAACGGACAGCCGGTGACGATCCCATCCGCGTCCGTTTGGTTCACCCTTAATGCGACTGAGGGAGATACCGTTACGGCTACCGGGTCCATTACTCTTCGCTTCGGCCAAGTGGCGTCCACCTGTGCTGTGGTGATGGGTACCGGCCCATGTGCCGGTGGCCCCGGAACGCCCACTCCCGAGGCATGGACCACCCCCCAGACCTTCACCGCCGTGCCTGGAGTCGCGACCGTTAGCGTATTAGTTGGCGCTGCCGCATTCAATAACGTAGACCCCTTGCCCGGCGTGTACAAGACGGTGCAGGTACAGGAGCAGGCGACGGTCCAGAACATCACTGTGAACGGACAGCCGGTGACGGTGCCGGCGCTCTCCACCGCCCCCACCTGCCAGCTAACGGCAAGTCCAAGCTCAATCACTTTCCCTAACACGACCCTTGGGTACAACTACTCATCCTCAGCCAGTATCGCAAACAATTGCCCAACAACGATCACGGTAAGCGTCGTAGAGGTCGTTGGCCCATACAGCACATCGGGCTTCGAGACCCCATTTTCCTTGGCTCCCGGTCAGACACTGAACTATACGACGGTCTTCACACCCACCACCACCGGTTCAATAACCGGAAGCATAACATTTGTCAGTAATGCGACAACCGGTCAGACCTTGTCGGTGTCACTTACCGGGACCGGCATTGCTTCGCAACAGGGGCTCTTATCATCCAGTCCAGCCACCCTGAATT
>CAYVSQ010000309.1:0-3185 GCA_964453815.1 uncultured Acidobacteriaceae bacterium | reverse complement strand
GCTACAGCTTGCGCATGCTCCTCGCAATGAGGTGAGCGCTGCGTATAACCACGCTTTGTATTTACAGCCTCGTGCCAAGATGATGCAGGATTGGGCAGACTTCCTCGAACGAACCCAACGCGCGGTCAAGGTCATACCGATTCGCGGGCAACTGGCCTGATCAGAATACTTCTGCGACTAGCACCGGCCCCACACGCATCTCATAACGGCGAAGATTCTCATGCCGAAACATTTGTGTCGGAAACGCGCGTCTTTCGCCCTATTCCGCCAAGCGCGACTCTCGCTGAGTGACTCGCCCTTCCATGACCGGTCGGTGTCAAGAGTTGTTATGGGGGCAAGTTCATATCTGATGTTCTCCTTTCGCAACTCTGCTATTCACTATTGCCGAGCCGAGCTTAAGCCGTCGTCACCCTTCTGTCCGCACTCTTTGTGAGCGACTCATGCGCTCGGTGCATTTTGGGTGCTCTCGATACAGTCGACGCTGCCATCTGTTCCGCGACCTGTCCTTCTATCGTTCGATGGAAGGTCGGCCAGGGCAAGTGCTCAGTTGCCGGAACTCAGCGTTTGGCTGTGGTGCATTTAACTTTTCTACTGAACTATGCCGCCACGAGCTTGCATTTGCGACTGTTGTGGAACGGCTCGTACTCCTCGCAACTGATACAGTGATGATGTAGAAGGGTTGCCAGCTTGCGGGCCACCGCAAATGATGGCTCGTTTCTTTCCGTTTCTGCCCCCACGTTCAGCTAACTTTAGTCCCTACCTGCGCAGATCGCAGTCCTCGCCGAGAGGGCGCGATGTGTTGTGCGCTTTGCACTAAAAGCATTCGCAGGTAGGAGTCGCCTTCCCTTGTGATATGCAGTTGAGGTTCGCTCTGCCCGGAGTTTCGCCTTTCCGGCTGAAGTCCCACATAACAGCCCGCAATCGCGGCTCTTTCAGAAACGTCGAGGGTCTTCCAACGTCAGGATGTACGTCAGCGCGATCAGCGTCCCCTACGCCTTTTACCTTCTTGAGCAGCGCCACCTGATCGACGCGATTGACGGCGGCTAAACCCCGTACTGCCACCCGACGCCAATCGTAGTGAACTTGGCCCAATGTTCCCGGTCACGCCCGAGCTGTACGCGAACTTGATCGATTGCCCCTTCGTCAATCGCAACACCATCCCGCCTGCCCTGCTGTTCGACTGCCTCTCGGTCGGCGGCCCACTGCCCACAGTCCCTGCGCCTCCTCCGCACCACGGCGCATCGTGTAACTTACATGCGCCTGAATGGCGGTCAGCGGATACTGCGACCGGGTCACCTGCCCACAGCCGTCGAATAGAGCGTGGCGCTCGCATTCGTAATCGGAACCGCGGGTCGAACGAGATATCGCCGCTGGATCTTCCAAACCCCACCTCGGCAAACGATGTCCCGACCGGAGAAGCCGAATAAGACCGTGGCTCAAGATACTGGGCGTGCCCTCGCCCGCTAACAGCAACATCCTGCCCGGAGCTGAAGATTCCACAGAACGCAGGACAAAACGCTCATGCAGGAATACTCGCACAACGCCTCACGGAAACCTCCGGCAAAAGGGTCAATTGTTACGAAATCTTAGTTCGAATGTCCTCCATCCTTTTGCTAGGCCCGCATGCCCGATTGTTGACTGTCTCAAGCTTACCGGTGCCCCCTGCAATGCAGGGCGAGCGGCGCGATAGTCTCGCGAATCAGTGGCCGATTGCCTTACGTAAGGCGAAAGTTGGGGCGGATTTTTATCCGGTTCGACGATCCAAACATGCCGGTTGGGAAAATAGTCCAGCAATGGTTGAAGAGGGACACCGGGGATTTCGCGTGCCCAGACGATCTTCGCGTGATCAATATCAGCGGCATTGTAGACCCACTCGTCGAGGGGATCGTGATGATTTGAATAGCGTACGACAATCAAATCAGCACCTGGCATTGTCTCGAGTTGTGCAGCAATTCTTTGGCGAGATTCCATTGAAGAAATTGAGGACGAAGGCAATCCGAGGAAGTCATGGAATGGCGAAAAAAGTAACGCAGAGACGACAACTACTCGTGACAAGTGCAATCCCAACGCATATTGGCCGATTCGCCACTGCCGAATGTGACGCAGACCTTGCGTCATCAACGTAAATGTAGTCACGGCGAGAGGCGCAGCATAATGTGGCTGAAACCAGGCCACCAGGAGAAACCCGGCAAAACAGAGGATTGCCTGGACAATCGGAAGGCGCATTCGCCGGTCGCGCAGAACCCAGGGCGCTGCCATCATAGTGACGAGAAATTCGGGATATGCAAAGAAAACGATGAATTTCCAGGCGTTGAGTCCCGAAGCGCGCACAATGTGCATCACGCCGTCGGGCCGGCCTCTCGGCCACGCCATAGCCGGCCACCAGTGATTGTAGTAGGCCTCGAATTGAGGGTTCTGAAAATGAAACGAGGCGACTGTTCTCCCCCATGCGAGTTGCGGAACGGCGAAGTGACTGCGAACGTTGACGACATAAGGGAATAAAGACGGATGTCCCATGAGACGTAGGTTGTAATAACCCACGAAGCCTAGGCAAAGAAACATCACTGCGCAGAATGGAACCACGATCTGACGCGTGGCAATGCGCCAGGATGGACCCTTGCCGAGGCATAGCCATAGTGCAAGACTTCCAAGCACGGGAAGGCAGAAGATCAGACCTTCAAAGGGACGGCTGTTCGCCAGAATACTTACGCCCAGGCCGAGAAGCAGAGCATCACGAATGCGCCTTGAGCGCATAATCCGCGGCATGGCTCCGAAAACGAGGGCGCCGCCAGTTGCGGCAACAGCTCCTCCGAAGTAGCTGTTGATCCAATAGTTGGAAGTAGCCAGATAAAACAGAGCAAGCAAACCTCCAACCAGCGCCCAGCGCGGAGGAAACCAGCCCTGCAGAGCCCACAAAATAGTTCCGGTCATCACTGAGACGCTGAGGAGAACGCCGATCCATGGATGTCCTAACAGTTGACCCAACGCCAAAACCGCGCCCTGGGCGGGAGGATAGATTGACATGTACGTCGGCTGCTGATTAACGTGAAACGTGTCGAAATACGCTTGCATCGGGTGGGGAGGGTTGGTGAGCCTGCCATGAGAGAACGTATCTGCAGCTAAGAGGTAGCTGAACTCGTCATGGATCTCCGGAGTTGGGATCGGTGTGGCCCAAAGTAGGCTGA
>CAYVSQ010000308.1:0-10868 GCA_964453815.1 uncultured Acidobacteriaceae bacterium | reverse complement strand
CGCCCAGCGCGGAAGCGGCTCGCCCGGATACCACTTGCCCTGCCCGTAGTGAAGCATCGCACCCGGCGCCATCCTCTTACTCAGGCATTGGATGAGAGCCAGACCGCGGGTTCGCTTCGTCGGTCCAAGGGCATCGAGGTTCCATTCCGAGCTTTCGGGCTCGTCGATGCCGACAAAGGTAGGCTCGCCGCCCATGGTCAGGCGTACATCCTGCACCTCCAGATCAGCGTCCACGCTGTGCGCCACCTGTTCCACCCGTGTCCAATCCTCCTCGGTGAAGGGTCGGGACGGTCGCGGTGCCTCATTCCGGCGGCGGATGGACATGGAGTAGGCAAAGTCCACGTTGGATGGCTCGGTGGTGCCCTCGATGGGCGCGGCGTTGGAGACGCTCGGGGTGCAGACGAGAGGGATGTGACCTTCGCCGGCAAACAAGCCCGAGGTCGGATCCATTCCGATCCAGCCCGCGCCAGGCAAGAAGGCCTCAGCCCAGGCATGGAAATCCGCGGAGTCAGTTTGCGGGCCGCTCCGATCTTCCGACGCCATCTCGTCCGCTGCCATCTGTATTAGATATCCCGACACGAAGCGAGCGGCGATTCCCAAATGGCGAAGAATCTGCACCAGCAGCCATGCCGAGTCGCGGCAAGACCCCTTACGCTGTTCGAGAGTCTCCTCGCATGTCTGGATGCCCGGATCGAGCCGCGTCACATAGCCGATCTGATCTCGTATCTCTCGATTCAAGTCAACCAGAAAGCCGATCGTTCCGCGCTTCTCGCTGGAAATGCCTTCAAGAAAGGTCTGGAGTAGAGGACCCGCCGGCTCGACCGAACGATAGGGCTCGAGATCCTTAACCAATTCTGGCGCGTACTCGAACGGATATTCCTCGACTCCTGGCTCGAGAAAGAAATCGAATGGATTGAAGGGCGATAACTCGGCTACCAGGTCCATCTCAACCACAAATTCGTTCGTCTTGCCCGAAAAGAAAACTCGCGCCAGATGATTGTGGTGCAGGTCAAGCTGCCAGTTGAGGAGATGCTCGGCGGGAGTGATGTTAAGCGAATAGCTGAGGATCGGCGTTCGACAATGCGGGGCAGGACGCAGCCTTATGACCTGCGGGCCAAGCGTAACCATCCTGTCGTACCGGTACTGTGTCCGGTGATTCAATGCAACCTGGATTGTCATCCACCCTCGTGCGCCCCGCGTCTGCCATCCCGGCTCCTCCTCACTCGGCGTCACAAGCAAGTAAAGGCTCCAGAGGTTTCGCGGAAAAGCTCTGCTGTAAAGCTACCGTAACAAAGGCACGAATGCTGCAATTTTTGACCGCGATTACAACCTCAGACAGGATGCCCAGAAGCATCTACGGCAGTTTTGGGATCTACATTACCTTACTGGGGGGTTGAGGATTCGTTTTGCTGTTCCTGTCGCTGCAAGGCGTCCTCGAATAGCTGCGCTTCTTTTGCTGTGGGTTCGGGAACGGCGATCGTGACCCCCTCCATGTCGCCGTCGACGTGCAGGGGTTTGGAGGGCGGAACCATAGAGATGCAACAGCAACATATTTGACGCAAAAATGGGCTCGGGCCTTGACGCAAAATGGGCCCGGCGGGAGAATGAGCCGGTAAGCGCATATTGTATTTGCGGTAAATAGAAGCGATCGAAGCTATAGGCAAAAGCCACTGATTGCACGCTTTTCTGGGATAGCAATCGGCATTTGCCCTTTGGCTGCATTTGATCAGCCTTGGCAAGATGAACATAGAAACTCTCCAGTGCCCCTCGAACGAAGCTCAAGCTGAGAGTGCGAAAAATTTCTGTCTCGCGGATTATCGCGTGCTGCAAGCCTATTTGGCGGGTCTTCAAGGATTGACAATAGCCAAAGAGAGAGACCATAGATCATCGCGGGCAGCGGCTAGTAATCGAAGTGCAACCAATATGCGCTGAGGAGGCGCGAAATCAATGTGTTCTAACGCAGAAAAGACAGTTTTCGAAGTGTTGGGGGGAATCATCACTACAGCCAAGAGCCTGGCGGCTGAATTCAGTCTGCAAAACGATCCAACTGTTCAGAAGATTCTCGCTGGACTCGCTCAAGCACAAACGGATGTCCAGAATTGGAAGCCCGGTACTGCTGCGCAGACTGCCATTCAGATTCTCCAGGATATCGGTCCTTTCCTTACTTTGCTTGAGTCTAAGATACCAGCCCCTGCAGTCGTGCTTATACAAACCATTGCTGCCGGAATTGCCGGAGTAATTGGCACACTGGAGGGAAATGGTGAGGTTCCGGCAGGAACTACAGCGTCAGCGCATCAGCTTGACACCACTGCCCATACGCTTCAGCAGGTAAAGCAAATCGCACCGAATTTTCACTATAAGAAGGGTTTTCTCGGGATGTTCCAAGAAGCCCCAGTCAAGCAGTACAACGACTTCTGGAATAGTCAGTGTGATGTAGCTGGCTATCCACAACTCAAAGTAGCCTAAAATTCGTCAGTAAAAATAAAAGGTCGGGGTCAGCAGCGACTCCGACCTTTTTGTACTTTTAGCACATCCTGTGAGCCAAGTCTGCTAACCCGGATGCAACGTATGACTCTGGTAATTTGGCGCAGACAGGTTACCGGCTGCTGGTAGTCAACGTCGGCCACCATTGACTCATGACGAGATCGCCAGCGCTGATTTTCAGCCCTCAGAGGTATTCGCAGCGGACCCCATTCACTGGTAAACGTCGACACCGCCGTTGTAGTTGGGTACGTAGATCTGACCTCCGTCGATCACCGGAGGATCGAACTTGTTGAATAGGAATTGAACGCCCCAGCGTTGTGAATCCCACAGAACCTTCAGCGATCCATCTGCAGCCAGATGCACAGGGTCATAGACCAGCAAGCGGCCATTCACTATGCGGGCATTTGCATCACCGTACGGGATGGTGCAGACGAGGATCGCTGAGTCAGGGTCCGCTCCATTGCTCGATCCAGAGCAGAATCCGCCGGGCATTCCTCCCGGGGGATTGCCTCGAACGTCCGCGCTGGCGTATTCGTGGCTTTGCGCGACATAGGTTGGCTTCCCGGTCGGACTGATGGCCCACTTATGCAGTTGCGCATTCTCACCCCACACGAAGATAGTCCACGACTTGAGCACTGGATCGAAAAACTGCACCGGCGTCATATGAAGATGCGCGGTGACCCCCCAGGGAAAGAAGTTCAACGTGCGAGGATCGTTGGGGCAGGCATCGACCGGCCCCGGACTCATAGTCAACCACACCGGAGGCGCAGCGAGCTTTGCACAGTTCGTCTTCGGTTTAGCCAAGTCTGCGAGAGTAGTTCCGCCAAGGTTCGCCGTCTTTACGGGGTAGCCGATCCCGTCCTTTCCCGCCGCAATGCAAACGCCTATGGGAAAGATGCAGGCTGGACCAGCCGATCCCCAGTCTTCGTCTGACCAATTGCCGGTGGCCATCTGCGGAAAGACAAGAACCGTTGGAACCCCCTGATCGTTCACCTGCGCCACCAGCTTTGCGTCCTTCATGGACATGTTCATGCCGGCTCCAACCGGCTTCACCGCTTCGCTGGGAGCGCTGTCCCCCGCCAGCTTCATGTCCGCCATCCGCACCTGCCCGGTTCTGGCAAGATCCGTCCATGGCGTCCAGTGGTCGACTACCTGCAAATTGGCAGGCGTCGACCCAGAGGGAGGCGTGTACTGTAGCTTGACGAACGATTCGCCCCACTGGCTCTTTCCGTCAAAGTCCCCGTTGCCGGTGACCGCATATAGATGGCCCTGCGGATCTGCCGCCACGCCTTGCCCACCCATCCATATACCGGCACCCTGGCCGGCGGTCAGCGCCAAGATAGCGCTCAGCGTGTTGCTCGCCACATCGAAGGCGAAGCAGTAGCCGGAAGCACCTGCGCCGGTTTCGTTCACCGTTCCCGAACAGCCGAGTACTGTTTTCAATCCGTTGACGTTGGTCTCCACAAGCGACGACCGCTGTTTGCGCATTTCCGCATTGAAGTCCTGCGTCCCGCTCTTGCCCTGGATCAGCACCGGCGGAACCACCTGGCTTCCATCTGCGACATTAAGCACAAACATGAAGTAGCGAGCCGTTTGCGGATTCCCTGTCTGATCAGGCGAAACCCAGCATATCTGGTAGAGCCGCTGGAGGTCGGGGTCAATCACTCCGGTTGAGAGACATCCCCAATGATCGTTAATGACGTGGAAGTCGATCTTTCCAGATCCGGTGATCGGCATCCCCAGCGAAACCTGCCAGATGCCCGAGCCATCATGCGCATCCACTCCGCGCACGATGTTAGCCATCGACGGCAGCACCATGACGTCGCGTGTGCCCAGCACAGTCTTTACATTCGGCAGGATGAGCGGCTGCGCTTCCATGCCCCGCGCATCCCCGATCACAGGAATGATGTTGACCCGGCGAATTCCCTTCTGGTCAACCGATGCCTGCGTCAGCACTGTCTCGCTCGGATTCCAGCCGCTTCTTGAGTTATCCGCCGATCGGGTGAGCCATGGCGCCATCGTCTGAGCCGTGAGGCTGGTGGACACCAGGCAGACAGCCGTTCCGATTGCTGCCTGAAGCATCATAGACTTCCATGAAACTTTCATCCTCTTACCCCCGAGTAAGTGACAGCAAGCTCGTAATCCAGTCCTGTTGCCGGCAGGCCGGATCCCTCGACAAAGATCGTGTGCCAGCCTTCAGCCGCGGTCTTGCCGAACGACTCTTCCGGTCCTGCCCCGATTGCCCCTGTCCCGATGCGCTGCGATGAGATCGTCTCTCCGCTGGGAGACGTGACCGTAGCCAGCAATGTAGCCGTTGCCGGAAGGTGAGCCGACAGCTTGAGCGATATCTTCGAGTCCTTCGCGCAGTAGATACGCTGCGGCAGCCGCTGCGAAGTGTTGCTGGCTGGCATCACGTCCAGATCGGCCGCTGCGAAGAAAGTTTGCGTCGTCGAGTGTGGCGTCTGCGCGACCGGATGGTTTACGCCGCCCGGCGCAAAACAAAGGTAGGATTCGCCGCTCGAAAAGGCATTCGAGGGAATCGTGAACGTGGCATTCCCATTTCCATCGGTCCATATGTCCGGATGATGTCCGGTGTAATCGTGCAGCCAGCGGTTCGGCCCAAATGGTGTCGAACAAGTGATCGTGCGCGGTGCGAGCACGTTGAAGTTCAGCGCCGTCAACAAGCCGCCGCTCCAGCCTACGGCGCCGCCATTGCCGTCGCGTGATGCCACATGGACATCGCGATCGACCCACCGCACCTCGTAAGCGCCAAAGGCAAAGGTGCGGCTGATCCAGCACAGGTTGTCGATCAATGGCTTCAGGCCATAAGCGCCAGGCCATACTGCGCTTGAGAAATAGTCTTTCCCGTAGATCAGCGCCAGGCGCAAAGGCAGGGACAGGAGGTAAGCATACGCCAGCCCCTTGTTAAAAATTACCTGCTGGCCAGGACTCGTATCGGTGTCTGGGTTATCGACGAAACCTACTGAGAGCCCGGAGTTCCACTGCCAGTATCCCGTATCAAGCTGCGTCGCATCGAACCCGTTACACGCCGCCTGGAGGCCAAAGTGCAGCGTGAAGTCCTCTACCGCCGACCGTCCATTCATCGGAGAAGAGGTGGCCCACCAGTTAAGATTCGCCGGGTTCCCATCGAAATATTCGCTGTAGAACACGGCATTCGGCAGAGCGTCCATGATCCGCCGAACGGATGGCGCATAGGTTCCCTTGGTGTCATCGAAGCGGAACCCCGTCGCCGCAGTCCGTGCGTGCGCCCACACCAGGTAGTCCTTTGCGTCGTTCTCTGTAACATGTGCGGGATTACAGTGTTGGTAGCTCAGTTCACGGCCAAATGGGAAATCGTCAGCCGGCACCGGTACGTCATCCTCGCGGCAGAAGGGTGGAATAGGATCATTCTGCTTCATGCCGCCACGGAACCAGCCCGGCGTCGTTTGACCGCGTCCATTCATCGTCTTGCCGTCCGCGCCAGGATAGCGGAAGACGCCGGGTCCGCCATTTTCCCCGATCATTTGATGGAGCACGAGGTCGCCGTAGGTTTGACAGCCGTTCGCATTCAGCGCGGCAATCGCCGCCATCAGGCTCTCGAGCGAGCCATAGCGGGTTCCGTTGAGATTGCGTCGCTGAAAGATACCATAGCCGTCGCAGCCCGATCCCGTGCCCCCCTGCGCCAGCGACCACGGAGGCAGCTGAACGAGGTCGAAGAACGGCCCAATTGCGCCTGCCTCGGCTCGCAGGAAATCCCACAACCAGGGCTTACCCGGATCGGTGGACGGTGCCGGCACGGTAACTCTTTCACCCGCGGCATTCAGGAATCTTCCCCATGAAATAAGACCAACTGCCATGTGACGCCCCCCGTGGTTATTTGTTGACAGCTGATTGGTTTGGGGTTAACTCTGCCCCGGGACAAGCGGTAATGCCTTTCTCTGATTCTTATGTATCTCTATCCCATCTGCCCGATCTTATATTCGATCGGATTGCAGTGTAACCCAGTTACCGGTAAAGGTCAGTAAAGCCGGTAAAGGTCAGTAAAGATAGATAACCTTCAGATCTAGTGTGGGAAGCGGATTGGCAACGCGATCCCCAGACGATCCGCCTCCCGCCACCATCGCGTAATGAGCGGAGCGTTCGTCATCCTCGGCGTGATCGCCAGCGGCTGGAAGCCCGCTTGCAACCTTCGGACTTGGCCGAGCCATTCACGTGTCGAAAGAGCCGATGGCAAATCCTCAATTGAGCGAGGATCGACCCGGCGCAGCCACTCGATCAACGGCGTCCCCACGGTCCGATCCCCCATCAGCAGAATGGCGGGCACCTCTTCGGGCCGATTTGGACTCTTATCGCGAATGGCCCCGTATGACATTTCGAGCCGTCTTGCTTGATATGTGTAATCTTGTATTCGAAGTCCCCGGCGTTTTTGGCAACAAGCGCTAAGGGCTGGCCGGTTTCACCACTGAATTTGGCATTTTTCCTGCCATTGAATGGGTTGGACTCTCCAAAATTCAGTTGAAACTTGGGATAGCTTGGTGTGCTTGCTTTCCAGGCAATAGTCGTCCCAATGTATGCCTTAGAATAGACCGGCAACGTGTCGGGGTTGGGCACGTTGATAACTGTTTTACCTGACTTGGTCACCGTGGCTGACTTGGTTTTCGTTGTCATATAACCCTCTTTCTCTTTTTCTTTAGAAAAGTTAGTTGTTTATCTCGGGCCGTCTGTTTAGGAATTCTGGGGACGCCGCAGTTTGCCCGGCGTAAAACACTCTTTCCATCTCCGGCCGTTCACGAACTGTCCATCTTTCCTCCTTTAGGAGCTGGACTTATGTATTCTTCGCGTCGTTTCACCCGTCTTTGGTCTTTGGTAAATGGCTCGCCTCTGCACCGCCGGACCTTGACTCGACCATTTGCCGGTAGCGTGGATCCCCCCGAAGCCCCTGCATTTCGGGGATGAGAACAATCTGTATGTCGCTCGCTCCCTTTTCGAAGCAAGCCTTAAGAGTAGCGAGTGCTTCGTCGCGCATGCCCAGGAGCTCCAGAATCCTTACCTTGTAAATCTGCGACTCCATGTCGCCTGCGCCCAGCAACTCAGCCTTCTGAACCAGCGCGAGCGCGTCCTTTGGGGTACCCGATTTCACGCGGTATAGGGCCAGCAGCATCCAGCTCGGACCGTCCGCCGCATCGGTTTGAAGATGCCGCTCCGCTGCTCTTGCCGCCTGCATATAAGCGTTTTTGGCTTCACTCTGCCGGTTTCGCATGGAGGTGTAGCAATCGCCGAGCTCCAGCCAGTTCTCGTCGTACTCAGGATTGACTTGCACGGCTTTTTGAGCATAGGTGAGGGCATCTTCATATTTGCCCTGGCATCGCAGCGCAAGAGACAAGAACGTGAGTGTGGGGTAAAAATCAGGAGCCAGGGCTAAGCTTTTTTTCAGACTTTCAGTCGCCGCAGCGAAGTCGCCTGTATGCAGGTATTCCACACCGAGGTTACTTAGGGGCAGGGCACTCCCCGGTGCGGCAGCACTCGCATCCCGGAAGGCCTGTAATGCGTCCTGAAATTTCCCCCGACTGTGATACAGAGCCCCAAGGTCAATATAGGTAAGCCAGTAATTCGGCCTCTCATTCAATACAAGCTGGTACGCCTTCTCAGCATCGGACCAGCGCTCCAGCGTCTGGTAGATCTCTGCCTGGCGTAAGGGTGCTATTGGGTTGGACGGGTCATACTTAAGAGCCTTCGCAATCTCGTCGAGCGCACCCTGTTTATTTCCCGTTTGCTCCAATATCAACGCAAGAGCGAGATGGCCCTCCACCAGAGCGGGGTCGAGAGCCAGGGCTCGCGTGCAATTTCTGCGAGCAAGATTGAGGAAGCTCGGATCCAGGCGTTTAGCATAAAGCTCGATATATGCCATCGCCAGCTCCGCGTGCGCGATCGCATACTGCGGGTCCAGCTCCACAGCTTCTTTGTACTTCTCGATTGCTTCATCAAGACCGGTATAGTTGGGCTGCTTCATCAGCGTCTCGGCTTGCTGGAAGGCGGTAAATGCCGCGATAGACTGCGTTCCCGGCTCGGTTCGTCCGCTGCTCTTGAGATAGTGACTTAGATTCAGCAACGCCGCTGCTTCCTTCACCGCTTTGTCGGGCAGCGATGTAATATCCGCCAGTGCACACTTGATCTCCCGTTTCCGGATCGTTCGATTCGTAAACGGATCGAGCAATCGCAGGACCAGCTCAAAGTACTTGGCTCCCGGAATGCCGGAGGCGGCCAGTGCCAGGTTCGCTCCCAGCGGATCGCAGACCTCCTTCAACTGTGACGCTTTCCCGGGGTCCTGATTCAAATCCTCGGGCGAGATTACAAACAGGTTCCGGTCAAACGCCTCCAGACGAGCCAGTTCACCCTTAATTGCAGTCAGGGCGCCGGTCAGCATGGGCATCACGTGGATGTCGGACGTTTTCGGCCAGTTCAGCAGGGCGACGAAACGCTTCGGGGGGATCGGATGCGTCCAATTGTACAATTCATCGCGTTCCATCCAGGCGCCGCCGGACAGTGTGAAAGCAGTAACCGCCGCCGCGACCGCAAATTGACGCCGCGTCCACTGTCTTCTTGGCCGTCTCTTCAGATCGAGGAATTCCAGCGCATCGTTAAAGGCCTCGCATCTCCGCTCAGGGTTGTGATCGAGGCATCCCCTCACCAGGTCCGCGCAATACGAAGGCACGCCTGACGCGCTCAATCGCGGACTGACAACAACCGAGGATCCGTCCTCTGTCTCCGTCGGCTTTTGGCCTGTGAAGATTACGTGCAGAACGACGCCAAAAGCGTAGAGATCGCTGGCTTGCGAGGGCTGTTGACCAAGAAACAATTCCGGAGCAATGTAGCCGCGTGTACCCGCCACCACTTCCTTGCCCTGAATCGTCGGTTCAGCCTCGAATGTGCGAGCCAGACCGAAATCGGTGATCCACAACCGCACATTTGGTCCGATGCCGTCGAGCATGATGTTATTCGGCTTGATATCCCGATGCACGACGCCGGCGCCGTGGATGGCGAGCAGCCCGGCGGCCATCTGCCTACAGATGGCCAACCCTTCCTCAACCGATATCGATACAGACCCGCGCAAACGCGCAGCCAGAGTCTCACCCGGCAGGAGCTTCATGGTTAAGAACAGGAAGCTCGGTGGCGGCTCTTCGCAATGAAAGATGTCATGAATAGGGCATAGATTTGGATGAGTAACTTCGCGGGCAAGTAATACTTCCCGTTCAAAACGCTGCTGCAGGGCCGGATCGTCGGCCATGTGAGGAAGGATCGTTTTCAGGGCCACGTGGACGCTTTGCAGGAAGGGGTCCTCTGCCTCATAGACTTCGCCCATGCCGCCCTTGGCGATAAAGCGGACAATCGCGAAGCGCCCATTCAGGATTTGGCCGGGCATAAGCCGCCCTGCAGGCACCGGTGCCGAAGGAACTTCGTTGCTGTCAATGGTCCGAGTCGCTCCCGCGAGAAAATCAAGCGGTGGATGCTCGAGAAAGCTGCCGGCGCGCGCATGCCTGGCCAGCATCTCCTCGGCCATGACTCGCAGCGCCGCGTCTTTGCCGCACCTCTCGTCGAGCACAGCATCCCGCTCGGCTGGATTCACATCCAGCGCGGCCAGGAAAATCTGCTCCGCCAACTCTCGTCGAGGATCCATGTTCGTCAATCCAGCAAAGCCGTTGACTAGGGAGAGCCCACTTTGTGACTCCGCGCATATTGATGACGGCAGATTCGCCGGCATACCCGAGCTCTTCCCGGCGTCGGGCGCAGCGAGCATCAGGCCGACCCAGGTCCCGGCACCGGAGGAGGATTCCGGATGATGTTGGCCTGGAGAGACGCAACTGAGTCGCTCCCTCCATCGCCTGCTGGGATTGTGACTGAGCTTATACCAATCGTTACGCGGTAGCAGCACCTATTTTCCTCCCGCCAACCTGCTTGTCTCAATTCCTTAATGCGTAAGGGAACAAGAAAAGGTGCCAGTCGGCCGGAAGAATTCCGCCTGCTACCGGCGTGGTGTCTAAAGCCGGAGTTGCAACCAGCGGCCATAAGGCCTAGCCTAGCAACCATCGAAGACCCCGAATCACCCGGCTGTTAGTTCTCCCGATAGGCGTAAACCAACGACGATGTGTACAGCTAACGGAGAAGTCACCCTTCTATTAAGGGCTATGAAGAACGGAGACGAGTCAGCAGCCGAGAAGCTGCTGCCCCTCGTCTACAACGAGCTTCACCGGCTGGCCAGGTCATACATGCGGCGGGAGCGGCGGCCTGACCACACCCTGCAGCCGACAGCTTTAATCAACGAAGCATACCTGCGTCTGGCCAAGGACGACATCGATTGGCAGAACCACGAGCATTTCATCGCCGTA
>CAYVSQ010000307.1:0-14061 GCA_964453815.1 uncultured Acidobacteriaceae bacterium | reverse complement strand
TCTTCGTGCCGCCAGCAGCGTCCGTTGATGACCTGCTCGTTGGCGAGAACCGTGCAGCACTCCGGGCACCAGTTCACTTTGCTCTTTTTGCGGTAGGCGAGGCCGCGCTCGAACATGCGGATAAAGAACCACTGATTCCAGCGGTAGTAGTCGGGCAGGCAGGTGGTGATCTCGTTGCGCCAGTCGTAGCTGAGGCCGATTCGTTCGAATTGCCGCTTCATGGCGGCGATGTTTTGCATGGTCCACTCGCGCGGCGGTGTATTGTTCTTGAGCGCCGCGTTCTCGGCAGGAAGTCCGAAGGCGTCCCAGCCCATGGGATGCAGCACGTTGTGGCCCTGCATCCACATATAGCGGGCGAGTGCGTCGCCTATGACGTAGTTGCGCAAGTGACCCACGTGGAGTTGGCCTGAGGGGTAGGGCAGCATCTCAAGCACGTAATACTTTGGCTTGCCGCTCGATGCCGGCTCGGCACCGTAGAGGTCAGGCTGCTCGGCCCAGCGCTTCTGCCAGCGCGGCTCAATTTCGGCAGGAGTGTAGCGAGGCTCGTGCGATGCGGGCGAAGATGGCTCCGCTGGGGCCGCTGCCGCGGTCTTGGTAGTGGTTTTGTCGGCGGACATGTCAGTCTTGATTGTAAATCGGAGCTGGTCAAGGTTGCGCGTGCTAGTGGATCGCCGCACGTAGCTCATTCGGCTTCGCAATTGGAGAGGGCTGTGACACTGCATACACTGAATCCGATGATCGCGCTGGGGGTGATGGCATCGACCGCCGGCACCGATGCCGTTTATGTGCTCTTTACCGCGGCGGTGAACGCACGCCGCAGGGTTGTCGCGGCCAGCTGGAGCAGCGTGTGGTACCTGCTCTCCGCCTTCGCAGTCATCAGCTACACCGGGAATCCCGCGTATGTAGTGTTTGCCGCAGCCGGTTCGTGGCTGGGTGCCTTCGGCGCAGTGACCTGGCTTGGCAGGGCCGACCCGCAAGGCCCGGCGACCAAGCCGCGACACTAGCTCAGGCTGGATCGCAAGATTCGGCTGGTTCGTACGCAGAATCCTCTAGTGTGGCGGCAACACTACTTCTACTCTGTGCATCCAGACACTGGTCCTGCAGATAGTGCTTGCATTTTACGCAGGGATAAGACGAGAGAGGAGGCTTTTCAGTGGCTGTTGGCGGATGGAAAGCAATTACCAATTTGACGCTCATAGCGTTCGCGGGACTTCTTCCACCAGTTTGCGGCTGGGCCAGGCATGATGAGTCGAAGGCTGCTGCGGCTCTTCCGGGGCAGGCGATAAAACCCGCGCCAGCGACCCCCATCGACGCCAAGAGGATCGAACTGGGCGGCAGCACCTGGGATCCTCAATGGGACGCGATCGTCGAGCAGGCACTGCCGCCGGAGATGCTGTCATCGGACGTACCTCAGGATGTCCGTCGGTTTTGCCCGCGCTTCTACCAGATGTCAGGCGCCGACAAGCGTGCCTTCTGGGCCTATTTTTTCCAGGCGCTCGCGGGGGCCGAAGCCGGCCTTAATCCCGATACGCGCGTCCGCCACACAGAGCCCACGGTAGCCGTGCGCGATGAGGTCACCCGAAGAACCGTTCGCAGCGAGGGATTGCTGCAGTTGACGTATGAAGACGAGAAAAGATACGGATGCAGCTTCAACTGGGATGCCGACCGGAAGCTTAACCCAAAAGACGCGGCAAGGACGATTCTGCAGCCGAAGAACAACCTGGAATGCGGCGTGAAGATTCTGACCAGGCAGATCATCGACGAACATAAGCCTCTATTCGCACGCACGGCATACTGGTCGACCCTTCAGCCGGGAACGGTCAGCTATCGTATATTTGCGAAGCAGATGACGAATCCCCCGCTGGCTTGTGGACTAAGGGCGAGAGCGGTGGCAAAAAGATCAGTCGCAAAAGGGCAGGTGTCAGGGGCCCAATAGCGTCATCGGCGCCGTTCTGGAGACGCGGCCTTATCATGACTAGCTGCCAAGCGCCGCAGCGTCTGCACATTCTTAGCATCGTCGCCCGGCTCGTCGACGGGTACTTCGGCGATGAAAGCGCAATGGGAGAAGCGTTTGTCGTTGAGCAGGCGGCGAAACGGCTCGAGACCGATCGTGCCTTGGCCGATCTGCTGATGGCGGTCAAGCTTCGATCCGCGGGCGGCCTTCGCGTCGTTCGTGTGCCACACTCGAACATCGATGAAGCCGATGCTTGTCTCGATCAGGCGTACGGTCTCCTCATAGCCTTCGGGACTTACGAGATCGTAGCCGGCGACGTGACAATGGCATGTATCGAGACAGGCCCCGACCGGGACCACCGGTTTGAGGCGCACGATGAGTTCGGCAACCTGGTCGAAACTGCCGCCAAGAGAGAATTCGGCTCCGGCAGTGTTTTCGATCAGGATGTGAAAGTCGGTGCCCTCGAGACGGATGCGGTCCGTTGCTTCGGCGATGGACTCGGCAGCTAGACGGAGGCCGTCCTCGCGCGTGAGGCCGCGCCACGAGCCAGGGTGCAGGACGAGATACTCCGCGCCCAGGGCCAGCGCGCGCTCCACTTCGCCGCGGAAGGCGGCAACGGATTTCGCGCGGACCTCCGGCGACTGGCTGCAGAGGTTCACCAGGTAGCTGGTGTGAATCACCAGCGGCGTGCAGTCATATTTGCGGCGCAGGGCGCGCATCTGTTCGCAGTCGGCTGGGGCGATCCGCGTGGGACGCCACATGCGCGGGCTCGAAGAGAAGATCTGAAAAGTATTCGCGCCAATTTCATGGGCGCGTTCGGCGGCTTTGAAAACGCCGCCCGAGGTTGAAAGGTGAAATCCGATACGAGGGTTACTCATCTCGATTCAGTGTAGATTTTGACTTGACGGCATTGCCAGTGAACGTTGACCGTTGGATGGCGAGAAGATTTAAAGATGAGAACCGTGATCACAGCCGATCGGCTGCTTACTCCTGACCAATCGATAGCAAACCCCGTAGTCGTTATCGAAGATGGCGTCATCGTGCGGATGGATTCACGCGCGGATGCCGGAATACCCTCCGGAAAGAATTTGGATTTCGATGGCCACACGCTGGTTCCGGCGTTTTTTGATATTCACATCCACGGCAGCGCCGGTCATGACGTGATGGAAGCAACACCGGAGGCGTTTTCGACGGTGGGAAAGTTTCTTGGGCAGCATGGAGTCGGCGCATATCTGGCAACCACGGTCACGGCTCCCATGGACACGACCCTCAAATCACTTGCAGGAATAGCCGCGCTGATCGGGCAGGAAACAGAGGGCGCGCGGCCGCTGGGAATCCACATCGAAGGACCGTTTCTTTCACCGCATAAGAAGGGTGCCCACCCGGCGGCGCTGTTGCTCACTCCGTCGGTAGCACTGTTCGATCGTTTGTGGCAGGCGGCAGAGGGGAAGATTCGACTTATGACGATTGCTCCCGAGCTGCCCAATGCTGAAGAGGTGATTGCGCACGCCGCCGGTCTGGGTGTGCGTGTGAGCATGGGACACAGCAACGCGGATACGGCAGCCGCCCGCGCTGGTATTCGCGCTGGAGCTGTGACTGCCACACATACCTACAACGCCATGCGGAGCTTCGATCATCGCGATCCTGGTCTGCTCGGAGAAGTGCTGGCCAATGATGATCTTTTCGCCGAACTGATCTGCGATGGCCTGCATGTGCATCCGGATGCCGTGCGCATTTACTGGAAGTCAAAAGGTCCGAAGCGCGCCATGCTGATCACCGATGCCATGTCCGCCGCAGGGATGCCGGACGGCAACTACAAGCTTGGCGAGCTGGATGTTCGGGTGGTCAACGGCAAGTGTGTCATCGGCGAAGACACGCTCGCCGGCAGCACACTGACGCTCGATCGCGCATTGCGAAATTTCGCCGAGTTCACCGGCGCCGCCCTTGACGATGTATCGAAGCTGGCCAGCCGCAATCCGGCGCGCATGACAGGCTTTGAATCAGAAGCAGGGTCACTCGCCGTAGGACGCGCTGCGGACATTACCGTGCTGTCGGCGAAGAATGAAGTTGTCGAGACGATTCTGCACGGGCGCTGCCTAGTTAGCGCATAAAGATCAGCGCCTGATCACCTGCCGCGCTCTCCACAGTGCTCCCTGAATCGGATCGACTGCGTCGGGCAGGATATGGGCGCTTGGCAAGGTACGTCGGATGGTGTCGATCATGCTCTGGCGTACGAAGCCGATCTTTTCGAGGATGCTGCCGGTGAACGCGATGCCGGGAAGCGGGGCATCGGGATCGAGGTTGCGAACGTGGCGGAAAGCTTCGACTGTATCTTCGCCAAGCAGACGGCCGCCGAGTTCGAGAACCTGCAACGCAACTGCGTCACCTTGCTCAGCACATTCGACAATGAGAGGGGCGAGCTGAGAAAAATCCGGCGGAGGCGTGCGATTGCCGATGTTCACAACCTCTTCGATGGTCTCCGCGGACCAATACTTGATGACGCGATCCAGAATCTGCGTGGGCTGTCCGAAGTCGCGTGCGCGGCACGCCAAGCGCAACGCTTGGTGACCGATCCAGTGACCCGAAGTCTGATCGCCGAGCGCTGGACCCCAGCCACCGACGTTGAGCATTTCGCCATGGCTGGTGCGTCCCATCACATTCGATCCTGTTCCGGCCATGGCCAGAACTCCAGCCGCTCCCGGAAAGGCTGCGTCGAGCGCGATCTCTTCGTCGCCACAGACAACAATTTCGCCACTCGCGTATTGCGAGAGGATCTGGCGCATCCAGCCATCGGTTTGCGGTAACCGCACACCCGCGGTTCCGATGCAGGAAGCGGAAATGTTGCCGAGATCGACACCGCTCTGCTTTACGATTTCTCCGAGCAACGCGGCCAGGTTTTGCCCCGCGTGCTCGATACTCACCCGCAGAGGCTTGATGCTTCCGCCAGCGTCGCGCGCAAGCACGTGTGTGTCCTGAGCCAATGCGCACGTCGTCTTGGTGCCGCCCGCGTCGAAGCCGAGGAAGAATGCCATTTCTAACGCTCGGCCTCGTCTGTCAATAATGAGGGTACAAGGATGGGAGAGAGTACGTTGAGACTGCCGTCGACTTTTGGACTCTGCAGGCCAAGAATCTTGACCACAACCGGAAAGACATTCACGTTCTCGAAAGGCTTCACCGTAGTTCCTGGGAGAATGTCGGGGCCCTTCGCGAAAAAGATGGCGCGCATCGAGGTCATTTCGTTGGGGTTGTACCCATGTTCGCCTGTTGGTGGGGGATTATCAGCCTGTCCCGCGGGCGGAGCGTGCGCGCGGATCATGTATGGGCCCTTGGCAATTACAATCGGGTCTCCCTCACGCAGATTGCTGTTGTAGTGCAGCTCAGCCGGCACCTGGGCACGACGGTAGACGAGGAAACCGGCGTCGGCCGCTCTGAGCTTCTTATAGATACGCGTGGCATCGGCTTCGGTGGGCGGATAAAGCAGAGCGCCGGCGGTCTCAGAACCGTCGAGCGAAACATATTTGTCGAGGGTGATCCAGTCGCCCTGCACGCGCTCCATGCCATGGTCGGCAACCACGATGAGATCGATAGGTAGATGGAGCGCGTCGAGTTCTTTTTCGAGCCGGGCGATCAGTTCGTCTACGTGCTTCACGGCGTGTTCTACCTCCGGGCTGTCGGGGCCATGCTCATGTCCGGCATGGTCCACGTCCGAGTAATAGAGCGTGATGAAGTGTGGACGCTGATCCTCTGGCAGCTTGAGCCAAGCCAGCACCTGATCAATCCGCTTGTTGTCGTCGATCTTGTTGTCAAAATGGAGATAGTAGCTGGGGCGCTCACCGGCAATCTCCGCCTCCGAGCCCGGCCAGAAAAAAGCAGCGCTGCGCATTCCTTGCTTCTCAGCGAGCGACCACAACGGCACGCCGCCATACCATGAGCCATCTGTGACCGTTTTGGCATCGCGCAAGGAATAGGTCTGCTTCCGATTCGGATCGTAGAAGCTGTTGGCCACGATGCCGTGATGTTCGGGATAAAGCCCGGTAACGAGTGTGTAATGGTTCGGAAAAGTCAGCGAAGGATACGAAGGAATCATGCCGTCCGGGGCACTGGCGCCTTTTGCGCCAAGCGCCAGAAGATTCTTCGCACCATACTTTTTTGCATAGTCGTAACGAAAGCCATCGAGCGAAACCATCACGACGTAATGTTTCTGCTGCTGCTCGGCGCCATTCGGGCCGTGGTTGACGGCAATGACCGGTGTTATTTCTTGCGCGCATAGCGGAACGGAGCCAAGCAGGGTCAGGAGGCCGGCAAGAATAGCCTGGCGAACAAAGGGTTTCATGGAATGTCGGCGATCCTTTCCCGTAAAGCTTATACGAGGGGACGAACGGTTGTTTTAGGTCGAGGGCTCCATAAGATGTTCGGCTATCGGATGAAGAAGGCCCATGCCGCAATGCCGAGACCGACTGCTCCAAATGCCATGCCGAGGCCCCAGTAAGCCCGCTGACGCGTGAGCAGGGTGATCGAAGTGATCACCAGGCCGATTTCGAGCAACGCCTCGCCCAGGTCGAAGCGATTGGCGTGGCGCTCGGCTTTGCGTACCTCAGCCTCGCTCTCCTTCGCCTGCTTCTCTTCTTCAGCGAGATCGTCATTCCATTTTTGTAGGTGGGATTTGTAGCCGTCAGTCACCTTGTTCGCGCTCGCCTGGTCCCGGATCGGCAGGGCTCCAAGCAGATCGGCGGTTAGTTCGGTATCGTATTGCCGGTTCTTCTTCGCTTGGTAAAGGTTCCATTGGTCGCTGGCCCGCGCCTGATCAAGTACTGCCTCGGTGTGGGTGCGATGGCCTAGCACAGTGGTAATAGCCACCAGCACGGCCAGCACACTCATGGTAAAGCTCACCGGACGTAGGCTGGCATCCTTCTTAGCTTCTTCGCTTTGTTCTTTGAGTTCCTGGGCTTCGTTGGCTTCCATATTGTTCCTGACCGAGGATAGTGTACGGGTTGGTCGATCCTCCGTCGAGCCGCAGTTAGCGCCCTGCGTCCACAAGCGAATGCGTCGACAGGAATTCATCGAGCCGTGCACGATTGCGAAACGCCTCGATGCCGCCTGGAGCGGTCGTCGAATAGGCGCCAGTCAGGTTGCCAAAGCGCAGGCAACGGTCCAAAGGCCAGCCCTTTATGAATCCGTGGAGGAAACCCGCGTTGAAGCTGTCTCCTGCGCCGATTGCATCCATGGAATCGACGGGGACGGCGTCCGATTCGTAGCGCCGACCGTCTTCAACGGCAAGAGCTCCGCGCACGTCGCGCTTCACCACCAGCAGGGGGACTATATTTGCGAGCCTTCGAATCGCCCGGTCAGCATCGGAGTCGCGCATCATCTCACATACTTCGCGCTCGTTCGGCATGAACACATCGACGTGCTTCAGGATTTCGAGAAATGAATCTCCCCAGGCTCCCAGCGGGTCGTCGTTCGGATCGACAGAAATCGTGAGTCCTTTCCGCTTGAGATGTGCGAAGAGACGCGGCACGTCCTTGCGGAGCCCTTCCTGCAAGAAATATGACGAAAGATGGAAATGACGCGAGGAGGCAAGATACTTAAGATCCAAGTCTTCAAACCGTAGGTTGGGAGTATTACCTGGATACGTGAGAGTACGGCGCGAATTGCGATGCTGCAGCAATACACTGACTCCTGTGTTGGCGACATTGTTGGGCCTGACGACGCTGGACAGGTCGACGCCAGCCTCGGTGAGATCGCGGATGCACATCGACGAGAAGAGATCGTCCGATGCCGCAGTGATGAAGCCCGTCCGGCTGCCAAGCGCCGCCAGGTTGTGCGCGGTAATGGCCGGCGACCCGCCGAGAGTTAGTGCCATGCTGTTAGCGATGAATTCTCGGTCCGCAGGCAGATCGTCTGGGAGGCCATAGAACAACAAATCGAGATTTGCCTCGCCCGCAAGCGTTATGTCGAAGCGGTTCAAGCGCGGACCTCCTTATTTCGTCCCGCTTTTCGTCCGTACCACAGCCAAAAGGCCAGTCCAAACAAAGCCCACGCCGTTCCCACGATTCGAGCCAGCGGACCCAGGTTCATCCAGATGAATAAGCAGACCGCGAATCCCAGGAGAGAAATCAGGATGGGAAGCCACTGTGAACCTCGACCCTGACGCCATCCGAGGACGGCGGAGGAAACGTTGACTCCCATGAATGCGAGCAATGCGCCGTAGTTCAGCAGCTCCGTTCCAAGCTGGTAGCTGAAGATCAAAGCGCCTCCCAGGCAAATCGCTCCAACCATCAGCACATTGTTTCGAGGAATGCGGTTCCTGGGATGAAT
The DNA here is from genome assembly GCA_964453815.1 of uncultured Acidobacteriaceae bacterium. GTDB lineage: Bacteria > Acidobacteriota > Terriglobia > Terriglobales > Acidobacteriaceae > Silvibacterium. The sequence continues at coordinate 5,789 of CAYVSQ010000307.1, read as the reverse complement.
AGCGCCAAAGAAGCGTTTGGGGATGGCTCCATCCTGTCCCATGACTAGTAGCAGCCGCGCCGCGCCAAGCTGCGATGCCATGCCCGATCCAATTGTGGCCAGAAGCAGCGCGCCGTTCACAATGGCGAACATGATCGGGCCGCCGGCACGCCCGGCAATGAAGACATACGCGGTGTCGATATTAGGAAACGCCGCTCCGCGTGGCCAGACGAGCTGGCCGAGATACACCTCTATCGACGCCAGCACGCCGGTGATGAAGCATGTGGCAACGATGGCGCGGGGAATATTGCGTTCCGGGTGCTTCGCCTCGTCTGTGAGTGTGGAGATGCCATCGAAGCCAATGTAGGTGAGTACTGCAATCGATGTTCCTCGAAACAGTGCAGATGAAGAGAAAGTTGAACGGTCATAGAACGGCGTCGTGTAAAACGACGATGGCTGCTGAGGAAGATGAAGTAGGTAACGGATGATCGAAATCGCCACGAGTACAATGACGACGCCCAGCGCAGCGGCCATCATGGTGTTGATTCGCGCGGAAGTCTCTACGCCGTTGAGGTTCAACAACGTGAACAGCGCCGCAAAGAAAATGGCCCAGGCTACATACGGTATGCCGGGAAGAAAATTCCCTGCCGCCCTGCCGCACCAGATGGTGCAGATCAGTGGATTCAGGATGTAATCCATGGCCATGCACCAGCCGGTCAGGTAGCCGAGGCTGGGATGCAGCTCGCGGCCCACATACATGAATGCCGAACCGCCCTGCGGATACATGCGCGCCATACGGCCGTAGCTGATGGAAGTGAACAACATGGCGACCATCGCGAAGAGAATGGCGGTCACCACATGTCCATGCGCCTCGGTATAAATGACGCCGAAGCTCGGCATGGGGGCTGTCGGCTGAATGAGGATGATGCCGAAGAGCACCAGGTCCCAATAGCCAAGGCTGCGCTTGAGCGTAGCCTTGCTGGCGCTTACGGTGGACTCGGCAGGCATCGAGAATTCCTCAGTGAACGATAGGGCGAGCAAGCAGCGAGCGCCGCTCGCGAACAGACCAGATATATTTCTGTCCCATCCGCGTGCGGGCTGGCCTGGATCAGCCTAAGAAGTGAACTTCAATCCTAACTGCATACTGCGTGGGTCCTGATGCGTAGCATTCGCTTGGTTAGAAGACAAACTTCGCCCCCAGTTGCAGAATACGGGGGTTGTGGGCGGCAACCGGCGTCAAGAATGTGGAGGCCGAGCAATTGTCCGCGCCGTAACAGGCGGCGTTGTCGATGGCGCTCCACTGCGTATGGTTGAAGATGTTGAATGCCTCGGCGCGAAACTCGAAGTGCATTTCTTCGTGGACGGCGAAGTTCTTGAAGAGGCCCATATCGTAATTTGTCCGATGAGGCAGGGTGAGAACGTTGCGACCGGCGTTGCCATACGTAAGCCCCTGTGGCGCGGCGAAGGCATCGCTGTTGAAGAGTCGTGGTCCCTGCACTCCGGCGGGATGCCGGATCGCCGCCGGACCGTGAATCGGCCCTACGATGTCGGGGTAGGACTGGACGGATCCCGTAAAGCCCGAGACCAGACTTTGGCCATTGTTGCTGACCGTGTTTCCAGTGCCCGCATTATCGGCATTCTGAGTATTCACTATGCTGAACGGCATCCCTGACTGGAAGCTGGTCAGGTCGGAGATCTGCCATCCTCCGAGCAGTGTATGCAGCAATCCGGGCTGCGTGAAGAAAGGAAGGTCATAGACCAGGCTCAATTCCAGCACATGCCGCTCGTCGAAGTTTGAGCTCGCCCGGCTGAATTGCGGGTTGAAGGCGTTGACGATCTCGGTGACCGATCCGTCCGACCCGGTGTCGATCGAGTGGCCATAGGTATATGCCAGACTTCCATTGAGGTGGCCGAAATACCTGGTGACTCCGACCTGTAGAGCGTCGTACGTCGAACTGCCGATATTGCTAATGTTCGTAATGCCGCTGATGCCGTAGAATGGGCGAGACGGGTCCGCGGAGGTTCCGCAGGCTATGGCCAGATGGGCCGCAACCGTTCCGCTAACCGGTTGACCATTCGCCGTGCCGGTATAACCGGAGGCGGCGGTGCCAGAGATGCTGGAGCAATCGGCGGCCGAAATAGCCTGGCCAGGTCCGTATGGGTTCTGCGGCGGCAACAGCGGCTGGAGCTGATTCAGCTCCGTGCGAATGGGTAGATGCCGTCCCAGGCTCCCAACATAGGCCACTTGCGCAACGATGTGGCTTGGCAGTTCCCCCTGCACAGCGAGATTGTATTGCTGAACGTAGGGCCAGGTGGCATGTGTGGGAATAGCAACCAGGCTCAGCGGGAATTCCAGTCCCGCTCCACCGATCTGGTTGTAGGCAGCAAGGTTAAATTGGTTGGGAGTTTGCACCACCGGCGCCGTACCCTCCAGCGCTTCAGTGTTGCTCTCATTGCCGTTCGTGTGCTCGAAGAAAATGCCGTATCCGCCGCGAACCGAGAGCTTCCCATCGCCGAAGACGTCATACGCAAAGCCGAGACGCGGCGCGGGATTGAAAAGATGCCCGCTCATGCAGCTTTGAGAAACGCCGTTGAGGCCGCATTGCACGACCCCGTTGAAGATGTCGCCTGACCCCGGTACGATGGCCCCCCCTTGACCGGTAATCGACCCGTCCTCGTCGATAATCGGCGCTGCTGCGGCGCTCCACCTCGCGGTCTCAAAGTTGCCTGACTGGTTGCTGATGTCTCTGTACGTTCCGAACATGCTCACCCGCAGGCCGAGATTGAGCGTCAGTTTCGGGGTCGCTCGCCAGTTGTCTTGGAAATAGGGCTCGAAGATCTTGAATCGGTTGTAGTACTTGGGTTGCGCTGAGGTCTGGGAGAACTGCCCGATACCCCCGGTTAACAAATCGGCGAAGGCATTGCCGGTGGTCACTGCGGATGAGGTGCTGAAGGTCAACGTACCCTGATTGTTTCCGGTGCTCGGCTCATTCTTCTGCGCGGCAATGAAACTGCCGCCAAAAAGAAGGGTTTGTTTATTGAGTGTTTTGGTCAGACTGTCGCGAAATGTATAAGTGGGATTGGAGTTCTTCCAAGGGAAGTATCCGGTATTCACCGTAAAGCCACCGCTATACGCCGTCCCCCCCGTAAGTATGATCGAAGGCAATACCCCCCCGTAGCCGTTACTGAAGAATCCGCCAGGTGCAAAATTTTCCCGGCCTATGCCGGTACTAATGTTGAGGAGCGTGATGTGATCGGTCGTGTAGTCAGCGACGAACTCGTTCACCAGGGTGGGAGTAGCGTCGTACGTCAGATTGGCAATCATATCGATGCCCGGGCCGTCAAAGCTGTTTTGCACAGTAGGAAATGCGTTTCCTTGGAAGGTCGGAGAGGAACTCACTGTGGCCCACGAATCATAGATGAAGCGGTAAAAGCCGCGAAACTTGTCGTTGAAAACATGGTCGATACGGAACAGCTGCTCACTGTTTGTCGTCAGTTGCGACGGAGATGCCTGGAAGATCGAAGAAGCGCCAGAGCCAACATTAGCAGGGGGGATCAGGACCAGCAGTGCCTGGCCATTGGGGTCGACCGGGACCTGATTATTGGGGTAAAACTGGCCTCCGCTCCCAGGAATAGTCGGGCAATTCGCAAAACTGCCGGTCGGGTCGGGACACAGGTCGGTAAAGTTGCCGGTGCGCTCCGCGTCTGAAGGCACCGGCTGATTAAAGACTGTTCCGGGCACGTTCTCATGGCGCCACTCCTGGGAGAAGAAGAAGAAGGTCCTCCTGGTTGCCGGGTTATAAAGCCTTGGGATAATGAAGGGACCGCCGATGGTGAATCCATAGTCGTGTTTCTTGTAGGTCGGCACCGTTGTTTCGAAATAGTTGCGCGCGTTGAAGACATCGTTGCGCAGGAACTCGAAGACATTGCCATGAAAGTGCTCGGTGCCGGACTTGGTCTGCGCTACGACCGTGCCGGAAGCGTTCCGGCCATATTGCGCGCCATAGTTGGAGGTAAGCACCTCGGTTTCCGCGATGGCGTCAACATTTGGATAGACGTTGAGGGTGGCGTTGCTGCCGTTGTCCATGACGCTCGCGCCGTCCAACTCCCAGTTGTTGTACTCGGTCCGCCCGCCGTTCATGCTGTACTCGACGCTGCCGGCCACCCCGGTTTCCCCTTCATCCTGCCCAGTCTGATTGGTCACGCCGGGAGAAAGGGTGACTAGTTGGGTAAAGTTGCGGCCATTCAACACCAGCTGGGTGATTTGTTTGCCGGTGATCGTGAATGAAATTTCCGGAGACTCGGTCTGCACCGTGCCAAGATCACTACCGGTCACGCTGACTTCCGCAGTCACGGATCCGACTTCCAGCTTGGCGTCAACGCGTTCGGTACGCGAGACGCGGAGTACGATTCCGTTTGCCTGGAACGTCTTGAACCCCGGTGCCGTTATCTGGAGATTGTAGGTCCCCGCTTGTAGCGCCGGTGCTGCGTATTCGCCGGCACTGTTTGTGACCGTCTTGAAGACCGTGCCTTGTGCGGTGTTGGTGACCGTCACCTGAGCGTTGGCGACGACTGCGCCGCTCTCATCGGTGACCGCTCCGTTGATCGCGCCGGACTGCTGGGCGAATAGCGAGCACGGCAGCGCGAGGCACAGTCCAAGCAGAAGGTAGAGAAGAGTTTGTGCGGGGGATGCCGCCACATGCTTCCTGTTGCTGCTCAGCTGAACGGGGGGAAGCGCAGAAGATTGGGGATTCTCTACGGAACGATTCTCGCTACACATGGGTGACAACGCCTCCATCAAAACTGACGACCGGCTTTACTCGCAGAGGAGCCTTCGTTTCGTTGCTCTCTTGCGTAGTATCTGGGAAGTATTAAATCGTTTGAATATGTTGTCAAGGGAAAGTTTTCCTATCATTTCATCATGTCCACGCTTTGGGAGCGGGCCAGGATACCCTTTAGTAGGTAGACTGCTTGAGGAATGACATAAAACCTTTGAATATTCGAGATAAAGGTCGCTTACTGCTGCTCCTTTGTTTATCGCAAGGATCATTGGCGGGTGCAGCTCAACATCTTGAGATCATCCCAGACGTATCATCGCCGCTTCTCTTGTTAGGATTCGGCTCAGGGCAAAACCCCGTCGCCTCTGCGCCTGACCCGGCAGCTATCTTCCACGAAGGCAAGGAGGCCATGCAGAGCGGCCACCTTTCGCTCGCCGAGGAAAACTTTCGCCGCGTGATCGCGCTGGATCCAAAGTCGAGTGCGGCCCATGTCAATCTGGGTGTCGCCTATATGAGGGAAAAACGTTGGGATGACGCCCTGGTCGAACTGCATAAAGCTGAAACGCTGTCTCCGGATGAGGCTGGCATTCGACTGAACATCGGGCTTGCCTATTATCGGAAGAACGATTTTGCTGCGGCTGTCGAACCGTTTTCCGCAGCCTTGCACCGGGCACCCGAATCGCTGCAGGCTAGATATCTCTTGGGGCTTTGTTATTTCTTTACGAATCAATACAAAGAGGCCACCGACACCCTCGCGCCACTCTGGGCGAAAGAGGCGTCCAACTTGAATTACCTCTATGTGCTGAGTATCGCGGCCAGCAAATCCTCAAACTCCGCGCTGCAGAAGCGGGCCTTTGACCAGATGCTGGCGATCGGCCAGAATACACCGGAGTTCCACTTGTATGTCGGCAAAGCATGGTTGGCCGAGGACGATACCAACAAGGCTCTGGCAGAGTTTCACGCCGCCGCAGCAGCGCGGTCGGATCTTCCTCTGGTGCACTACTTCCTGGGCCGCACTTACCTTGAACAACA
>CAYVSQ010000306.1:0-8866 GCA_964453815.1 uncultured Acidobacteriaceae bacterium | reverse complement strand
TTTGGAACTGCAGCGCGAGCGAATATTGGATGAACGCACTTCCAATCCGCACCGCCGCGCCGCTTTGAATGCTGCTCTTTCCGACATCGAAGAGCGCCTCCGGGCAATTTCGTAACGCAGTTTGTTTCCTGTCATTGGGGTTTGCGATTAAAGAGAAGCGAATTTGCCTGATCGATCGGCGTCATCACGACGCGGGCAATATTGACGTGGGCCGGACGGGTTGCTGACCAGACAATTGCATCGGCGACATCGGCGGGCGTGAGCGGAACAAGTCCCTGATAAACCTTGGCGGCGCGTTCAGCGTCTCCATGGAAGCGCACCAGGCTGAAGTCGGTTTCTACCATGCCAGGATCGATGCTCGTGACGCGCACCGGTGTTCCTAAAACATCCTCGCGCAAACCATCGCTGATGGCGCGTTCCGCTGCCTTGGTCGCGCAATAGACGGCGCCGTTCGGGTAGGTTATCTCGCCAGCCGTCGATCCAAGACTGATGACATGCCCTTTGCCGCGCTGAACCATGCCTGGCACAACCACCCGCGTTACGTAGAGCAAACCTTTGACGTTGGTGTCGATCATCTCGTCCCAGTCCTGAATCTTGCCTTCGTACAGTTTGTCCAGGCCGCGACTCAATCCTGCGTTGTTCACGAGGATATCGATGGCTTGCCATTCGATAGGCAGGCCAGCGATGGCGCTTTCGACTGTTTTGTAGTCGCGAACGTCGAGTGAAAAGAGATGCACATCGGTTGCGCCTGCCGCGAGCAGTTTTGGTTTAGCTTCTTCTATGCGATCGATTCGCCGGGCCGCGAGCAGAAGCCGCGCACCCTCCGTAGCAAATGCGAAGGCGCACGCTTCGCCAATGCCTGCGCTTGCACCCGTAATAAAGACAACAGAGTCGTCCAGTTTTCCCATGGAGATATCGTAAGTTATGGGGCGCTGCGCGTCATGCTTTGCGTGAGACGATAGTAGCCCGCAGCCCAGTCCTCATTCTTCATGCCGGCGTCGATTGCCCTTTGAAGGTGCTCTTCAAAGGTATCCGCCAAAGGCGTCGTCACCCCGGCGGATCTCGCAGCCTCACGGAACAACAGGATGTCCTTTTCGCCGAGCGCGATGGTTCCCCCAGCGTGTTCCGGAGGATCGAGCATGATCTTGCCGTAGTTCTGGTAGAAAGGCGATTGAAAAAGGGCGGTGTTGATGGTCTCGAGGAAGAGCCGGGGCTCAATGCCCGAAGCCTCGGCATATACCAGGCTCTCCGATAGCGATGCGATCATGGCGGTAATCAGAAAATTTCCGCCCAACTTGAGCGCATGAGCGCCTGAAGGCTTTTCGGAAACGACGGTGACGCCGCGGCTGAAGGTTTCGAGCAAGGGCCGAATCTTCGCGATGGCCTGCGGCTCGCCGGCGGCAGCTGTCCATAGGCGACCCTCCTCAGCTACATCGGGCCGTCCGAAGACAGGCGCGGCCACAAAATGGCCGCCCGCCGCACGATGTGCCTCGGTAAGACGGTCTGAAAGCCTCACGCTGATGGTGCTGAGTGAAAGGTGAATACTATCCGGTGGCATCGCGTTGAGAGCGTTCGCAGTGAACATCACATCTTCGAGTGCCGCGTCGTCCATCACCATGGTGAAAGTGACTTCCGAGATAGCAACTGCTTCGGATGGCGAAGTCGCTACTTTTGCGCCGAGCTCCCTGAGCGGTTCGGCATGTGCGACCGTCCGGTTCCACACGGTAAGTTCATGGTTGGCATTCAAGAGATGCCGTGCAACAGTGCTGCCCATTTTCCCAAGTCCAAGAAATGCAATTCTCATACGGATCTCCCTCGTCCTTAATTATTTTGGATTAACAGAAGCCAGAAGTGGCCTACAAAAGAATGGCCGCTGGTGAAGGAGCGGCCATTCGATTTGAGCGGGAAAACAACGTTACTGTTGCGGAACGTTGGATACACCGGTGGCATAGGGCTGCTGCGGAGGTGCCTGAGGGGGAACCTGGTTCATCGATTCGCCGCCGCTTGCCGACGGAGCACTCTCATGTACGCCAATGGCATTGCCCGACACCACGAGCTGCACGCGACGATTCTGCGCGCGGCCCGAATCGGTAGAGTTGTCGGCCACAGGATCGCTCTTGCCATAACCGGCAGCGCTGATACTGGGCTGCCCAACGCCCTGGGCTACCAGATAATCTCGGACGGAATCAGCCCGTTCTTCCGAGAGCTTCTGGTTGTATTCCTCTGAGCCAATGTTATCCGTGTAGCCCTCCACTTGAAGCTTGAGGTTGGGATAGGACAACAGGATGCCGGAAACCTTTGCCAGTTTTTCGCGAGCACCCGGTTTCAAAGTGTATTGGTTGAAGTCGAAGAGCACGTCGGACATGTTGACGATAAGCCCTCGAGCAGTCTCGCGAGTTGTTAATACTGCATTCAGTTGCTCCCTCAGGTGCTCACGCATTCGCTCGGTTTGGTCCACCGCCTGTCTTGCCTGTTGCTGCGCCGCCGCCTGATCTGCACGGGCCCTTTGGGCTGCGGCTTCTGCTTCAGCAGCACGAGCATCGGCCTCGGCGCGTTGCGTAGCCTCTTGTTGTGCCGCGAGGGCCGATTGCTGGATGGCCTGCTCGCTGGCTTCTCGCTGATGCTGCTCATCCTCGGCTTTCATCTTGCGGATGGCCATGATGCGAGCATCTTCGGCGGCCTGAACTGCCTCGCGCGCATAGGTGATCTCCTGTTTGCGCTCCTTCCCGTGGCTGTCCATGTCCTGCGCATTCCGCAGGTCCTGTTTGGCTGTCATCAGAGTATCCGCAGCATATTTATTTGCTCCGGCGGCTTCAGAGATCTGTACAGCGTTGATCGCTTCATAGAGTTCGAGCGGAGACTGTTCATCACGTGTGATAGGACGCAAGACTGTATGCTGCCCTGCGGTCTGGGAATAAGCGCCTCGTGGTAAGAGGGAGAAGTGCGCATTCACCTGCTCGATAATGCCCTGCGTCTTATCCTGGAGGGGGTAGTTCTGGAGGACAACGACATCGCTGGGCATCGTGACGGCATAGTAAGGTTCAGCGGTTACGATCAAACCATACGTCTGCAAGTCCGTGGTGACGGTAATTTCGCTCTTCGATCCCGCGGGCAGCACCTCACCAAGGTTTGTAGGACGGCCCTCGGGAGTGATCGCCCACAGAACATACGTAAGATACTCGACGCCGAAACTATTGGCCGGAACAAGGCCTTCAAATTTCGCGTCAATAACCATGCGGCCGCGCCGGCTTTCAACCGTGGCGGAACCTCTGCCCTGTGCGAGCAGGCTCGTGCCCTCAAAGCCAATCTTTGTGGGGCCGCTCCGATGGAAATAGTTGATAGCAGGAATGTCTCGGCCAACAACCGTAATTTTGTAGACGTAAACGGACTCGCCATCTCGCGTCTCAGCCTGCGGCTGTTGCCGGTGCTCCTGAGGCCATTGCTGTGTGGCAGTGGGATTCATCTCCTGCGCGCCTGCAATGCCACAAACGGCGCAGATAAAGAGTGTCACTAACTGGGGATTGTTCATCTTCCTAAGCTCCTTCAGCGCTTTGTCCCTTCGTCGCTCCATGATAGGAATCGGAAGGGTACCGCAAGCAATCTCGACGTTGGCTTCAACTGCTCACCGCCAGAGATGGGTGCTTCGGAGTTAGATGGAAGGTAGCCCACAATCAAAGGTACGGGCGGAAAAAAAAGAACGCATTTTTCGCAGATAAAATCAGTCCTGCAGGGCAACCAATCTGTGAGCAATGGCAAACATCGCCAGCTCGAGCCGGGTCGAGACGCCAGTCTTATCGAAGGTATTTGAGAGGTGCCGCTTGACCGTCTCTTCGCTCAGACCGAACTGTTTGGCGATATCGCGGTTGCTGCAGCCCTCGACAATGCAGCCCACCACTTGCATTTCGCGCGGCGTGAGACCGAAGGTTTTGCGTTCGGGCACAGCCGCCTGCTTCATCAGTTCGTGCAATGCCCCGACCAAATTCACGACCCTGCGGCCACCGATCCAGTAATCGCCGGAGGCGACCGTGCGGATAGAGCTGGTGAGGTGATCGGTTAGGGCGTCTTTCAGCACGATGCCGCGCGCGCCGATCTGCAGAGCTTCAATGATCTGCTGTACGGTGATGGTGCTGGTCAACAGGATGATCTTGACCGTGGGCGAGCCGCTCATGATGGCACGCATCGCCTCCAGTCCGGGAAGACGTGGCATGGAGAGATCGAGCAATAGAATATCTGGCAGCAGCTCGAGTGTTTGGGTAATGGCCTCGTCGCCGTCTCCAGCCTCGCCGACCACGGTAAATGCCGGGTCGGCCTGCAGCATGTTGCGTACACCGATGCGGACGACCGGATGATCGTCTGCCAACAGAATCCGGATGGCTGGAGCTGGGCGTTGTGTGCTCGAGGGAGGCGGGCTTTTGGCTTGTTTCGTCGCGGGGGTCATAATCATAACTTGGTCAATAGGATACGCTGTAACTCGTCACAACAGAACAATAAATTGTCTATCAATTCAGAGATATTCTCTTTTCGGTAGTCTCCCAGTTCCAACTCGGCCGCCGCCGCCGCCAGTTTTTGAGCGCCTACCATCCCCGCCCCTCCTTTGAGGGTGTGGGCTATCCGGCGTATGGAGGCCAGGTCGTTCGCCGCGCGTGCGCTGCGCATTTCTACGACGCGCGTGCGCGCGTCGTTGAGACATACCTCATAGATCTCACTTACTGCCTCTCGGGGCATCATGCCCAGGAATTTTTTATAGACCGCTTCGTCCAGCACCGACTGCTGGTCGGTTGCCATGGCCTGCGCCGGGACGCTCCTCTGCAACTCCAACGCCCGTCGCAGCGTCGTAAGATCGAGCGGCTTTTCCAAAAAACCGTCATAGCCTTCCGCGACGTCGGGAGTGGCGCTCATGGCCAGCAGGGTCGCCTGCTGAGCTGCCGCCCGGAGCGCAACTGCGAGATCAAGTCCGCAGATCCCGGGCATTCGCAGATCTACCAGCAAGACGAAGGGCAGCGCACCCTGCGGCATTTCGCCGAGTATTTTGATCGCCTCTGCTCCATCCGCGGCCGTTACCACCTCGTAGCCGTCCGATTTAAGAAGCAGACAGATAACGGAGAGGCTGAGAGCATCGTCATCGATGACCATCACCCTACGGTGTTTCGTCGCGTCGTTTGTTTCGTGAGGCATCCGTCTTACGCCTGAACCAAGTTTGCGGTCAACTGGCGAGTAAGCATAACTGATTCCACGTCTTACTTGATGTATTTCAGATCGGAGCAGGTTCAGTAGAAAAAGCGCGGCCTCTAAATCGGTGCGCTTTTCTACCGTAATGTAGCTTCCATTTCGTTCAGCCAGTCCGGTGGTTTGAGGATTTCACGGGGTTTTGTTCCCTCCGCCGGGCCCACGATTCCATCGCGCTCCATCAGGTCGATCAGGTGCGCGGCGCGACCATAACCGATCCGTAGACGTCTCTGGAGAAGGGAAGTGGAGGCCTTGCCGAACTCGAGCACGAGGCGTACCGCATCCTGGAAGAGTTCGTCGTTCCCGTCGTCGCTTTCTTCGCCCATATCAGTATCGCGTCCACTGGCATCTTTCGGAGCTTCGAGGAAACCTTGAACATATTCGGCGTGACCCTGCGTCTTCCAGAAATCTGTAACCGCGGCGATTTCTTTTTCCGTGACGAATGGCGCATGCACGCGCTGCAGCCTTGAAGTGCCCGGAGGGAGAAAGAGCATGTCGCCGCGTCCTAGCAAAGACTCCGCCCCGTTCGAGTCGAGAATGGTGCGTGAATCCACTTTCGTCGCCAGCCGAAACGACATGCGCGTGGGAACATTTGCTTTGATCAGTCCAGTAATCACATCCACCGAAGGCCGCTGCGTTGCCAGAACCAGGTGAATGCCCACAGCGCGGGCCATCTGCGCCAGCCGTGTGATGGCCTCTTCCACGTTCGCCTTGTCAAGCATCATCAGGTCGGCCAGCTCATCGATGATGATCATGATGTAGGGCAGTGGCTCTTCGTCCGGCGTATCGTCGAAGAGGCTGGGCGTGCCGTTTTCAAAGAGCTTGTTGTATTGATCGATGTTGCGCACGCTGCGGGAAGCGAGCAGCTTGAGTCGCCGCTCCATCTCGCGAACAGCGTTGCGCAACGCATTTGCCGCGAGCTTTGGCTCGGTGATGATCGGCGTGAAGAGGTGCGGAATGCCCTCATACATGCCCAGTTCCACGCGCTTGGGGTCGACGAGGATGAGCCGCACCTGAGCGGGCGTCGCCTTGTAGAGCACGGACATAATCATCGCATTGATCGCGACCGATTTGCCGCTGCCTGTCGAGCCGGCGATCAGCACGTGAGGCATGGTGGTGAGATCTGCCGTAACAATGCGCCCATTGATGTCTTTCCCCATCGCCAGAGTCAATTTGCTCTTTGCGTTGCGGAAATTCTCCGCTTCGATCACGTCGCGCAGCCAGATGGTCTCGCGGTCGTGGTTCGGCACCTGAATGCCGACTGTGCTCTTGCCGGCCATACGCTCGATGAGGATGCTCTCCGCGCGCATCGCCAGGCACAGATCCTCCGCGAGCCCAGTCACGCGGCTGTACTTCACGCCGGCCTCTGGACGAAACTCGAAGGTCGTAACCACCGGGCCCGGATTGATCTGGACTATCTGGCCGAGCACGTCGAACTCCGCGCACTTCTCCACCAGAACCTGAGCCTCGATGCGTAAGGCATCCTCGCGAACAATCTGCGTATCTTCGCTGCGGTGCAGAAGGGTGCTCGGCGGCAGCTTGAATCCGCTTACTGATTTTGGAGCTACCGTCACAGTGCGGGCCTCGGCATCGGCCCGTTCGCGGACGGCAATGTTCTGATGATCGAATGTGGGTTCCTGCCGCGCCTGCGGGACCTCCCGCCGTGCCACCAGTTGCGGTTTCAATGCTGGCGGAGACGGCTCGACAGCAGGCTCGAGTTCCGGCTCGGGCTCGGAAACGGTCGCGCGCGGCATCTGCCCCCACACGCTTTGCTGTGCCGAAGCGTCGGAGAACATCTCGGCGAAACCTCGCTGACGGTGACTGTTGGAATCGTCGTCGCCTTCGGTTTCCGTGATACGAGCGCCGTTCCTTCGCTCGCTCTTTTCCATCTTTGCCGCGGCTTTGCGCGCTTTGTCTAATTCTTTTGCGCGGATCTTTTCCATCCGCGCCTCCGTCTTCAATTCCTTTGCCCGGGCACGTGCCGCGCGCCAGTTTACCCAGCGGTCGCGCCAGGCGAAGAGAAACGCGAAACGGGCAGCCAGCCATTCGCGCGCGGTATTGAAGCTGAATGTGGTCGAAAGGTAGAGGGCAATGGCGACCATACTGACGGCGACGACGCATGCTCCGGGGAAATTCAGCCACTGCACAAGTGCGTCGGAGGCCAGCCGGCCGGTAAGCCCCTCGATGGGCAGACCGTACATGAAACGTAGATGTCCGGGCAGCAGGCCAGTCAGCGCTGGAGCGAAGACCAGGCAGAGCACAATCCCGATGAGTTTAGCCCCGGGCGAACCAGCGGGGCGCGAGAGCAGCCAGGCCCATCCCAGCGCGCCGGCCAGCAGCGGCAGGCAGAACGCGGTGACACCCTCCAGTTGCAGCAGCAGATCGCTGATCCACGCGCCGATGAGCCCGGTCCAGTTGTGCGCGGGTCGGCCGACTGCGTACCCGCCAACCGTGTTGAGCGAGGGGTCGGTGGGGCGATAGGAGATGAGAGCGAGAAGAAGAAGGACCGCGGCGACCAACATCAGCAGCCCAATTAACTCATTCAGGCGACGATTGCGCGTCGGGGTAGTAACCAGTTTAAGGGGTTTCATCAGGGCACAATACGGTGCACGCCGTCCGAGACGGCTTACACAGTCAAGAACCCCAGAGCAACTCTATTATCCCAGAGGACAGGCGAAAATTTGGAGAAAATGCGGTGGGGGAATCGATCTCGCAACGGTCAACTTATCCAGCTGCCAGCTTTGCCCCATAAACCAGCAGCAGAGTGCCGAGAATAATGCGGTAAACAGCAAACGGCGTAAATCCATGGTTGCGTACCCACTGCAGGAACCACTCCACGACACCTAGTGCCACGATAAAGGACACCACCAAGCCGATCAGAAGGACGATCCAGTTATGAGCAGACATGACCAGCGGCGTAATCGCTTCAGCCTCTGCCGCGTGATGATGACCTGGGTGCAGTGTCTTCAGCAATTCGTAGCCCGTCCCCGCCACCATGACGGGGATAGAGACCAAGAAACTAAATTCCAGCGCTGCCGGCCGCGACATTCCAGCTAGCTGCCCGGCGGTGATGGTGGACATGGATCGCGAAGTTCCCGGAAATACCGCTGAAAGAATCTGGCAAAGCCCGATCCAAACTGCCTGCCCGAGCGACATCTGCTCGACGTCCGTCGTGCTCGGCTCCCGGCGTTCGCTCCACGCATCCACCACCCACATGACCACGCCACCAATCAGCAGCGCGAGTGCCATTACGCGCAAGCTTTCCAGATGCTTGCTGATCATCTTTGTCAGTAAGAGGGAAGGAATTGCTGTGACCACGAAGGCCACCATGGTCAGTGAAATCGGATGCGTCCAGACAGTGCGATCGCCTTGCTCGCCTTCCGGGAAGGTGCGAAAAAACTGGATAATCCTGGCGGTAAAGACCAGCAACAGCGCCAGAATCGCGCCGAGCTGAATAACGACGGTATACATCTTCCAAAACGCATCCGTCAGGTCGATGTGCAGCAGCGCTTCGGCGATGCGCAGGTGCGCCGTTGAGCTTACAGGCAAGAACTCCGTCAATCCTTCGACGATCCCAAGCAGTACAGAAACAATGTAGTCGTTCAAAAGGCCTCCGGCCCTCACTGGCGCCCTGAATTGC